>JAEMGR010000016.1 GCA_016458225.1 Myxococcaceae bacterium JPH2 | reverse complement strand
GAAGGCTACGATCGAACTTTTCCTTGGACATGACACTCCTCACGGGGCCGGAGCTTCGTCCGGCGCTCTCGGTCTCAACTCGGGAAAAGCAACTCCCGAAAGGTGCTGCGTCGTGCTCCAAACCTGCTGCGACGTCAACTGAAATCGCCCGGTAGACAACCCTCCGGGCGACCCATTACCGGTTCAACGCCGCCTTCGGGGCCGGCGCGTAGTGGCTGAACTGCATGGTGTAGGTCGCCCTTCCCTGGCTGCGGCTGCGCAGGTCGGTCGAGTACCCGAACATGGCGGCCAAGGGCACCTGCGCCTGGATGGCCTGCACGTTCCCCGGCCGAGGCGTCATCCCCAGGATCTTCCCCCGGCGACCATTGAGGTCTCCGATGACGTCGCCCATGGACTCCTCGGGCGTGAGGATCTCGCAGTTCATGATGGGCTCGAGGAGCACCGGCGAGGCCCGCTGCACCGCGTCCTTGAAGCCCAGGGAGCCAGCGATCTTGTACGCCATCTCGCTGGAGTCCACGTCGTGCATGGAGCCGTCGAAGGCCTCGACCTTGACGTCCACCATGGGGTAGCCGGCCACCGGCCCGTTCTGCATGGACTCGGCGATGCCCTGCTTCGCCGCGTCCACGAACTCCTTGGACACCGCGCCCCCGACAATCTTGTTCTCGAACTGGAAGCCCTTGCCTGGCTCGTTCGGCATCACGCGCAGCCAGATGTGGCCGTACTGGCCTCGGCCTCCCGTCTGCCGGATGTACTTGCCCTCGGCCTCCATCGGGACCGTGATGGTCTCGCGATAGGCCACCTGCGGCTTGCCGATGTTCGCGTCGACCTTGAACTCGCGCAGGAGCCGGTCGACGATGATCTCCAGGTGCAGCTCGCCCATGCCGGCGATGATGGTCTGCCCCGTCTCCTCGTTCGTCTTCACGCGGAACGACGGATCCTCCGCCGCGAGCCGTTGGAGCGCCTGGATGATCTTGTCCTGGTCCGCCGTCGACTTCGGCTCGATGGCGATGTCGATGACCGGCTCGGGGAACTCCATCCGCTCCAGGATGATGGGGTGCTTGTCGTCGCAGAGCGTGTCGCCCGTGGTGGCGAGCTTCATGCCCACCACCGCGCAGATGTCACCCGCGTAGCACTCGGTCAGCTCGTCCTTCTTGTCCGCGCGCATCTGCACGAGCCGGCTCACGCGCTCGCGCTTGCCCTTCACCGAGTTCCACACCGCGGTCCCCGCCTCCAGGCGGCCTGAGTAGACACGCAGGAACGTGAGCGTCTGCGAGGCGAACGCGGGGTCGTTCATGATCTTGAACGCCAGCGCACTGAACGGCGCGTCGTCGCGGGTGGGTCGCTCCTCGTCCTCGCCCTTGAGGTTCTTGCCGTGCACGGGCGGGATGTCCAACGGGCTGGGCAGGTAGTCCACCACGGCGTCCAGCAGCGGCTGTACGCCCTTGTGGCGGAACGCCGAGCCGCAGAAGACCGGAAACAGCTTCAGCCCGACACAACCCTCGCGGATCCCCGCGCGGATCTCCTCCTCGGTGAACTCCGCCCCCTCCAGGAACTTGTTGGTGAGCGCGTCGCTCTGCTCCGCCACGGCCTCCACCAGCTCGGCGCGCGCGGCGTCGGCCGCTTCGCGGAACTCCTCGGGGATGTCCACCGTGTCGTAGCGGCTGCCTTGGGCGTCGTCGTGGAACACGAGCGCCTTCATCTGCACCAGGTCGATGACGCCGCGGTGCTTGTCCTCGGAGCCCAGCGGCAACTGCATGCGCACGGGCCGGGCACCCAGCTTCTCGCGGATGGTGCCCACGGACATCTCGAAGTCCGCGCCCACTCGGTCCATCTTGTTGATGAAGCAGATGCGGGGGACCTTGTACTTGTCCGCCTGGCGCCAGACCGTCTCCGACTGGGGCTCGACGCCGTTCACCGCGTCGAACACCGCGACCGCGCCATCCAGCACGCGCAGCGAGCGCTCGACCTCGATGGTGAAGTCCACGTGGCCCGGCGTGTCGAGGATGTTGACGCGGTAGCTCTGCTCGCGCCGCTTCCAGAACGAGGTGATCGCGGCCGAGGTGATGGTGATGCCGCGCTCGCGCTCCTGCACCATCCAGTCCGTCGTGGTGGTGCCTTCGTGCACCTCCCCCATCTTGTGGATGGCCCCTGTGTAGAACAGGATCCGTTCGGTGGTGGTCGTCTTGCCGGCATCGATGTGCGCCATGATGCCGATGTTGCGGTAGCGCTCGAGTGGGTACTCGCGAGCCATGACTCAGTGCCTCTCCACGGGAGGCGGGCAAGCCGACACGGCCTCCGCGCTCACCGACCGGAAATTTCAGAGAACCTGCTTCTAGCAAAAACAAAACCGCCCGGATGCATCCTCTGCATCCGAGCGGCGTCCGCGAGCCCCTAAGGGACTACCAGCGGTAGTGCGCGAAGGCCTTGTTCGCCTCGGCCATCTTGTGCGTGTCTTCACGCTTCTTCACCGCGTTACCGCGGTTGTTGGCGGCGTCCATGATCTCGCCGGCCAGCTTCTCCTGCATCGTCTTCTCACCACGCGCCTTGGCGTAGGTGATGATCCAGCGCATGCCCAGCGCCACGCGGCGATCCTGACGGACCTCCACGGGCACCTGGTAGGTGGCGCCACCGACGCGGCGGCTCTTCACCTCGAGCACGGGCTTGACGTTGTCCAGGGCCTTCTTGAAGGTCTTGAGGGGGTCCTCCTTCGCACGCTCCTCGATGAGGGCGAACGCGCCGTAGCAGACTCCCTCGGCGATGGACTTCTTCCCCTTGCGCATCAGGTCGTTGACGAACTTCGTCACGAGCCGATCCTGGAACTTCGGATCGGGGAGGATCTTCCGCTTAGCGACTACGCGACGACGAGGCATCTCTTCTCTTCCCTTACGCCCCACTTCCCTCTTCCGAGGAAATACACCGGGGCTTCAAACGCTGCATTCTTGGAACTGCGGAGGACACTCCCCAGGGTGTGGGGCCAGCGTCCGACACGGCTTCAAATGACGAAGGTGGTCAGCGATCCGAGCCAATCAGCTCGGGCGCTTCGCTCCGTACTTCGAACGGCTCTGCTTGCGGCCCGCAACACCCACGGAGTCCAGCGTTCCGCGAACGATGTGGTAGCGAACACCCGGGAGGTCCTTCACACGGCCACCGCGGATCATCACCACCGAGTGCTCCTGGAGGTTGTGACCCACGCCGGGGATGTAGGAGGTGACCTCGATCCCGTTGGTCAGACGAACACGCGCCACCTTGCGGAGGGCCGAGTTCGGCTTCTTCGGGGTCGTGGTGTACACGCGGGTGCAAACACCGCGCTTCTGGGGGCACTCCTTCAGGGCAGGGCTCTTGCCCTTGATGTTGAGCTTCTCGCGGCCCTTGCGGACGAGCTGGCTGATGGTCGGCACTGAAACCTCTTCTTCGATGGGAGCCGCCTCGAGCACACCAGGCGGCACATATCTACCTACAGGCTACAGAAAGGCGCGCGAGTATAGAGAGGGGCCTCCCCGTGTCAAGCACGGCAGGACCCTGGCCAGGAAGCAGCCGGGACCCGATAACCCTTTTCCATCTTCGTCGAACCTGGAGACAGCGGGCGGTCCTCTACTCCGCGTGCGGTTAGAAGTCGAGGACCATCACGATCGCGTCCTCGCCCTCGTCCACGTAATAGTTCGGACGGATGCCCACAGGACGAAAGCCCAGCGCGCGGTAGAGGTTCAGCGCGGGCTCATTGCTCCTACGGACCTCCAGCGTCGCCAGGGAGCAGCGATGCGCGCGACCTCGGGCGAGCAGTTCGTCCATCACGGCGCGGGCCACCCCACGCCGCCGATGCTCGGGGGACGTGGCCACATTCAGCACGTGCACTTCGTCGTGGACGATCCAGAAGATGGCGAGCCCGAGCAGCTCCACCCCACCCTCTGGCAGCGGGTCCTCCACGAGGAGGATGGTGGACCACTCGTGCTCCAGCTCGCGCTGGAGCAGCTCCGTGGACCAGGGGTTGCGAAAGGACGCCTTCTCCAGGGCCATGACCGCCGGGAGGTCATCCCGGGTCATCCGGCGGATCAGGAAGCCGTGGCTGGGCCCGGATGCGCCCTCGTCGTTCAGGCGCCTCATCGCCGGGCCTCCCGAGCAAAGGCCGCCACCCGACGGACCTGCGCCGCAGAGCGCGCCTCGGCCAGGACTCTGGCGGCCAGCTCGTTGTAGCGGGCCCGGACCAGCCTGTCGCGAATGGCCGTGCGCGCCGCCTGGTCGTACTCACCTGGGAACTCGGCCCGGTGCGAGTCGTAGTACTGCCGCACCTCGGTCTCGCTTGCCTGGGCCTTGATCCGCACGCGGCTGTCCAGGATGCGCTCGGCGCGCAGCATGCGCGCCACGGCGACCGCAAGTCCCTCCCGGTCCATGTCGTGGAGGGCCAGGAAGCGCCTCAGGGCCTCCGGGCCGCCAAGTCGGGCCTGGAAGGCCACCAGGCGGGTCTCGACATCCGACGGCTCGACGGGAAAGGCCTGCAGGCGGTCCGCCGTCAGTACGAGGAGGCGCTGGCTGATGGCCAGATCGAGGGACCGACGCAGCGTCTCCTCGTCCAACGGGTCCGAGGCGGCCTGCACGGCCCCCTGCTGGACGAGCGCCACCCGGGCCTCGAAATCCAGCTCGCTGAGGGTCAGGACCTGGCCCTCGATGACGGCGACCACCCGGTCCACCACCGCGTTCTCGGTCCGGTCCGAATCAGCGGACGCGGGAGGCGCCGCCCAGACGCTTGCCGGGGCGGTCGCGAGCAGCCAGCCCACCAGGCACAGGGGACCCGCTCGAGCTGCGCGCGGCACTGCCATGGCCTCCCTCATCTTGCGGCGACTCTAACCATCCCACGGTCTTTCGGACATCCCGTGCTGGCGTCGCCCTCTGTACTGGTTACGTTCTTGCAATCGGGTACAGCACGGCGGGAACAAATGGCGGACGACTACTACCAGATTCTGGGCGTCTCGCGGACGGCGTCCGCGGACGAGATCAAGAAGGCCTTCAGGAAGCTGGCGCGAGAACACCACCCCGACGTGAACCAGGGGAGCAAGGCGAAGGCGGCGGAGGAGAAGTTCAAGAAGCTCAACGCCGCCTTCGAGGTCTTGAGCGACCCGAAGAAGCGCAAGCTGTACGACGAGTTTGGCGAGGACGCCGAGAAGATCGGCTACGACGAGAAGAAGGCGGAAGCGTACCGCGCCTACCGGGCGGCCCAGTCCGCGGGTGGCGGAGGCGGGGGCGGCATCCCCTACGGCGCCGAGGGCGTGGACCTGGGCGACCTCTTCAACGACATCTTCGGGCGATCCGGCGGCGGTGGTGGCGGCGTCAACATGGGGGACGTCTTCGGGCGGAGGACCCGGCCCTCCGGTGCCGAGCGCGGCGATGACCTCACCACCCGCGTGCAAGTCACCCTGGCCGAAGCTGTCACGGGCACCGAGCGCGCCATCACCCTGCGCCGCCCGGGACGCTGTCCCAAGTGCCAGGGACGTGGTGATACCGGCCAGATGGTGACCTGCCCCACCTGCAACGGCTCGGGCCGCGCGCGCCGGGCACCGGGGCTCTTTGGTGGATCCGGGTTCTGCCCCACGTGCCATGGCAGCGGGCGGGCCGCGGAGCCGTGTCCCGAGTGCGACGGCACCGGCGTCCACGAGGAGACGACCCGGCTGACCGTGAAGATTCCGGCGGGAGTGCACACGGGCTCGAAGGTGCGGCTGGCGGGTCAGGGCGCCGCTGGCGAGCATGGCGCGCCTCCCGGTGACCTCTACATCGAGGTGGATGTGGCCGAGCATCCCCTCGTGAAGCGTGACGGGGACGACCTGACCATGGACCTGCCCGTGACGGTCTCCGAGGCCGTGCTCGGCGCCGAGGTTCGCGTCCCCACCTTCCAGGGCGAGGTCACCGTGAAGGTTCCCGCCGGGTCACAGTCCGGGCGGCGCATGCGGCTCAAGGGCCGCGGCGTCCCTTCCCTCAAGGGGGGAGCCCCTGGCGACATGTACCTCACCGTGCAGGTCAAGGTCCCGGAGGACGCAGACGCGGAGACTCGCGCGGCGGCCGAGACACTGTCACGCGCCTATCGCGGCGATGTGCGTCGCGAGTTGACGCTCTGAAGCCGCGGGCCGCGACGTTGCGGTTGGCTCTTGTCTTGCGAGGCGCACCGTCCTAGACGGCGCCTCCACCTTCTAATTCCTTCTTCGAACACCGGAACGAGTGCGCACCATGGGTCTCTTCGATTTCCTCACGGGTGGATCGGGTCCCGACAAGGCCCTCAAGCTCAAGTCCAAGGTCACCCAGAAGTATGGGGATCCGACCACGCGGCAGAAGGCCATCCAGCAGCTGGGGGAGATGAAGTTCCCCGAGGCCATCACCGTCCTGCTCAGCCGCTTCACCATCACCGTGGACCCGCTCACCACGGACGCGGACGAGAAGGAGCACACGTTCGAGTTGATCAAGGGCTTCGGGCAGGACGCCGTCGCCCCCATCAGCGACTTCCTGCGCAAGAGCGATCAGGCCACCTCCTGGGCCCTGCGCCTGCTGATGGAGCTGCAGTCCGAGGAGCAGGTGCTCGGCATCGTCACGGACACGCTCAAGCACCTGTCCAGCCACTACACCCGGGACCCGGAGAAGAAGGTCGTCCTGCTGCACGCCGTCTCCGGGAAGACCGACCCTCGCGTCCCCGAAGCCGTCCTCCCCTTCCTGGAGGACATGTCGGACGACGTGAAGATCGCGGCCCTGAAGTCGCTCGGGGGGCTGAAGCACGAGTCGACGCGCGAGCCCATGCTCAAGCTGCTCACCGCCGAGGAGACCGGCCGCCGCGTCCAGACCGCCGCGCTGGGGGCCCTGGCTGACTGTGGGTTCTCGGTGAAAGGCTTCCAGGAGAAGGTCCAGGCGCTGCTCGTGGAGCCCTACTCCCTGGACAAGGACGCCCACATCCAGCGCAAGGGCTGAGTCCGGCTGTCGTCCATCCGACACGGCCAGTGTCCTGGAGTGGGCCTCGACCCGCGAGGCCATTCCCTCGCGGGGGCTCTCTGGAGCAGGATCAGCCGGTGCCCTCGAAGAGAAAGGGGCCGCTGGCCGAAGTCGTGCCGCTGCGCCCCCTCGCGAAGAAGACCCCCGCCAAGCGGGCCGCGAAGCCAGCTCCACCGGTGGATCCGGATGCGGCCGCGCGCGCCCTCTTGGAGATGGGGCGCCACCTGACCGACAACGCCGGCCCCACCGAGGCGCTGCGCTCCCAGCTCCAAATCCTCTACGCGCTCCTCAAGCCCAAGGTCTGCTACGTGGCGCGCTACTTCCCCGCGAGGGATCAGCTCCACGTCGAGCACGTGCGGGGCCGCAATGACGACCGCATCATCGCCGCCTCACCCGGTGATGGCGCCGTGGGCCGGGCCTTCACGCAGAAGACGCTGGTGCGCGAGCCCGGGACCGTGGCCGTCCCACTCGAGGGTGCCCAGGGCATCACGGGCGTCCTCGTGGTGCTGGGCGCCCGGCGCAAGGCGAGCGACACGCTGATGCTCTCCCTGGCCGCGCACCTGTCCGCCGCCTACGAGGTCGCCCGGCTGCGCGACGACAGTGCCCGGCGCAACAAGGACCTCCAGACGGCCATCGCCGGCCTCAAGAGCCTGGAGCAGAACCGCGAGGAGCTGCTCGGGAATGTCTCGCATGACCTGAAGAACCCCCTCACCACCATCAAGGCCTATCTGGCCATGCTGGGGCGCGAGAAGCTGGGGGCGCTGGCGGACTCGCAGCGGCGCGCGGTGCAGACCTGCGATCGCAACGCGGACCGCCTGCTGCGCATGGTGAACGACCTGGTGCTGATGTCCCGGCTGTCGTCCGGGAAGATGCAGCTCAACCAGCGCCCCTTTGGCATCAAGGCCGTGGCCGAAGAAGTGGTGCGTGCCCTGGGCGCCCTCGCCGAGCACTGCAAGGTGCGCGTGGTCATCCCGCCCTGCCCCGAGGTCTTCGTCCGAGGGGACCGCGAACGCATCGCCGAGGCCATCCACAACCTCGTCGAGAACGGCATCCACCACAGCGAGGCCGAGAACACCGTGGAGGTGCGCGTGTCCACCGCGGACGGCGTCGCCATGCTTTCGGTGAAGGACTCGGGGCCGGGCATGTCCACGGACGCCCTGGAGCACGTGTTCGACTCGTACTACCGCGCCCAGCCGGGCATGCCGCGCCCCCCGGGAGCGGGCCTGGGCCTGCCCCTGGTGGCGAAGATCATCGCCCTGCACGGAGGCCGCGTGGAGGCCTCCAGCATCCTGGGCGAGGGCAGCACCTTCCAGTTCGTCCTGCCCATGTTCGCGGGGGCGGTGAGCACGCCCGAGCTGTCCCAGGCGGCGCCCAAGGCCGGTGGCATCCTGCTGGTGGAGGATGACGCAGACTGTCGCGAGGTCCTCCAGCAGGTGCTGGAGCAGGAGGGCTATCGGGTGATGGCCACGTCGGGCGCCTCGGAGGCGCGCACCCTCCTGTCGCACATCCGACCGGCCATGGTCCTGCTGGATCTGCGGCTGAGCGAGGAGGATGGCCGCTCGGTGCTGCGCTTCATCCGAGGCACCGAGTCGCTGGCGGACGTCGTCGTGTACATCATCTCCGGAGCGAGCGAGGTCGCCTCCCTCACGTCCGGCGAGGGGCTGGACCGGATTGATGGGTTCTTCGAGAAGCCCCTGCAGTTGCCCAAGCTGCTGGACATCGTGGCGGCGGTGGTCCGCCCCAGCATGCGGGGGCCCGCCGTCCCCTGAATGACGGGAAGGTTTCTTCCCGCGCAGAAGGGATGGCGGGAAACCGCCGAGCCTTGGCTAGTATCCGCGCGGTCCATGAGCACTTCTGTCTACTCCCGTTATCGCGCCGCCTTCGCCCAGGCGATCGCCCAGGTCCTGGGCGTGCCGGCGCCCGACATCGAGTCCCAGGTCAAGCCGGCCGAGCCCGCGCATGGCGACCTGAGCTTCGCCACGTTCTCCCTCGCCAAGGCGCAGAAGAAGGCCCCGCCCGCCATCGCCGCCGAGCTGGCCCGCGCCGTCACCGTCCCGGGGCTCGAGGTGAAGTCCGTGGGGCCGTACGTCAACGCGCGCTTCAACGCCCTGCCCTTCACGTCCGAGGTCATCGACACCATCCGTCAGGCGGGCCTGGCCTACGGCAGCGACAAGGACGCCGGGACGGGCAAGACGGTGGTCATCGACTACTCGTCGCCCAACATCGCCAAGCCCATTGGCTTCCACCACATCCGCACCACGTTCCTCGGGCACTGCATCGCCAACCTGTACCGCGCGCTGGGCTGGCGGGTGGAGGGCATCAACTACCTGGGTGACTGGGGCAAGCAGTTCGGCCTCGTGGCCGTGGGTTTCCAGGAGTACGGCGACCCGGCGCGCATGGACGACATGAGCCACCTGGTCCAGGTGTACGTGAAGGCCAACCAGCGCGCCGAGAGCGACCCCGCCTTCGACGAGAAGGCCCGCGACTTCTTCCGGCGCATGGAGGCAGGTGACGCCGAGGCGCTGAAGCTCTGGAACCAGTTCCGAGAGACGAGCGTGCGCGGCTTCAAGCAGGTCTACGCGCGCATGGGCATCGAGTTCGAGCACATCGAGGGCGAGAGCCGCTACCAGGGCAAGATGGACGCGGTCATCGAGCAGATCGCCCGCAAGCCCGGCGTGAAGGACTCGCAGGGCGCGCTCATCGTCGACATGCCCTACGCGGACAACGAGCCGCCCGTCCTCCTCAAGAAGAACGACGGCAGCACCCTCTACGCCACGCGAGACCTCGCGGCGGCGGAGGACCGCTACGAGCGCTTCCACTTCGAGAAGTCGCTCTACGTCGTGGCGCAGGATCAGGCGCTCCACTTCCGCCAGGTGTTCCGCACCCTGAAGGAGATGGGCCAGCCGTGGGCCGACCGCTGCGTGCACGTGCCGTTCGGCCGCATCCACGGCATGAGCACGCGCAAGGGCCAGGTGGTGGAGATCAACCAGGTCCTCGACGAGGCGCATGAGCGGGTGCTCGAGCGCGTGAAGCAGAACATGGCCGAGGGGCTGCTGAAGACGGACGACCCGGACGGGCTGTCCGAGCAGATCGGCCTGGGCGCTGTCGTGTTCGGCGACCTGAAGCACAAGCGCGCCAGCGACTACACGTTCGACTGGGACGAGGTGGTCAGCCCCGAGGGCCACACCGGCCCCTATCTCCAGTACGCGCACGCGCGCGCCGTCACCGTGCTGCGCAAGGGCGGCGGGGCTCCGGCGACGTATGACGCGGGGCTGCTGTCGCTACCCGAGGAGCAGGCGCTGCTGCGCGAGCTGATGCGGCTGCCCGAGGTCGTGAAGGACGCGGCCGAGCAGTACGAGCCGAGCCTGGTGGCGCGCCTGCTGCTGGACGTGGCCGCCGCGTACAGCCGCTACTACACGCTGGGCAACCAGGATCGGGAGAAGCGAATCCTCGTGGAAGGCAATGACCCCATGCGCGCAGCGCGGCTGGCGCTGACGGACGCGGTGCGCGTGACGCTGGCGGCCGGGCTGACGCTGCTCGGAATCCCGACGCCGGAGAACATGTAACCTGGGGGCTCGCCGTGGATACTGCGCTCGTGCAACCTGAGAATCGGTTCGAGACCTTGAAGGACGAGTTCGGTCCCGTGTCCCGCATGCTGGGGGCACGCTACTTCGATGGGGTGCACTTCCCACCCGAGGCCGAGGACGAGCTGCGCTCGCTCCACGCCAAGGGCTACGTGGTGCACGTCCTGCGCACCACGGCGTGGATCAACTTCCTGTACCTGGCGTGGGCCATGGTGCGCCGCTCGCTGCCGCCCATCCGGGCGGTGGTGAACCTGCGCCCCTGGTTCACGCGCCCCTGGCGTCAGACGGCGCAGCGCGGGGACATCTACGAGCGCTTCCGCTTCGCCTCGCAGCAAGGGGGCAGCGGGCTCGTCTTCCTGCGCCGCACCGCGCTCCTGGCCCCCTCGGGCAAGGAGACGCGCGAGGACCCCTTCCCGGCCCTGGTGCGGCTGGCGCGCACGGGTGACCGGCCCGTCTACCTGGTGCCGGAGCTGTTCGTCTGGGAGAAGCGCAACGCGCGGCTCAAGCCGAGCTGGGTGGACATCGTGTTCGGCAGTCCGGAGGCACCGGGCTTCCTGCACTCGATGCTGGCGTTCTTCCGCAACTACAAGCGCGCGCAGTTCCGCGTGGGCGAGCCCATCGACCTGCGGCGCTTCCTGGAGCAGAACCCGAACGACTCGGATGACGTGCTGGGCCGCAAGGTGCGCGGCGCGCTGCACGTGCACCTCGCCCGCGAGACGCGCGCGGTCTACGGCCCGCCGGTGAAGCCCGCGGACCGACTCATCGACGAGACGCTGCGGGACCGCGGCCTGCGCAAGGTGGTGGACGAGCACGCGGCCGCCACGGGCCGCAAGCCGGAGAGCGTCCTGCGCGAGGCCCAGCGCAACCTGAAGGCCATCGCGGCGAAGCCGAGCCCCACGACGCTGGCGTTCATCGCGCCCATGCTCGAGTGGGTCTTCAACCGCATCTACGACGGCATCGTGGTGGACGAGGCGGGTCTGCACCGCGCGCTGAAGGCCGCGGGCCGCGCGCCCGTGGTGCTGTGCCCCAGCCACAAGAGCCACGTGGACTACCTGGTGCTGAGCTGGGTGCTGTGGAGCCGGGGCTACGCGGTGCCGCTGGTGGCCGCGGGCGCCAACCTGTCCTTCTGGCCGCTGGGGCCCATGTTCCGGCGCTGCGGCGCCTTCTTCCTGCGGCGCTCGTTCAAGGGCGACAAGGTCTACGCCGCGTCGTTCAAGGCGTATGTGAAGAAGCTGGTGCATGACGGCATCCACCAGGAGTTCTTCCCCGAGGGTGGCCGCTCCCGCACGGGCAAGCTGCTGACGCCCAAGCTGGGCATGTTCACGTGGCAGGTCGAGGCCGTGCTGGAGGGCGCGCGCAACGACCTCGTCTTCGTGCCCGTGTCCATCGACTACGAGAAGGTGGTCGAGTCCGGCTCGTACTCGAAGGAGCTGGCCGGCGGCGAGAAGAAGCCCGAGGACATCAAGGCCCTGTTGACGGCGCCCAAGGTGCTGGCGGCGCGCTACGGCCGCATCCATCTCACCTTCGACGAGCCCTTGTCGCTCGTGGACTTCATGAAGGCGCGCGGACTGTCGCCGGACACCGAGGTCAACGACGAGCAGAAGAAGGGCCTCGTGCGCGCGCTGGGCAACCGCGTCATGTACGGCATCAGCAAGGTGTCCACCGTGACGCCGCACGCGCTGGTGAGCGCGTCGCTGCTCGCCCACCGCCGGCGCGGCCTCACCCAGCGCGAGCTGACGGACCGCATCAGCCACCTGCGCCGCATCGCGGATGAGGAAGGCGCGCCCCTGTCTCGCGAGCTGAGCAACGCACCCAGCAACCCCGAGACGCTCGGCCCCATCCAGGACGCGGTGCGCGAGTTCGTGTCGGATGAGATCATCCGCACGCAGGAAGCGCGCGGCGAGGTCATCTACCAGGTGGAGGATGCGCGCCGCCCGGAGATGGCCTTCTACAAGAACACCCTCATGAACCGGGTGGTCGCCCGCAGCCTCGTGGCCAACGCGCTCTTGGGCGGCTCACCCGCGCCCTACGACACCGTGAAGGCGCGCGCGCTGTTCCTCTCCCGCTTGTTCAAGGTGGAGTTCATCTACCGGGTGGGCGCGAGCTTCGACACCATCTTCGCGGAGACGGTGGAGCGCCTGGTGCGCATGGGGCTGGTGATTCACGAGGGCGACGTGCTCAAGGAGGCGCCCGAGACGCATGCGCGTCCGGAGCTGGAGTTCCTCGCCGACCTGCTGCGCGACTACCTGGAGGCCTATCTGCTCGCCGCGATGACGCTGCGCGACGTGGCGGAAGGGCAGCCCATGGACCGCAAGGCCTTCGTGAAGCTGGCGATGGAGACGGGGCGCGCGGAGTACCACGCGGGTCGCATCACCGCCGCCGAGTCCCTGGCCAAGACGACGCTGGAGAACGCGGTCGAGTACCTGCTGGATCAGAAGATCCTGATCGAGGAGGACAAGAAGCTCAAACCGGGGCCGGCGGCCACAGACCTCGCCACGCGCAACCCGCTGGCCGAGGACATCCGCCAGTACCTGCGGCGAGGCTGATCCACCCTCCCGCTCGCCAGGAAGCGGGACGTCGCGATGGGGACAGGGTAGATACGCGGAGTCGGGCCCTTGGGGCCCTTCTCTGGCAGGAGCCCCCTGGTGGAAGAGACCCCTTCAAGCGCCGCACCGCTTCCTGAGTCCCCCGCCCCACTCGAGCCTCTGGCGCCGGCCCTCCCCACCGTCATCGCCCTGGCGCTGTTCATCGTCGTGGGCGGCGCGGCGCAGCTCGCCAACGCGGCGTTCGGGGTGTGGTTCACCGAGGTGTTCATCTTCCTCGGGCTGGGCTGGGTGCTGCTGCGCGCCAAGGGCTTCCGGCCCGCGGTCTACACGGGGCTCGTGCCCCTGCGCTCCGCCCCCACGCTGTTCGGCTTCGCGGTGGGCGTGGCCAACTTCTTCGCGCTCGTGGTGCCCATCCAGTACGCGGCCCAGCAGGTGGTGCCGCCGTGGATGCGGGAGATGTTCGACGCCTCGCACCTGTTCGACAGTCAGTCGAGCGTGGAGATGGCGCTCATCCTGGGCGGCGTGGCCATTGGGGCGCCGCTGTGTGAGGAGTTCTTCTTCCGCGGCATCCTCCAGAAGGGCCTCACCCCGCCTGCCCCGGCCTCGCCCATGCGGGCGCTCGTCATCACGGCCGTCATCTTCAGCGCGTTCCACCTGGACCCCGTGGGCTTCCTGGCGCGCGTGGAGCTGGGCCTGCTGTTCGGGTGGCTCTACCTGCGCACGGGCTCGCTGTGGCCCGGAATGGCCGCCCACGCGGCCAACAACCTGGTGTCCACCGTGCTCTACCTCATCGCCTCGCGCACCGCCGCGGCGGGCCAGGCGGACGCGGAGACGACGGATCCCCGCGCGGTGCTCGGGCTGGCGCTGGTGGGCGGCCTGGGGCTGCTGGCCCTCAAGTCCGTGGCGCGATTCACCCCGTCCGTCTGGGGACGCGGCGGGGACGCGCCGCTCGAGGAGGCACGGGCGCCAGGGGTGACGCCGTCGCTGTCGCGATTGCTGCTGCCCTGGGTGGTGGCCTCGACCGTGTCGCTGGTGGGGCTCGGCGTCGTGGACAAGCGCGGCGTGGCCTTGAGTTTGTTCGACATCGTGTACCCGCTGCCCAAGCTGAAGAAGGACGCGGCGCCGGGGCTGGTGGCGGAGCGCGCGGCACTGAAGCAGGCCCGCGCGGCGGCTCGCCGGGGAGCCATCCCCATGGAGGCCTACGAGGAAGAGCGGCGCCGGCAGGCCGAGGCCTACAAGGCCAAGCGCTGAGCGACGCGCGCCTCACCGCCACGAGCGGGAGGCGCGCCCTCGCAACAGCTCAGACGAAGCGATACGACGCGACGTGGAACACCGGCCCCACCATGGCGCTGGTGAGCGCGGCGCGGTCCACGTGCCCTTCGGCTTCCACGCGGTGACCGTCCTTCTTCAGCTTCCGGTCGCCGCCCGCCAGTTGGTACGTGGTACCGTCATCGCCCTCGAGCACCCAGACACCGGGCCCGAGGTCGCGGTACATGACTCGGCCGGAGAGCTTCACGCCTCCTCCCGCTTGAGCATCGCCCGGCCGATGACGAGGCACAGCACCGTGTGGAACACGAGCCACGGGCGCGCGATGAACGTGAAGGGCATCCACGCCAGCGACGGCGCCCCGGTCCACGCCGCGTAGGCGAGGAAGCCCGCGAAGCCCAGCGCCAGGCCGCCCACCGCGGGGCGCATGCCCTTCCACGCGATGGCTGGCAGCGAGAGTCCCAGCGGGATGAGCGCGCTGTAGAACAGCGGGTTCACCGTGCGACCGCGGCCGAAGATGATGCGCTGCCAATCCGGGATGGGCAGCGAGGCCATGTCCACCGCGTCCAGGCCCAGCCCCGAGGCCCCGCCGAACCACGAGCGCGCGAAGAACACGCCCACCGTGGCGAGCAAGAGCGGCGCGAAGAAGGCGGGCCGCACCAGGACGTTGAGGAAGCCCGGGCGCTCACGGCCGCGCAGCGAGAAGAGCACCAGGGCCATCAGCCCCAGGGCCCAGTACAGCGGCGACCACGCCGTCTCCGCGTCGCCTCGGAAGTGCTTGAGCGAGGCCTCTGCGTTGAGCACGCCGTGGCCGTACTGCTCGGACCAGGCGACGTTGCCCACGGGCTTCGCGCCCGCGTAGAGCGCCTCCTCGACCTCGTCCGGGCTCTTGGCGCCCGCGGCGTAGAGCATCGCGGCGACGGCGGCCACGTGCGGCGTGGCCATGCTCGTGCCCTGGTAGGAGGCGTAGACGGAGCGCGCGGGGTCGCGCGGGTCGATGGTGTTCTGGATGATGCCGCCCGCGTCGCCCTGGCGCTTGTCCCCGCCCGGCGCGGCGATATCGAGCTCCTTGCCGAAAGAGGAGTACGGGGCCAGCGTGCTGTCCGGGCCCACCGCGGACACCGCGATGGCACCGGGATAGGCGGCCGGAAACTCGACGTGAGCGCGGCCCCCGTTGCCCGCGGCGGCCACCACCGTGACGCCCTTCTTGCGGGCGTACTCGACCGCGCTGGCCATGACCTGCGCGTAGCCGCCACCCCCCAGCGACAGGTTGATGACCCGCGCGCCGTGGTCCGCCGCGAAGCGGATGGCATCCGCGATGTCCGCCGTGGTGCCGCTGCCGAAGTGGTTGAGCACCTTCACCGGCATCAGCGTCGCCTCGAAGGCCACGCCCGCCACGCCCTGCCCGTTGTCCGTGGCCTGGGCGATGGTGCCCGCCACGTGCGTGCCGTGGCCGTGGTCGTCGTTGGCGTGCTCGTCGTCGTTGACGAAGTCGTAGCCCTTCACGAACTTCGCGCCCTTCAGGTCCGGCACCTGCTTGAAGTCGTCGTAGTCCTCGTAGGCGATGCCCGTGTCGATGACGGCCACCACCACGCCCTTGCCCCGCGAGCGCTCCCAGGCCCGCGGCATGTCGATCATCCGCAGGTTCCACTGCTGCGCGTACTGCGGATCATTCGGGGTGTAGCTGGCGTGGAGCTCCAGCAGCGGCTCGGCGGACTCGACCGCCGGGTTCTGACGGATCCGCGTGAGCGCCGCGTCCAGGTCGTCCACGCCCACCGCCAGGGTGACGCCGTCGTCGGCGCCCTCGATGGAGTTGAACTCCAGGTCGACGCCCCACTCCTTCTCCCAGGCGTCGAACTGCGCCTTGGTGGTGCCATCCTTGAAGTCCACCACGATGGCGCCGGGAACCACCTGGGCGGGGTCCACCTCGGTGGCGACAGCGCGGGCCGCCGGCTCGGTGCCGGACGCGGTGGGCGCCTGCGGCTCACGCGAGGGGGACGCACACGCCGCGGCCATCAAAGCCAGCGCCGCGGGAACCACGGTCCTTCGCACCATCCGCATCGCACACTCCTTCAGAAAGACGTCGCGTCGAGGTCTCTACGAACGAACCGCGAAACGATTGGGTCTGCCGGGGCAGTCTGTATGTCCCCTGCTCGCGCATGCAAGGCGGCGAGCGTGAAGAAACGTGACAGAGTCCGCAGAGTTGCACGCCCTCGGTCACCCGCCCGCGAGACGACCCAACCAGCCGGAAACCGCGCGCCCCACCTGTGGCAGGTTGCGATGGAACGTCGGCCCCGCATCCTCGATCACCTCTAGGAGTCCGCCCGACTCGGCGACAGCGGAAGCCAGCGCGGCGCGCGACATGCGCCGGTCCTCTTCCCCCACGATGACGAGCAGCGGACACGGCAGCCGCGATAGCGCGACGACATCCACATCCAGCGGCGCCACCAGACACACCCCGCCCACGCACGGGTGACGGGCCTGGAGGTCCAACGCAACCCGGGCCCCGCCATACAGCGAAGCCACCGCGAGGGCCGTCGTGCCGGCGTTCTCCAACAGCACGCGCATGGCGGCCTCGGCATCATCGACCAGGGACTCGCCCGTGCCGCGCTCGCCCTGGCTGGCGCCCACGCCCCGATGGTTGAAGCGCAGGGTGGGAAAGCCCGCGTGGGCCGCGGCCCAGACCAGCTCCGCGGCGAGGAGATGATCCATCCCTCCGCCCTCTTCCGGGCGCGGCGGCAGCACCAGCAACGGCGGCGCGCGCGTGCCTCGGTGCGCCGTGGCGTCCATCACCTCGTTGCCCACCGGCACGAGCGTGGGGCGCTCCAGGAACTGCCCTTTCTGGACCATGCCTCACCTTAGCGTCGCGACGCGGACCTCACATCGGTGTGACTCGCCATGACGCAGCTGCTCAGGAATTGCCGCAGCGCACAACCTACGCAATGCGTCAACCGATAATTGTCCAATCCCACGCAACTGGTGACGCATTCGGGTGACAATGGAAACGTCTCCCTCACTTTCCCTGCGCAGGAGCCCCCATCCATGACCACCATCGAGCGCGGTCGCAACGCCCTCAAGCCGCTTGGCACGAGCACCCAGCCCACCGCCGAGCTGAGCCGCGCGGCGAGCGCCAAGCCGGTGGAGGCGAAGAAGCCGCAGCTGGTGGCGGATGGGTTCGAGTCCAAGTCGGCGAAGGCCGTGGCCGCGGTGTTCACCGCCCCGGCGGGCTCTCCGGACCGCGTCTATGACGGCAAGCTGGTGGGCGCGGGCGGACAGACGTTCGACGCGAGCACGCCGCTGAGCCAGGTGCCGCCGTTCACGCCCCGCAACAACCCCAACGCCACCGAGACGGCCATCTACATCAACGGCATCTCGACGACGAAGGACGGGCAGGCCGGCTCGCTGCAGGCGCTGGCGGACAGCACGGGCATGCGCACCATCGGCATCCACAACGCCACCGAGGGCATGGTGTCGGATGTGATCCAGTGCGTGAAGGACAAGCTCGACAAGGGCAAGAACCCGGCGGTGGACACGCTGGCGGACGCCGTCTACTCCGAGCTGAAGGCGGGCCGGGACGTGCACGTGATGGCGCACAGCCAGGGTGGCCTCATCACCTCGCGCGCGCTCAACGACGTGGCGCGCCGGATGCGCATTGAAGATGGGATGTCCCAGGCGGACGTGGAGAAGGCGCTGAACCACGTGAAGGTGGAGACTTTCGGCTCGGCGGGCGCCACGTACCCGGACGGTCCGCAGTACGTGCACTACGTCAACAACCGCGACCTGGTCCCCAGCGTGTTGGGCCTGGGCGGGAGCCTGGATCCGCTGGCGCTCCTGCGTCACCCGGGCAAGGGCGCGCAGGTGGAGCGCTTCTCGGAGAAGACGATGTTCACCGGCGCGCACGCGCTGGAGGCCACGTACCTGAAGCACCGCGTCCCGTTCGATCAGGCGCGGGCCGGACAGTTCTGACGCCTCCATCGTCGTGCTATGCAGGTGGCCATGACCCGTGACGAAGCGCAGCGGTTGGTGCAGACCTTCCTGCGGGCCCAGGGCATTCACCTGAGCCCGGGCCTCAGTCCGAGTGGCGTGGGTGGCGTGAGCGTGGGTGAGGCGCAGCTCTACTTCGAGCACAGCTCGCAGACGGGCGGGCTCAAGTGCAGCGGCCTCATCTACCGCTTCCGCGAGTCCCCTCGCCCCGGTGTCCTCGATGGCTTCCGTGACGAAGAGAAGTCGGGCACGGACACCGGCGGAGGCACGGTGGACTTCGAGCCGGAGAGCAAGAGCCTCTTCCTCAGCCGCACGTACGCGGCCATCCCCGCCGACAAGGCGTTCTCCGACGACCTCGCGCGGCTGATGAAGGCCAGCCTCGACTGGGGCGGCGACGTGTTCGAGCGCGTGGCCTCGCGGGTGTTCCCCGCGAAGACCGCGAAGTAGCCATGGCCTGGGCGCTCCCCACGGGCGTGCACTGGGTGCTGTCCTCCCTCGGGGTGATGCAGCCGCCGCCGCGCGCGGGCGGGCCGCTCACCCGGGAGTCAGCGCGGGCCCTGGTGCGCTGGTATCTCCAGGGCAAGGGCGCCACCAGCACCGAGGGGCTCGACGCGGAGGGCCGGGGTGGCGCCATGCTGAGAGAGGCGCAGCTCTACTTCGAGCACCTGGAGGCGAAGCAGGCGCTGGAGTGCAGCGCGCTCGTCTACCGCTTCCGCGAGGAGCCCAAGCCCGGCGTCATCGACGGCTTCCGCGCCGAGGCCACCGAGGGCACCGACGCGGGCGGCGGCGAGGTGGCCTATGAGGCCGACACCCGCTGCCTCTACCTGCGCCACACGTACACGCAGGTGCCCACGGGTGCCGAGTTCTCACGCGACATGGACCGGCTCATGAAGGCCAGCCTCGTGTGGGGGCGCGACGTGCTGGACCGCGTCGCGCACCGTGTCTTCGGCACCTAGCTAGACGGCCTGGAGCACGTAGAACTTGAGGTACTTCCCTTCCGGGAACTGCAAGCGCACGGGGTGATCCGGCGGCTGGTAGCGCTCCTCGACGAGCGCCAGGTCCACGCCGGTCTTGAAGCCCGCCTCGCGCACCGCGCCCATGAACATGTCCGGGCTCACGCGCGCCGAGCACGACGCGGTGGCCAGGAGTCCACCCGGGCGCAGGATGGCCAGCGCCTGCCGGTTCAGCGAGGCGTAGCCGTCCACGGCGGCCTCCACCGCGCGCTGGCTCTTCGCGAAGGCGGGCGGGTCCAGGACGATGAGGTCGAAGGTGCGGCCCTCGTCCTTGAACGACTGGATGAGCTTGAACACGTCCGCCGCGAGGAAGTCGTGCTTCTCGGCGGGCAGCCCGTTGCGCGTGAAGTTCTCGCGGGCCAGCGCGATGGCGTCCGGATCCTGATCCACCGAGAAGACGCTGCGCGCGCCGCCCATCGCGGCGTTCACGGAGAAGCCCCCGCTGAAGCTGAAGCAGTTGAGCACGTCACGGCCCTGCGACAGCCGGCGGATGAGGTGGCGGTTCTCGCGCTGATCCAGGAAGAACCCCGTCTTCTGGCCGCGCCACGCGTCCACCAGGAACGTCACGCCGCGCTCACGGATGGGGATGAGCTCCGGCGCATCGGTGCCCCAGAGCATGCGCCCCGAGCCCCGGCCGTCGTCCTCGTCCACGTCGTCGCGCCCCACCTCGTCGCGGCCGAGCACGCCCTTGAGGCCGGGCACGCCCGCCTTGAGCGCCTCGACGATGAGCGGCCGGTAGGGCGTGAGGCCCGCGGAGTAGAGCTTCATCACCGCCCAGCCCGCATACAGGTCCACCACGACGCCCGGCAGCCCGTCTCCCTCGCCGTGGATCAGCCGGTAGCTGTCCGTGTCCGTGAGGTCGATGAGTTCTCGGCGCGCGGTGAGCGCGCGCACCACCCGCTGCGTGATGAAGGCCGCGTCCACCGGCTGGCGTGGGTCGCGCGTCAACACCCGCACGGCGATGGCCGAGTGCGGATCGTAGTAACCGCGCGCGACGAACTTCCCGTTCTCCGTCAGGTCCACCACGCAGCCCGCGGGGATGCGGGGCACGTGCTCCAGCGCCTTGCGGAAGACCCAGGGGTGTCCGGCACGCAGGTGGCGCCCCAGGCCGCGGGCCAGCTCCAACTTCACGAAATCCACAGTGTCACTCCTCGCGACCCGGCCGCCCGCGGCGGGCGAGGATGGCTTTCGCCAGCTCCTCGAAGCCCCGCCCCTCGGGTGCCCGGGTGATGAATGCCGGCGGCGCGTCGATGCGGTCCAGCACCGCGCGCACGTTGGCCACGCCCACGCCCAGGGCAAATGCCTGGAACATCGGAGCGTCGTTGAAAGAATCCCCCGCATACACATAGCGGGAGTCGGTGGGGTCCAGGCGCTCGCCCCAGACGCGCCGGGCGAACAGGCGCGTCGCGCTCAGCTTGTCGAACCGGCCGAGCCAGCAGTTGACGTGCACCGATGAGCGCACCGCCGTGACGCCTCGCTCGCGCAGCAGCGACTCGATGCGCGCGGCGCCCGCGTCCCCCAGGCGGGCCTCCTCGTTGTAGTCCACCGCGAGGTCCACCTCGGTGTACGCGCTGTCCACGGACAGCCGCGCCCCTGGAACGCGGGCCAGCACCCGCCGCACCTCGGTCGTCAGGCGCTTGCGGTTGGCCGCGCGCTCGGCGGGCGGCTCGGCGTACACCTTGCGCAGCGCGCCCCGGGCGTTCCGGGTGAAGAACAGGCCGCCGTTCTCCACGATGACGCCGTCCACGGGGAGCTGGCGGGCCCAGGCCTCGCCCCACCCCGCCGGCCGACCGCTCACCAGCACCACGCGCAGGCCCGAGGCCGACAGGCGCTCCAGGGCCTGGATCGTCTGGCTGCGCAGCTTGTGGCCCGTGGTCAGCGTACCGTCCACGTCCGTGAACACACCGCGCACCGCGGACAGGTCCGCCTCCCGGAGCGGCCGGGGCATGGGGCGTTCCTCGCGAGCGCGACTCACATCACGTCCAACTGGGCGAGGAGCCCCTGGAACGACGCGATGGTGGCGTGCAGGTCCTCGGCGGAGAGCTGCGCGAAGGCGAGCTTGCGGGCCTTGCGCAGGAAGGCATCCAGCGCGGCGTCCCGGCCGTAGAGCGCCTGCCCCGCCGCCGCGGCCTCGGCGAGCGTCCGCGCCGCGCCGACCGCGTCGGTGGCCACGAGCGACAGCGCCCGCTCCAGCCGCACCCCACACGACGCCCAGACCTCGCGGTCGTGGATGATGAGGAGCTGCCGCTGATTGACGCCGGAGAGGCCGCGCACGAACGCGTCCAGCTCCTCCATCAACGCCAGGAGCTCCTCTCGCGTGGGACTGGCGCGGATGGCGAGCTGCCCCACCCCGGCGCGCATCTCGACGATGCGGCGCTTGTCCTGCGCGCGCAGGTTCCGATACGCGGCGGTGCGGCCAAAGGCATCCAGCTCTGTCTGGAGCTGCTGCGCGTTCCACTGCACATCCTCGGGCTCGGCCTCGCGCACCTTGGCGAGCCGCGCGGAGACGATGCGCGCCAGGTCGGCGGTGATGGCGCGGACGGTGACGGCCGCCTTCACCTCGGCCTCGTGGCCGGGGACGACCTGGGCGCGCGTCACGTCGCCGAAGGTGCTGACGGACTCGAACACGAGGCTGCTCATCTGCTCGCGGAAGCGCGCGCGGGTGCGCTGGATCTCCGCGAGGAGCATCCAGCGATCGCTCACCACGGAGGGGTTGCGCATGGCCTCGCCGAGCTGGGTGACGCCCTGGGCGAGCATCGCCATGGCGTCCTGGAGGAGCCCCGCGGCGTCGCGTGCGCTCGCGCTGCTGGAGGCGGGCGCGGGGAACTGCTCGCGGATGACATTGAGCAGCGCGTTGACGTCCATCACCGTGTCGCGGATGACGGGCGCCATCTCCTCCCACAACGACAGGTCGGGGCTGGAGTCCGCGACGGGGGACTCGTACTTCACCAGGTCCAGGTCGCTCAGGCGGGCGATGGCGTGGGCGGCCGCGAGATACACTTTTCGCAACCGCTCGGCGACGTCACGGTCCGCGAGGCCCTGGAGGATTTCTTCGAGCCTCGGGGTGAGCGAGGCCTGGGGGTTGTTTTCGGCAGCAGCAGACACGGGATTCCTACTCTAACGCTCGACTTCCGGCGCGGGGAGTTCTAGCACCGCCCGGGAGCCGAGGAACCAGTCCAGGAGCGCTACGGGATGATTCAGGTCTGTCTGCTGGAGGACGGCAAGATCCTCACGGGCGGCGAGGAACTGCTCGACCGACCGGGCCGCAAGTGGATCGACGTCAGCGAACCGACCGAGGAAGTCATGGGTCGGCTGGCCACGCGCTACGGACTGCACCGACTCGCGGTGGAGGACACGCTCCACCTGGATCAACGGCCCAAGCTGGAGGAATACCCGGGCCACCAGTTCATCGTCCTCCAGGGCTTCACGCGGGGTGCGGACGTGTGTCAGCTCACGCTGCACGAGCACCACTTCTTCCTCGCCGAAGACTGGCTCATCAGCGTGCACTCGCTGAACTTCCCGGGGTTCGAGTCGGTGTCCAAGCGGGTGAAGGATGATCCGCGAACGCTCCAGGAGCGGGGCACGGACTTCATCCTGTACATGCTCGCCGACACGTTGGTGGACGCGCAGTTCCCCATCCTCGACAGCTTCAGCGAGGAGTTGGAGGACCTGGAGGTGGCCATCTTCGAGCGGCCGGATCGCTCCCAGCTCCAGCGCATCTTCGAGCTGAAGCGGATGCTGGTGACGCTGCGGCGCGTGCTGTCCCCGCAGCGGGACGTGGTGAGCCTGCTGTCGCGCCGAGGCGTACCGTTCATCCACGAGCGCACGACGCTCTACTTCCGCGATGTGTATGACCACCTGGTGCGGCTGTACGAGCAGATCGACGCGGGCCGGGACATCGTGGGCAACGCCATGGATGGCTATCTCTCCATGGTGGCGAACAAGACGAACGACATCACCAAGCAGCTCACCATCTTCGCCACGTTGTTCCTGCCCCTGTCCTTCATCGTGGGCTTCTTCGGGCAGAACTTCGACGTGCTTTCGACGCCGCAGCACTACACCGCGATGTGGGCGATGATCGTCGGGTTCCCGCTGGGGCTCATCGCCTGGTTCAAATACAAGCAGTGGCTCTGAGCCGCGAGGATTCCATGCCACACATCACGACCGAGGATGGCCATTCCCTGCACTACCGCGACGTGGGCCAGGGCCCGGCGGTGCTGTTGCTGCATGCCTTTCCGCTCACGGGCGCCTCGTTCGACGCGCAGGTCGCGGCGCTGTCATCGCGCTACCGCTTCATCCTCCCGGACCACCGCGGCTTCGGGCGGACGGCGCCCGGCGAGGGCCCGCTCGAGATGAGCCGCATCGCTCGGGATGCGCTGGCCCTGCTCGACGCGCTCCAGGTGGACTCCGCGGTGGTGGGCGGCGTCTCCATGGGAGGCTATGCGGCCATGGCGCTCCTGCGAGAGGACGCGGGCCGGGTGCGTGGACTCGTGCTGGTGGACACGCAGGCCACCGCGGATGACGACGCGGGCCGGGAGCGGCGTGAGGCCAACGCACGCGAGGCCCTGGAGCACGGACCCGAGGCCGTCGTGAAGAGCCTGCTGCCCAAGCTGGTCGCCGAGGGCCCCGACTCGCCCGTGGGCCGTTGGGTCGCGGCCCAGATGCGCGAGGCCTCGCCCACCGGACTCGCCGCCGCCCAGCGCGGCATGGGCCTTCGCCCCGACAGCAAGGACATGCTCGCGCGCTACGCGGGGCCGGCCCTCGTGGTGGTGGGCGAGCAGGACGCCATCACGCCCCTGGAGAAGGCCCAGCAGATGGCGGGGCTGGTGGCGGGCGCGCGATTGGAGCTCATCCGTGGCGCGGCGCACCTGTCCAACCAGGAGCGGCCCGAGGAGTTCAACGCCGTGCTGAGAAGCTTCCTCGACTCGCTGTGAGCGACATGGCGGCGACACGCCTCACCGTGTCGCCAGCCACGGCCCCATCAGGGCGAACAGCAGCGCGGCCTGTCCCCAGGAGTGGCCCTCCAGCCCCGCGAGCAGGCGGGCCCACAGGGCGGCGAAGCGCCGTCGCTCCGGGAGCTGCAGCGCGGGCGGCAGCGCGGTCCAGCCTTCGTGGGTGATGCCCACGTAGGCGCCTCCCCGTGACGCCTCCACCGTGACCACGGCGCGCGTCTCCGCGCTGCCCCAGTCCGCGCGGTGGAAGTCCGCCACCACCTGATTCGGCCCGGGTGAGTGCAGGGCCACGTCCGCGCCCTCGAAGCCGCTGCGCCACCAGCGCGGATCGCTCATCGTCCCCAACACCGTTCGGGGCGGCTCGCGCGTCAGGGCCGCGGTGCCAATGGTCTGGCTCCACTCATAGCGAGACGTCCGGCCCGTGGTGACGAAGCGCTCCAGGCGCGACAGGAAGTCCACCCAGCCCGCGCGCAGGCTGTCTGCTTCGGCGGAGGTGCGCGCGCCGCGATCGGTGACTCCCACCAGCGTCCCCGCTGCCTCCGGAACCAGCTCGAACTGGATGTGGAAGACAGGCCCGAGGCCCATGAAGCGCCATTCCCAGCCCAGGAAGCGCTCAGGGACCCAGCGGGTCACCTGACCCAGGAAGCAGTCTCCATCTCCGAAATCGAAGCAGAACGAGCCCTCGGGGCCCAGGTCGCCCGAGTCAGCGAACCACCGCGACAGCCGAGGCCCCTCGGTGAGATCCCTCCAGACGTCCTCGGGGGGATGAGAGATGGGGGCCCGCAGGGTGACGACATGCATGACGCGCTCCGGGAGGTGGGCCGCCGGTGATCCCGCCGGGGCGGCCAGGAAAGACTCCGTTGGGGTGCCACGACACGGAAAGCCGCCTCCCCCGTCTGACATTGCGCGGCCCGCCTCGGGAGGTAGCACGGCGATAACAAATTTGTCGACCTGGCGAGGAGGGCAATGTCTGCGTTTCCCTCGGAAGAAACCCTCGAGAGGCTCAACAAAAGCAGCCACTTTCGAGCGCGACGCAATGACATCCAGACCCTACTGCCCGCAGGTAGCAGAACCTGTCGGAACCCAAACACTCACCCACTTCTCCCTCTCAAGCGCAATCCTTGCCACCAGGGCGCGCGCCTTGACGAGGCAGAGAACCGGCGATGTATAAACCATCTAACCCAAAGCAAGCGATTGCCCTCGCGGCACGGCCCTCCCTCCGGCCTGCCGCAAGCCATCACAGTTTTGTCTTCACGCAGGCCCGGGGTCCCCCATGCCCGCAACGCCGCTTCGCGACGATGTGAAGGAATCCCCTCCAGGCTCGGCGCCGCCCGAGCCCCTCGGTGACACTCGAACGTCCTGGCTGCCACGGCTCGCCGCGGTCGCACGGCGAGGCGTCTTCGGGCTCGCGGACTCCGAGGCGTCCTTCGCGCGGCGTGGCTTTCGCGGCGCGGGAGGCTCCACGCAGGCCCACCTGGAGCACATCGGTCGCACGTTCATCCTCGGCTACAACACGGCGCTGGAGACGCCGCGCGCGGACGGACTCGTGCCTCGGCTCCAGCACGTCGATGTCAGCATGCGTGGCTTCGCGTTCGAAGGCGCGGCCATGGCGCTGGCGTTGCTGGACACGCTCACGCCCTGGGGCCCATCGCGCGTGAATGCATTCCTGGAGGGCGGCGCGCAGTCTCATGTGTACATGGTGCACGTGGGCGCCGGATGGGCCTGGGCGCGCCTGCACCGCGACGCGCGACGCGCGCGCGCGGCGATGGATCCCCTGCTTGGCTGGCTGGGCGTGGATGGCTACGGCTTCCATCAGGGGTACTTCCATCCCCAGCAGTTCATCGAGCGACGCGCACGCCCCGGGCTGGGCGGCTATGCGGACCGCGCGTTCGACCAGGGCCTGGGGCGCAGCCTGTGGTTCGTGGAGGGCGCGCACGTCGAGCGCGTGGTGTCACGAATCTGGAGCTTCCCCACGTCCCGGCGCGCGGACCTGTGGGCCGGCGTGGGGCTGGCGTGCACCTACGCGGGTGGCGTGGAGCGCGAGGCATTGGGGGTGCTGCGGGACGCCGCGGACGACCACCTGCCGGCCCTGCGCCAGGGCGTCGTCTTCGCGGCGCGGGCGCGAGAGCGGGCGGGCAATCCCGTTCCCCATGTCACCTGGGCCTGCGAGGTGTTGTGCGGTCGCGGCTTCAGCGAGACCGCGGCCCTCGCCGAGTCCGCCCTGGAGGCCTGCGGCCCAGAAGACAGTGAAGACGCACCGCGCTTCGAGCGCTGGCGCCAGAACATCCAACGGGCCGTCGCGCCCCCCGCGAGGTCCTCATGAGCACGCTACGCACCCTCCTGACCCGGCACGCGGCGCGACTCGCCGCGCTGTGCGCCGTGCTCGTCCTGTATGGCTTCGCGCGCCTGCCGGAGCTGGGCTCAGCGGAGCGGACCGCCGCCGTCGCGCGCTTCCACTTCGAGCGCGAGCCCTTGCCCGTCGCGACACCGCGTCCGCCCGAGCGATACACCCGGGAGGTCAATCCCTCGCTCCAGCGCATCCAGGGATGGATCTCCGCGGTCGGTGCCGCCGTGGCGCTGCACGACCTGGACGCGGATGGGCTGCCCAACGACGTGTGCTACGTGGACACGCGAACGGACCAGGTCATCGTCGCGCCCGCCCCTGGCACGCCCGCGCGCTACGCCCCCTTCACGCTCGACGCGGCGCCGTTCGCCTGGGATGGCAAGACGATGGCGCCGATGGGCTGCCTGCCCGCCGACCTCAACGAGGATGGCTGGACGGATGTGGTCGTCTACTACTGGGGTCGCACGCCCCTCGCCTTCCTTCAGCGCCCGAGCGAGCCCGGCACGGCCTCGGCCTTGTCCGCGGAGCGGTTCGTGCGACAGGAGCTGGTCCCCGGCGGCGCGAGATTCTTCACCAACGCCGCCACCTTCGCGGACATGGACGGTGACGGACACCCGGAGTTGATCCTGGGCAACTACTTCCCGGACGGGGCCCACCTCCTCGATGTCCAGGCGACCGAGCCAGACGAGATGCAGGACTCGATGACGCGCGCCTTCAACGGCGGCGTCGACCACTGGCTGCGCTGGGTGAGTGCCACCTCCGGAGAGACGCCCTCCGTCACCTTCGCGGAGGTGACGGGCCTGCTCGATGATCCCGAGGAGGAATCGCTCGTCTCCCACGGGTGGACGCTCGCGCTCGGAGCAGCGGACCTGGACGGCGACGGGCTGCCCGAGCTGTACATCGCCAACGACTTCGGACCGGACCGGTTGCTGCACAATCGCTCGCAGCCCGGGAAGCTCCACTTCGCCCTGCTCGAAGGCCGCAAGAGCCTGGGGACGCCCAACTCCAAGGTGCTCGGCCGGGATTCGTTCAAGGGCATGGGCGTGGACTTCGGGGACACGAACGGCGACGGACTGCTGGACATCTTCGTCAGCAACATCTCCGCCGAGTTCTCGCTGTTCGAAAGCCACTTCCTGTTCGAGAGCACGGGCGAGCTGTCACGGATGCGCGAAGGCGTGGCGCCCTACGTGGACACCAGCGAGGAGCGCGGCGTGGCGCGCAGCGGCTGGGGCTGGGAGACGCGCTTCGGCGACTTCGACAACGACGGCACGCTCGAAGCCACACAGGCCACCGGCTTCCTCGCGGGCACCGTGGATCGCTGGCCCGAGTTGCAAGAGCTGGCCACGGCCAATGACTCACGACTGCGCCACCCCGAGAGCTGGCCCCGGTTCCAGGCCGGCGATGACCTGAGCGGGCATCAGCACAATCCCTTCTACGTGCGCGATGCGACAGGGCGGTACCAGGACCTCGCGGTCGACGTGGGCCTGGGGGCCACCGAGGTCACCCGCGGCATGGCCACCGCGGATGTCGACGGAGATGGCGCGCTCGACCTGGCCATCGCCAATCAATGGGCTCCCTCGTACCTCGCGCACAACCGTGCGCCCGCGCCCGGCGCCTTCCTGGGCTTGAGGCTGTTGCGCCCGGTGGGCGGCGACGCGGGCGGCACGGTGACGGTCGTGCCCGGGCTGCCTCGCGAGGGAGGCAAGGCCACCCCCGTGATTGGCGCGGCGGCCGAGGTGATTCTGCCCGATGGGCGTCACCTCGTCGGACAGGTGGATGGCGGCAACGGGCACTCCGGCAAGCGCAGCCCGGAGCTTCACTTCGGCCTGGGGGTGGTTCCCATCAACACGCCCATCACCGTGCGCGTGTCATGGCGAAGTGCCTCTGGACAGCTCCAGCACCAACAACTCTCGCTCACGCCTGGCTGGCACACCCTGCTGCTGGGGCGCGTGAACTCGGAGGTCACGCCATGAAGACCTGGGCCGGCTCGCTTCGCCTCGGGGGCCTTCGCCGCTTCGCTGTCGCCATCACCGTCCTCAATCTCCTGGGACACTCGGTGCTGGGGTTCGAGATGGCCTGGGCCCATCCGCTCGTCGCGCTGGGTACGGCGTACGCGATGGAGCTGATGCTGGAATGGCTGGAGGCGCGCGCGCAGGGACGCGCGCCGCGCTTCACGGGAGGCGTGAAGGCACTCGTCGACTTCCTCCTGCCCGCGCACATCACCGGCCTGGCGGTGGCCATGCTGCTGTATGCCAATGCGCGCCTTGCTCCCGTGGCCTTCGCGTCGGCGGTGGCGATCGCGTCCAAGGCCCTGTTTCGCGCGCCTGTCGAAGGGACGTGGCGCCACTTCCTCAATCCCTCCAACTTCGGCATCAGCGTGACGCTGGTGGCGTTCCCCTCCGTGGGGATCGCACCGCCGTACCAGTTCACCGAGAACCTATTCGGCGTGGGCGACTGGGTATTGCCTGCCGTCATCGTCTGCACGGGGACGTTCCTCAATGCGCGCTTCACGCAGCGACTGCCGCTCATCGCCGGGTGGCTCGGAGGCTTCGCGTTGCAGGCGATGCTCCGCGCGTGGCTGATGAATGGCGCCATCATGCCGCCGCTCATGCCCATGACGGGCGTGGCCTTCGTCCTCTACACCTTCTACATGGTGACGGATCCCGGGACGACGCCGCGCCAGCCCTTGGCCCAGGTGCTGTTCGGCGCCAGCGTGGCCGCCGCCTACAGCCTGCTGGTGGGCCGGCACATCGTCTTCGACCTCTTCTTCTCCCTGACGCTGGTGTGCCTGGCACGCGGCGCCCTGCTGTACGCGCGCGCCCTGCTCCCCCGACGTGACGCTCCGCCCGCTGCCCTCGCCACCTCAGCGGGGGGTGAGCCGCACTCATGAAAGACATACCGCTCGCCGTCGTCGGGCTCGCGTGTCGGTATCCAGACGCGAGTTCGCCAGCGGAGCTTTGGGAAACGGTCGTCGCCCAGCGTCGCGCCTTCCGTCCCATGCCCGCCGCGCGCCTCCGGTTGGAGGACTACTTCTCCGAGGATCCACACGCCGCCGATCGAACACCCGTGCGAGAGGTCGCGGTGTTGGAGGGCTATGTCTTCGATCGCCTGCGCTTCCGCGTCGCGGGCAGCAGCTTCCGCTCCGCGGACATGACGCACTGGCTGGCCTTGGAGGTGGCGGCGGATGCGCTGCGCGATGCGGGGCTGGATGAAGGGCGTGACCTTCCGCGCGAGACCACCGGCGTCGTGGTGGGCAACACGCTGACCGGCGAGTTCTCGCGCGCGCAGGGCTTGCGGCTGCGCTGGCCCTATGTCCGGCGGATGGTGGAGGACGCCCTCGGGCGGGAGCGATGGGAGCCGGAGCGGCTCGCGCTCTTCCTCGCGAGTCTGGAGGATCGCTTCAAGGCCCCGTTCCCGCCCGTGGGCGAGGAGACGCTGGCCGGAGGCCTGTCCAACACGATCGCGGGCCGTATCTGCAACCACTTCGACCTGAAGGGCGGCGGCTTCACGGTGGATGGCGCGTGCGCGTCGTCGCTGCTCGCGGTGACTCAGGCGTGCGGCGCGTTGGTGGCGGGGGACCTGGACGTGGTGCTCGCGGGCGGAGTGGACCTGAGCCTCGATCCCTTCGAGCTGGTGGGCTTCGCCAAGACGGGCGCGCTGGCCCTCGAGGACATGCGCGTCTACGACGATCGCTCCGCGGGCTTCTGGCCCGGCGAGGGCTGCGGCTTCGCGGTGCTGATGCGCCATGACGACGCGGTGGCGCGAGGGCTGCGCGTGCGCGCCTGGGTCCGGGGCTGGGGGGTGTCGTCGGATGGACAAGGAGGACTCACGCGCCCCGAGGTCGAAGGGCAGCGGCTCGCCTTGCGCCGCGCCTATCACCGCGCCGGCTTCGGCATCGACACCGTGGGCTACTTCGAGGGCCACGGCACCGGCACCGCGGTGGGGGACGCCACCGAAATCCAAGCCCTCTCGACGGCCTTGCGCGAAGCGGGGGCACCTCGCTCTGTCGCGGCGGCGCTCGGCTCGGTGAAGGCAAACATCGGGCACACGAAGGCCGCTGCGGGACTCGCGGGATTGATCAAGGCCATCCAGGCGCTCGAAGCCCGCGCCCTGCCGCCGATGCCAGGAGCAGGTCGGCCGCACGCGCTGCTGCGGGGCGAGGCTCCGGTGCTGCGCGTCCTGCACGACGTGGAGGAGTGGCCCGACTTCGGTCCGCCCCGCGCGGCAGTCAGCGCCATGGGCTTCGGCGGCATCAACACGCATGTCGTGTTGGAGGCGCCCACGTCGACGCGGCGCGCCCCGCTGGGGCTCCGCGAACGTCGACTGGCCGCATCCGCGCAGGACGCGGAGCTGTTCCTGCTGGGCGAGGCCAACCGCGAAGCCCTGGCCGCTCGCGTCGGCGTGCTTCGCGAACAGGTTCCGCAGCTGTCGCGCGCGGAGCTGGTGGACCTCGCGTTCGAGCTGCAACGCAGGGCGGGAGGCTCGCGGTTCCGAGCCGCGCTCATCGCATCCACGCCGGGGGAGCTGAGGACTCAGCTCGACAGCCTCGCCCGCGCGTTGGCCGAAGGCGTGACCTCACGATGCGATGTCGAGGCAGGACTGTTCCTGGGCGAAGGCGCGCGAGCTCCCCGCATCGGGTTCCTGTTTCCGGGCCAGGGCTCTCCCGCGCATCTCGGAGGTGGAAGCTGGCGGCGCCGCTTCGCGTCCGTCCGCGACTTGCTGGAAGCCCGCGTGCCGGAGGATGGGCCAGACGCCACGGTGGACACCGAGGTGGTTCAGCCGGCCATCGTCGCGGCATCGCTGGCGGGCCTGCGCGTGCTCGCGGAAGCAGGCGTCGTCGCCGAGGTCGCGGTGGGCCACAGCCTCGGGGAGTTGACCGCGCTGGGTTGGGCGGGGGCGATGGATGAAGCCCCACTGCGTGCGCTCGCGCGGGCTCGGGGACAGGCCATGGCCGCGCTGGGTGTGCCTTCCGGAGCCATGGCGGGAATCGCCGCGGACCGTGCACGCGTGGAGCCCCTGCTCGTCGGCCTCGAGGCCAGCGTGGCCGCCTGTAACTCGCCTCGCCAGACGGTGGTGTCGGGCGAAGCGCGGGCGGTGGACATCGCCACGGCACGCGCACGAGAGCAAGGGCTCGCGGTCGCGCGGCTCGCGGTGTCCCATGCCTTCCACTCACCGCTCATGGCTCCGGTCGCGGAGTCGCTGCGTGCCTCCCTCGCGAGGACCTCGTTCCTTCCACTGCGCCGGGCCGTCGCCTCCACCGTGAGCGGGCGGTTGATCGGCGCGAATGAGGATCTCCGCGCGCTGTTGCTGGAACAGCTCACCGCGCCGGTTCGCTTCACGTCGGCGATGGAGGCCGCCGGCCCCGTGGACCTCTGGCTGGAGGTCGGACCGGGACAGGTCCTTACGGGCCTGGGAGCAGACAATGTCTCCACGCCCATCGTGGCGCTCGATGTCGGCGGTGCCTCGCTGCGGGGACTTCTGCGCGCGGTCGGTGCGGCGTTCGCGATGGGAGCCCCCTGCGTCCCCTCCGCGCTGTTCGACGGGCGATTCACCCGGCCGTTCGATCCCTCTCGCAAGCTCTCGTTCTTGGAGAATCCTTGCGAGAGCGCCCCCATCCCCGACAGCGCCGCGCCGCGAGATCCGCGTCCGGTCGCGCAGCCCGAGAAGACGACGGGCCGCGACGACAGTCCACCCGAGGCGCGGGCCCAGGGCTCCGCGCTGGAAGTCGTTCGACGACTCGTCGCCGCTCGCGCAGAGCTTCCGGAGCAGGCCATCGGTGATGACGACCGCCTCCTGGGTGACCTGCACCTCAACTCCATCAGCGTGTCGCGCATTGCCACCGAGGCCGCTCGGGTGCTCGGCCTTCCCCCGCTCCTCGCGCCGCTGGAGTTCGCCCACGCGCAAGTGCGAACGCTGGCCCAGGCCCTGGAAGACCTGCGTCGCGAAGGGGCCCACACGCGCGAGCCTGCCGCATCCCTTCCCGACGGCGTGGATGCTTGGGTCCGCGCCTTCGCCGTCACGTGGAGTCCACGCCCGCTCGCGCCACCCGGACCGCACGCCTGGCCTCCCGGTGCATGGACCGTCTTCTCTTCCGCGTCGGAGGCCCGCGCGACGGAGCTGAGCGCGCGTCTGAACGCAGTCTGTCCGGGCCCTGGCATCGCGGTGGTCGTCTCCCCAGTGACGACCGAGGCGGATGCCCTGATGCTACTCCGAGCCGCGCACGCCGCGCTGGAGGGGCGTGGGCCGATGCGCTTCCTGGTCGTCCAGCACGAAGGCGGGTGCGCGGCCTTCGCGCGTTCGCTCCGCCTCGAGGCGCCCGACCTCGCGGTGGGAGTGGTCGATGTCCCCGAGGCTCATCCTCAAGCCCTGGAGTGGGTGCTCGCGGAGGCGCGTGCCCTGAGTCCTGGCATGCGCGAATGCCGCTACACCCGCGAGGGCGTCCGTGAAGAGCCCGAGCTGCGCCCACTGTTCCCCGCCAAGGAAGTCACACCCGGGCTGGATACGAACGACGTCCTGCTCGTCACGGGCGGAGGAAAGGGCATCACGTACGAGTGTGCCTTTGAGCTCGCGCGCAGCAGTGGGGCGCGGCTCGGACTGCTCGGCCGCTCTCGCCCAGAAGAAGACGCCGTGCTCGCCACGAACCTCCAGCGACTCGAGGCCGCGGGCATTCGTGCCAGCTATGTCGCCGCGGACGTCACGGTTCCGGAGGCCGTTCACCGAGCGGTGCGCGAGCTGGAGGCGACACTGCGGGGCCCCATCACGGGGGTGCTGCACGGCGCGGGGCTGAACGTTCCTCGACCGCTGGCTCGGCTCGATGAATCCTCGCTGCGCGCGACCCTGGCCCCCAAGGTCGAGGGCCTGAAGAACGTGCTCGCGGCGGTGTCCGCCGAATCCGTGCGCCAAGTCATCGGGTTTGGCTCGGTCATCGGTCGACTGGGCTTGGAGGGACAAGCCGACTACGCGCTCGCCAATGCGTGGCTCACGCGCGAAGTGGAGCGCTGGGGCGCGCAGCACCCCGCGTGCCGGTGCCTCTGCGTGGAGTGGTCCATCTGGTCCGGACTCGGCATGGGTGAACGGCTGGGACGCGTGGAGGCGCTCGCCCAGCGCGGCATCCAGGCCATTCCTCCAGAACAAGGCGTGGCCATGCTGCGAGCCCTCCTCGCGACACCCTCGTCCCCTGTGGCGGTGGTGGTGAGCGGACGCATGGGCGCGCAGCCCATGCTCTCTGCGGCATCCGGCGCCCTGCCCTTCCTGCGGTTCGTTGAGCAGGTGCGCGTGCATCAGCCCGGGGTCGAGCTGGTGGTGGACATCGAGCTGTCCGACGGGACCGACCTGTCCTTGGATGAGCATGTCTTCCGAGGCGAGCGGCTGTGGCCCGCGGTGCTCGGCCTGGAGGCAATGGCCCAGGTGGCCACGGCGCTGATGGGGCACGAGCGAGCCCCCGACTTCGAGCAGGTGCGCTTCGAGCGGCCCGTGGTGGTGCCCCCAGGCACGCGCCGCACGCTGCGCATCGCCGCGCTGGCAACCGCCACGGACTCAGTGGACGTGGTGGTGCGCTCCGAGGAGACTAACTTCCAGGTCGACCACTTTCGCGCGACGTGTCGCGCGTCCGCGCAAAGCCTCACATCCTCGCGCTCGGAGCGCTGGCCCGTGCCCAGTGAGGAGGCGCAAGCGCACCAGGGGCTTGAACCGGAGCGAGACTTGTATGGCCGCCTCTTCTTCCACTCCGGGCGCTTCCAGCGCATCGCGCGCTACCTCCGGCTGCGCGCGACGGAGTGCGTGGCGGAGCTGACCGGCACACCCGATGCGCCATGGTTCGCGCGCTACCTGCCCGCGCGGCTCGTGCTCGGCGAGCCCTCCACGCGAGACGCGGCGCTGCACGCCATCCAGGCATGCATTCCGCACGGGCTGCTGTTGCCCGTGGGCGTGGACTCCATCCGCCGCGCCGCCACGAGCGAAGAGCCACGACACGTCATCGCGCGAGAGCGGTCGAGCGACGGCCAGCTCTTCACCTACGACGTGGAGCTGTGCGACGCGCGGGGTGAGGTCCTGGAGCGATGGGAGGGCCTGCGCTTGCAGCGAATCGAATCGCCCCCAGAGCCCACCGAGTGGCCCGCGTCCCTGCTCGCGCCGTACATGGAGCGACGCATCGGGGAGCTGCTGCCCGGGGCCACGCTGCACGTCGCCTTGGATGCACGACCCGACGAAGTGCGCCCCGGCCGCACCGACCGGGTGCTGCGCTCCGTCATGGGCGCGACCGGCGCTGTCTTCCGCCGCCCAGATGGCAAGCCTGTTCCCACGAACGGAGTGGGTGCCTCCGCCTCGCACGCGGGCACACTCACCATGGCGGTGACCGGGCCGGGCAGCGTCGGCTGCGACATGGAGCCCGTGGAGGCGCGCACCCCGCCCGTGTGGCGCGAGTTGCTCGGACCCGAGCGCTCGGCCCTCGCGGAGCTGGTGGCCCGTGAGCACGGCGAAGACCTGGCGAGCGCCGCCACGCGCGTGTGGACCGCCATCGAGTGCCTGAAGAAGGCAGGCCTGCCCGCGGCCACGCGGCTGGCCATCGCCGGAGCGGAGCCGGATGGATGGATTGTGTTCGGCGCGGGCTCGCGGCGGGTGGCCACGCTGCGCACCCACCTGCGCGAGCACCCGGGCCCGCTGGTCCTCGCGACCCTGAGCGGAGGCGACGATGCGAGCGTTTGAGTACCGGCACACCGTGGCCTTCGAGGAGACCAACCTGGTGGGCAACGTGTACTTCGTGAACCACCTCCGGTGGCAAGGCCGCTGTCGCGAGTTCTTCCTGCGCGAGCACGCGCCGTCCACGCTCTCCCAGCTCGGCCTGGGGCTCGCGTTGGTGACGACTCGCGTGGCGTGCGACTACCTCGACGAGGTCCGGGCCTTTGACGAGCTGCTCATCCTGATGCGGCTGGGAGGACTGTCACGCAACCGCGTGACGATGCGCTTCGACTACCTGCGGCTGGCCCATGGCCAGCGCGAGCCGGTGGCGCGGGGCGACCAAGAGATTGCCTGCATGTCGCGCCAGGGCGGGCGCAACGAACCCACGCCCTTTCCCGCCGAGCTTCGCGCCGCGCTCGATGCGTTTGTCGTTCGTTGACCGCTTCCCTCGCGAGGACACCCATGGCCCCCAAGAGCCCCGACCGCCGCATGCACCTGCCCGATGTCGAGTCCCATGAGTCCTCGTGTCATTACGGGGCGCTCATCCGACAGGCGCGAAGCGCGGGCTTCCCCCCGCCGCAAATCTGGCACCTGTTTGCCTTCAAGCCCTCGCGAGGCGCGGCCCTGTCACGCTTCACGCAGGAGGTGATGCGCGGGCCTTCGCCGTTGTCGCCCGGGATGCGCGAACTCATCGCCGCGTATACGTCCCGAGGGAACGAATGCGCGTTTTGAACGGGCTCTCACGCCGCGGTCGCGGCGGAACTGTTGCAATCCCCCGACATGGTTCAAGCCGTCCTTCGGGACGCATCGACCGCGCCCATCTCGGACGCGGAGAAGGCGCTGTTCGTCTTCATCGACACGCTCAATCTGCGCTCGAGCGCGCTGGGCCGAGAGGACGTGGACGCGCTGCGCGCCGTGGGATGGACGGACGAAGCCATCTACGACGCCGTCAGCGTCTGCGCCCTCTTCAACTTCTACAACCGGTGGATCGACGGCACGGGCGTCCAGGACATGAGCGCGCCGCTCTATCAAGCCTCCGGGCAGCGTCTGGCGGAGTTTGGCTATGCGCCACCTGAAGACCCTCCCGATTCCTCCGACCCGTGATGCGTTGGGACTGGGCTTGGCGGGCCGGCGTCCACTCGTGCTCCGGTCTCTGGGGCTCGTGGGGCTCGTGCTCGCCTGGGCGCTCGCGGTGGCCCTGGCGCGCTCGACCCCCGTCCCCTCTCCCTTGCGAGTCGCCGCGGGAATGCTGGAGCTGGTGCAGCGACAGGTCATCGTCCGGCACACGGTGGCCTCGCTGTTTCGCGTGACGTGGGGGTATCTCGGGGCGCTCGCCCTCGCGTTGCCGCTCGGACTGCTGCTGGGCTGGTTTCGCCGGGGCGAGCTGGCGCTCTCACCGCTTCTCCAAGTGCTGCGGCCCATCTCGCCGCTCGCCTGGATTCCCATCTCCATCCTCTGGTTCGGCGTGGGGGATGTCTCGGCCATCTTCATCATCTTCCTGGCCTCGTTCTTCCCCTTGGTGACCACGGTGGCGAGCGCCGTGCGGGGCGTCCCCGAGGTCCACCTGCGCGCGGGCCGCAACTTCGGGCTCACTTCCGCGGCCCTCCTCTGGCGCGTGGTGCTGCCGGCCGCAATCCCACGCATCTTCGTGGGGATGCGCCTCACGCTGGGCGTGGCCTGGCTCGTGGTGGTGGCGGCCGAGATGCTCGGGGTCAACTCGGGTCTCGGCTTTCTCATCCTCGACGCACGCAACGCGGGCAATCGCTACGACCTGGTGATGGCGACCATGGTGCTCATCGGGGGCATCGGCGTGGGACTGGATGCACTCATGCGCTGGCTTCAGCGCGCGATGGACGGGAGCACGCGATGACTGGCCCGATGCCCAAGCTGCGCCTGCGCGGACTCCACGCGCGCTTTCCCACTGAACAAGGCGAGCGGTCCGTCCTCGAGGACGTGAACCTGGAGGTGGAGTCCGGCGAGTTCGTGTGCCTGTTGGGCCCCTCGGGCTGCGGCAAGTCGACACTGCTCAACATCGTGGGCGGGTTCCTCGCGCCCGCCGAGGGTGAGGTGCTCGTGGACGGGCAGCCCGTCACCGGACCGGATCCCCGGCGCATCTTCGTCTTCCAGGAGCGAGGCACCTTTCCCTGGCTGACCGTGGAAGGAAACATCGGGTTCGGCCTCGCGCATCGTCCCGCCTCGGAGCGCCGCGAGCGCGTGGCGCGCGCCGTGGCCCGCGTGGGCCTGACAGGCTTTGAGCGCGCCTATCCGCACGAACTCTCCGGAGGGATGAAGCAACGCGTGGAGGTGGCCCGCGCCCTGGCGGTGGATCCAGACGTGCTCTACATGGACGAGCCCTTCGGGGCACTCGACTCCATCACCCGCCTGGAGATGCGCTCGGAGCTGCTGCGCATCTGGTCCGAGGCACGCAAGACGGTCCTCTTCGTCACCCACGACATCGACGAGTCCGTGCAGCTCGCGGACCGCGTCGCGGTGATGTCGGCGCGCCCCGGCCGCATCCGGCGCGTGGTGGACATCGACCTGCCTCGCCCGCGAGACCTCAGCGCGCCGCGCTACCTGGCCTTGCGCGACACGCTCATGGCGGAGCTGGGATTGGCCCATGGCATCCGCGGTCTCGTGCCGCCACGCCAGGAGAGCGCATGATGCGCCGCCGCCTGGAGCATGTGGGCCTGCCGCTCCTCGCCAGCGCGGTGCTGGTGACCCTCTGGCACCTCGCGGTGGTCCACACCGGCACCAAGATCTTCCCCTCGCCGGCGGCGGTGGCGCGGGGCCTGGGCGAGCTGCTGCGCCGCGGAGTCCTGGGGACGTACCTGCTGGATTCGCTGCGGCGCGTGGCCCTGGGGACGGGCCTCGCGGTGATGCTCGGCGTACCCTTGGGGAGTTGGATGGGGTTGCAGCGCGAGGCGGCGCTCGCTATCGACCCCGTCGTCCAATGGCTGCGGCCCATCAGTCCGCTGGCCTGGAGTCCGTTGGCCATCGTGCTGTGGGGCGTGGGAGAGCCGGCCACGGTGTTCCTCATCTTCCTCGCCGCGATCTTTCCCATCACCACGGCGGCCACGAGCGCGGTGCAGGCCATTCCCGAAGTCCACCTGCGCGCGGGCCGCAACTTCGGACTGGGCCCGGGCGCGCTGTGGCTGCGCGTGCTCCTACCCGCGTCGATTCCGGACTTGCTGGTCGCGCTGAGAATCACGCTGGGCATCGCCTGGCTGGTGGTGGTGGCCGCGGAGATGCTCGCGGTCGACTCGGGCCTCGGCTACCTCATCATCGACGCGCGCAACGCCGGCAAGCGCTACGACCTCGTGGTGGCGGGAATGCTGCTCATAGGCTGCGTGGGTTGGGCCATCGACGCGGGTGTGCGCCGACTGGAAAGACTTCACCCCGTCCGCTGGGGCTTTCCGGACCAGGGAGGATGACCATGGACCTTCGCCAGCGCGTGGTTCTCGCGGCCCTGCTGTGGATGGGAAGCCTCACGGGCCTGCACCTGTGGCTCAACGTGGACTGGGCCGCCGTGCTCAACGCGCGCCTGCCCGAGAACGAGCGCAAGCTGACCGTCGCCTACGTCCCCGTCACGTGTCACCTCGCGTGCCCCGTGGCGGATTACATCTCCCGGCGGTCCATGGAGAAGACTTCCTATCTCTTGAAGATGTTCCAGGGGTTCCCGGAGATAAAAGAGGCATTGATTGCCAATCGCATCCAAGCGGGCTTCCTGGTGGCGCCCATGGCCATCGCCCTTCGCGCGCAAGGCGTTCCCATCAAGATTGTCTATCTGGGCCATCGCTACGGCAGCGCCGCCGTGGTGCGCAAGCAAGGGCCGGTGAAGACCGTGGCGGACCTCCGGGGCCGCACCGTCGCCGTGCCCAGCCGCTTCTCCGACGAACGCCTCATGCTGCTCCAGGCCCTGGAGCGCGCGGGAGTACCCTCGCGCGAGGTGAAGGCCGTGGAGATGGCGCCGCCCGACGTGGGCGCCGCGCTGGAGGTGGGCGCCATCGATGGCTACGTGATGGGCGAACCCTATCCCTCTCAAGCGGAGCTGGGAGGATACGGGCGCGTCCTCTTCCACGCGCGCGAGTACTGGCCGGACTACATCTCGTGCGTGCTGGTGGTCCGGCAGGACGTCATCGACCGGCACCCGGAGGCGGTCCAGGTGCTGGTGGATGGCATTGCGCGCTCGGGCCTATGGCTCGACCAGGGCACGCGTGAGCGCCTCTACGCCGCGGACTTCGTGGGTCGCTACTACTTCAACCAACCCCCGGCGCTGCTGCGCTGGGCCCTCACCCAGCCCCTCGGCCGCGTGATGTACACGCCCCTGACGCCTCGGCGGGCGGACTTCGAGCTGGTGCAGCGGCTCATGCACCGCGACGGGCTCATCCCCCAGGAGCTGCCCTTCGAGGAGATCGTGGACACGCGCTTCGCGGAGGCCACCCATGACGCCACCGCCTGGACCTTCGAGCCCTGGGATGACGCCTTGGAATGAGCAGCGGGAGTGAGCAGCGCGAGGGGTGGGCGCTACGCCGCCAGACGCGTGGGCTGGAAGAAGCGCTGCTGGAATCGCTCCTGGTACTTCACCAGGTTGTCCTGCGCGAGGACGTAGCGCCGAGCCGACGAGTCCACCGGGAACGCGGCCACGCTCGCCACGAAGGCATACACGGTGGCATCGAAGGACGTGGGCGCGTCTCCCAGCAGGAAGGGCTTGTTGCCCAGCAAGGTCGCCACCGCCGAGAGGTCGTCGCGCGCCATGGCCTGAATCTCCTCCCGGCTGTGGCGGCCGGTGCCTTGCCCATGCAGGGTCCGCCGCATCTGCCGCCTCACCGAGCCCGCGATGGCGAATCCGAAGGGCCGCAAGAAGGGAGGAAAGAGGCCGCGGAACACGGGGCTGAAGACTCGCCAGCCCTCGTCATCCAGCCAGCGCTCGTGGAGGGAATGAAAGTAGGTCCCCTCTTCCAACATGCGTCGCACCGCATGCCCTAGCGCGCGCTCGGCGGTCCCCAGCTTCGCGTCGAGCGGATCCCCATGATTCTGTTTCAGGTACTCGATGATGAATTGCGAGTCCCCCAGCCGCACGTTCCCATCCACGATGAAGGGAACCTTCCCCTTGGGTGCCGCGCGCGGGTCCGCCGGGACGACGCGATAGGGGAGCCCCACCATCTTCAGGTAGGACTCCAGCTTGATACAGAATGGACTGATGCTGGCGAGCCCCCAGGCTCCCGGTGATGCATGGACGGTGAGCATCGTTCGCTCCTCAGGTCAGCAAGCCTTGTTTGTGTAGCTCCTCGAGCCGCGCCACGGACTTCTCTTCCTGCGCGGCCCGTTCCGCGAAGCCCTCCAGGGGCGTCACCTTCATTCGCATGAGGCCCCAGAAGGGAAGACTGCGCAGCATCCGGCTCAACTCCTCGTTGGACGCCGCGCGCATGACGACCACCGAGGCCTTCTCCCCCACCACGGAGCCGCCCCCCAGGATTCGCCCTTGCTGCTCCCATTCCGCGCACTTGCGCAGACCCGGGAGCACCGAGTCTCGGAGCATGCGCATGGCCTTCTCCGCGGAAGCCGGAGCGGCGGACTCGATGAACTCCCAGGTCACGAGATAGAGCATGTCTTGTGTTGCGGAACGCGACTCGACCATGGACAAACCTCCGATGACTCCCAACCCGACACATCCCCTACCCCACGAGTCCTGAGCCGGGGGCAGCCTGGGACCAACCCCCGCCGCGCGCCAGCGCCCTCGGGTCGCGAACAACGTCCGTCACGCAACACAGGCTTTGTTTTTACATACAGGACGGGCGCGCGTCTTGACGGTCTCCTCCCGCAATTCCTAGCATCCTGTCCAAAGCAAAACGGCCCAGGTGAACACCATGCCCTCGAAGCGGGTTCGATATCCCTTTCAGGTCCTCGCCCTCTGTCTGTCCGCGTGGGGCATCGCCTGGGCAGACCCTCCCGCGCAGAAGGACAAGGCACCGGACCCCAGCGGCATCCGTCGAGGGAAATACCTGGCCACCATTGGCGTCTGTGAAGCCTGTCATACGCCCCCCGCTGTCCCGGCGGTCCCCGGCGGCGGCGACCCGGAGCGTGAGCGTTTGTTCCGGATGGATCCAGACTGGGTCAAGTATCTGGACCCGCAAAGACAGATGGCTGGCGGCGTCCCTTTCATCCTCCGCCTGTCGGGCACCACCCACGGCCTGGTCGTCACACCCAACCTGACCCCAGACGTCGAGACAGGGTTGGGGAGCTGGACGGAGGATGAGATTGTCGAGGTGCTCCGGACCGCCAAGCGCAAGGATGGCCGAGTCCTGTTCACCTTCCCCCCGCACAGCTTCTACAACCACATGGCGCTGGAGGACGCGCGCTCGCTGGCGCGCTACCTGAAGAGTCTTCCCCCCATCCGCAACCCCATCCAACCTCGGACCTTGCCATTTGAACCACAACCCATGGTGGCGGAAGGTCCGGTGAGAGCCCCGCAGGGCCGCACCCGGGAGCGGGCCACCTACCTGATGGGCGCGCTGGTGGGCTGCCGGGAGTGCCACTCCCATCACGAGAACGGCACGCTGGTGGAGTTCGCGGGCGGCAGCCCCTCGGACCCATTCCAGGGCTCGTTCCGACTGGGACCGGACCTGCCGCTGCGCCAACTGGAGAAGGGCTTCGCCGCGTTCCCCTACCCTGGGTTCGCGGTCCTCTACGGCAGCAACCTGACCGTGCTCGGGCACGGGGGCGCGCTGGAGCGCGTCTCCACCGAGCGCATCGTGCGCGCCATTCGCCAAGGCATCGACGTGCGCGAGGACGAGTACGGGCGGCCCCGGCCCATTGCCCACGTCATGATGTGGCAGTTCTACAAAGACATGGCGGACATGGACGCCCTGGCGCTGGCGGACTACCTCAAATCCCTCACCCCGGTGGCCAATCCCGTGGGCGAGCGGCTCAAGCTCTTTGGCACGGATTGGGAGGCGGCCTTTCAGCAGACCTACGGCGAGCCGCCGACTCCCGAGGACAGGGCCGCCTTCGGCAAGCCCTAGTGCCCACCCCTGTGGCGCGCATCACAAGACATCCAACCCCAGGAGTAGACCCACGATGACCATCAATCTGACCATCAATGTCTCGGACCTTCCCGCGGCGACGGTGTCCGGGGCATCGGGTGACGAGCGCGTGGCGCGTCTGGAGCAACAACTGGACGCCCTGTCGCGTAGGAATCAGCAACTCACCGAGCGGCATGACGAACTCATCCGACAGATGGGCAATCACATCTCCCCATTCCCAGCCATGGGCGTGGACGGCTTCCTCAGCCACTTCATCATCCAGATCCAGTTCCTGAAGGGAGAGATGGCCGGCAAGGTCATCTCCCTGGCCATGCCCCCCGCCACGCAGACGGTGTCTCGCGGCGCGCCGTTCATCTACAAGGGGCCGCAGGCCAATCACCAGGTGCCCCTGGAGCTGCCCAGCAACTGTACGCTGGCGAACAACATCTGCGAGGCCGACTTCATCGCCCACCCGCCGGAGTACTTCACGCCGGGCCAGGAGACGGTCTGGATGCAGATCCTCAACCTGGACTCGCGCATGGAGACCGAGTGGGGCCCCATGCGCATCATCCTGGGCGAGACGCTCAAGCGCGAGTACCCCGACATCTTCCGCCCCTCGCTGGGCATCGCGCAGTCCCTGGGCGCCAAGGGCTTCCCCGCGCGGCTGTTCTTCAACCCGTACGCCATCGTGGAGACGCCCTTCGGCGCCTTCCGCGCCATCCACGGCACCCTGGCCTATGGCCGCGTCACGGCCTTCCCGCCCGTGGGCACGCCCGTCAGCATCTGCGAGTGCATCCCGCTCGAGGACGTGGATGACGTGCGCAACGCCAAGAGCCGCGTGGCCGGCAAGGTGGAGCCCTTCGCGCGCATCATCTCGCTGTCGCACCCCATCGACACGCCCATGCAGCTGACGGGCGGAGAGGCCTTCAACCTCATCGAGCACATGATCGAGCAGGGCATCAAACCACTGGCCAACAATGGCTGAGGTCGGCGGCCCTCGGGGCGTCGCGGCTGGCGCATGATGCCCGGCCGTTCCTCTCACCCCCGAGACGCCATGGTCGCGACCTATCCCCACCTGACCGAACTGCTCGAAGAGGCCTCGCAGCGGCTGCCGGCAGTCTCGCGGCGCCGCATGTTCGGCTGTGACGCGCTGTTCGCGAACGACGCCATCTACGCCCTGGTCTGGAAGACGGGGCGCATCGGCCTGAGGTTCCCGGAGGCCACGGCCTTCGACGAGCTGATGGGCCGCCCGGGCTCGGCCCCCTGGATGGCGGGGCCGAAGACGATGTCGCACTGGGTCCTCGTCCCGGAGGCCTTCCACGACGAGCCCGAGGAACTCACCCGGTGGGTTCGGCGGGCCCACGCGCTCGCCCTCGCCAGCGCGGGTGCACCCAAGACGCCCGCGCGCAAGAAGACCGCGAAGAAGGAGGCTCGCCCCGCGGCGAAGAAGGCAGCGCCGCGCGGTCGGGTCAGCGGAAGCGCGCGCCGCGCCCCCTCGCCCGGCAAGGCGTGAAGCCAGCGCGGGGAGCGTCCCGCCTCACGGCGTGCACTGGACTCGGGAGTCCTCGGTCGTCGCGCAGCTCGAACAGGCCAGCGTCTGCACGAGGAGTCCCTCGCGGCACTCCAGCAGGGCCTTGCCGTCCGAGCGGCACATGGCGTGCCCCTCGGCGGAGCTGGCGCAGTTGTCGCCCGCGACGTTGCCGGAGGTGTCGCAGCGCACGCTGTCCTTCAGCTCTCGGCAGCCCAGCGTGCCGCGACACTGCAGCTCTCGCCAGGAGCCGCCGCGACACTCCAGGGCGCGCGCCACGTCCAGGCAGATGTAGTCGCTTCCGTTGCAACCATCTCCCGCGTCCGGGCTACCGCAGCCGGCGAGCAACAGGAGACCGACGAAGGACGCACACGCGAGGCGGAGGACTTTCATGGGCGGCGGCGACTATTTCCGAGCGCTCCCCCCCGGTCAACCGCCGAGCGTTTCGCGAAAGTAGCGGCGGAAGTTCTCACCCATGACCCGTTCTACCCACGCCTCCGGGTGGCGCCGCAGCAGCGCCTCGGTGATGAGGTGCAGGTCCGTCACGTCGCGCATGCCGCGCGGCAGCGGCACCATGCCGTCATGGTCCGAGCCGAGTCCGACCCCTTGCTCGCCCATGACGTCCACCGCGTGCTCGATGTGGCGGACGACGTCGTCTACTGAGTCGCCCCCCAAGTAGACAGGCGCGAAGATGACGCCCACCACACCGCCGCGCTCCGCGATGCGCCGCAGGGACGCGTCCGTGAGGTTGCGCCAGCCCCCGCCCGCCGCGCGCACGCCCGTGTGCGAGCAGAAAAAGCGCACCGTGGGGTGCGCGAACAAGTCCTCCAGCGTGCGCTCCGCGGCGTGGGCCACATCCACGCTCAGACCCAGCCGCGCCATCTCCGCCATGACCTCGTGGCCCAGCGGCGTCAGCCCCCGGTTGCCCATCATCGGAAAGGAGGAGCCCCCCAGTTCGTTGTTGGACAGGTGCGTCAGCCCCATGAAGCGCACGCCCCGCTCATGCAGCCGCGCCAGCCGGTCCACCTGCCCCTCGATGGCATGTCCCCCTTCCACGCCCAGCACCGCGGACAGCCGCCCCTGCGCCAGGTTGTCCTCCAGGGCCGCGCCCGTGGTGGTGATGCGCACCGTGTCGTCCGAGCGCGCGGCGGCCTCCTCCAAGCGGGAGATCTGCCAGAGCGCCCGGGACCACTCGCTGGCGCGCGCCTCGCGGGGCCAGCCGCGCCACGCGGCGAACACCGGGAAGCCTCCGACGAAGGGGAAGCCCCGCGTGACGATCGTGAAGCACTGGAGCTTCACCCCGGCCTCGCGCAAGCGGGGGAAGTCCACGTGGCCCTCCTTGGAACGGACGCTCAGGTCACGATTCCAGAGGAGGGAGTCCGCGTGTCCGTCCGCGATGCACCAGCGCCGGTGAAGCTCGTTCACGTCGACCATGGGCGGCAGTCTTCGCCGTCCCCGCACTCAGGCACAAGGCCCGTGCCCGTGCTCCACCAGCTCCGCGGCCCATCGCTCCGAAGGCCCCAGCGCCCGCCGCAGCCAGGACACCTCACGGGACGCTTCTCGGTGGCCATAAGGCCGCCCCAGTCCCTCCAACACCTCGCAGAGCGCGTCCCGCAGCTGCGCGCCCGACTGGAACCGCGCCTCCGGTTCGCGCCGCAGCACCCGCCGCAGCACGGCGGCCATGCGCGTGGACAGTCCGCGCGTGGCGCTCTCCACATGCGCCTCCGTGAGGCATGCCATGCGCAGGGCCATCTCCGAAGCCGGTAACCAGCTCAGGTCCGCCGCGCGTGGGGGCGCGTGCCCGAGCGAAGGCGCCGCCGTCCGAGCCGCGCGCTCCACGTCCTCCAAGTCCAAGAGGTGGAGTCCCGTGAGCAGCTCCAGCAACACCACGCCCAGCGAGTAGAGGTCCGCCCGTCCATCCACGGGCTGATGCGCCAGGGCCTCCGGCGCGGCGTACGCCACGTCGCCACACCGGGGCCCTTGCGCCTCGAGCGCATGAGGCGCCAGCCGCGTCCACGCCAGCGCGAAGTCGGACACCCGCACCCGTCCGTGCACGTCCACGCGGAGGGTGCGCGGGCTGACATCCCGATGCACGGCGCCCAGGGGACGCCCCACTTCGTCCTCGAGCGCGTGGACATGCTGGAGCGCGTCCGCCACCTCCGCGCCCACGTGCGCGACGAACGCCTCCGACAAGGGCTGGCCGCGCAGCGCCGCGAAGCTGCACAGCGTCTCCAGCGAGTGCCCCTCCACGTATTCCGTGACGAGGTGGAGCGCGCCCGCGTGGACGCGCGCCAGGAAGACCTGGGGGATGGCCGGGTGACTCAGGCGCATGAGCAGCCGCGTCTCCTCGCGAAGCTGCTCGCGTCCGTGCTCGTGGCCCGGGTCGCGCATGCGCTTGATCAGGACGAGCCCCCCAGGCACCTCCGCGTAGTGCCGCCGCGCGAGCAACACCTCCCCCGCCCCGCGAGAGCCCAGGTGGCGGATGAGTTCGTAGGATGTGGCGCCGACGGAGAAGAGGATGCTGGTTCGGGCGGGAGACCGAGTGGGTGGCGGAATGGGCATCGCGGGTGAGTCCTCCTGGAAGCAGGCCCGGCCATCCCTACCACCCGGGTCAGACATCCCTTTCCCCTCCCAGAGGATGGCGCGTGACTCGCGCGGGCCCGCTCACGCCCCTCCTGCGCCCAAAGAGGAAGCGTCCGACCTGCTGGCACCCATGAGGCGATCCCCGCGGGGCCATTGCACGTGGCGGACGGACGCCGGGGCGTGCGCGTTGACAGCGCGGAGTCCCCCTTGTAGTGCCAGCGCATTCCCGTCCCAAGGAGTCGTGACGACGTGACGGTGTGGGTGAATGGCGAAGCGCGCGAGGTCTCCGAGGGCACGCTCCTGTCGTCGCTGCTGGAGTCGCTGCAGATCGGCGGTCCGGGAGTGGCCGTGGAGGTGAACGCGGAGGTCGTGCGCCGGGCTCGCCACGCCGAGCACTCCCTGCATGAGGGAGATCGCGTGGAGATTGTCACCTTCGTCGGTGGCGGGTAGCCAGGAGGGATGCAATGAGCGGCATCGTGGACAAGCCTTTCACCCTCGCGGGTGTGACCTTCAGCTCGCGCCTCATTCTCGGGACGGGGAAGTACCCCAGTCACGACATCATGAAGCGCTGTCATGAGCTGTCCGGCACGGAGATGGTGACCGTGGCCGTGCGGCGCCTGGACCTGAAGGCCACGGGCGAGGCGTCGCTGATGAACTGGATCGACCGCAACCGCCTGCGCCTCTTGCCCAACACGGCGCTCTGCTACACGGCGGACGACGCGGTGCGCACCTGCCGGCTCGCCGAGGAGCTGGGCATGAGCAAGTGGGTGAAGCTCGAGGTGCTCGGCGACGAGAAGACGCTCTACCCGGACGTCGAGGAGACGGTGAAGGCGGCCCGCATCCTGGTGAAGGAGGGCTTCACCGTGCTGCCCTACACGAGCGACGACCCCATCACCGCGCGCAAGCTGGAGGACGCCGGCTGCGCGGCGGTGATGCCGCTGGCGGCGCCCATCGGCAGCGGCCTGGGCATCCGCAACCCGCACAACATCCGCCTCATCCGCGAGACGGTGAAGGTGCCCGTCATCGTGGACGCGGGCGTGGGCACGGCCTCCGACGCGGCCATCGCCATGGAGCTGGGCGTGGACGCGCTGCTCATGAACACGGCGATTGCTGGCGCGAAGGACCCGGTGCGCATGGCCGTGGCGATGAAGAAGGCCGTGGAGGCGGGCCGCGACGCGTTCCTCGCCGGGCGCATTCCGCGCAAGGCCTACGGCTCCGCGTCCAGCCCCATCGAGGGGCTCGTCGAGTAGTGCCTCCCCTGCCCCGCGTCCTCGTCATCTCCGACTGGCGCTTGCCGCGAGAGCGCCTGCTCGCGGCGCTGGCGCGAGCGCTGGACGCGGGGCCCGACGTCGCCGTGCAGCACCGCCACCCCGAGGCGCCCGCGCACCTCTTCCTGGAGGAAGCGCGGCTGCTCGCCGAGCTGTGCCACGCGCGAGGTCGCGCGCTGTTCGTGAACGGGCGATTGGACGTGGCGCTGGAGGTCGGTGCGCACCTGCACCTGCCGGCGTCCGGACCCACGCCTCGGGACGTGCGCCCCGCGCTTCCACCGGAGCGGTGGGTGAGCGTGGCCGTGCACGACGCGGACGAAGCGCGGCGTGCATGGGGTGCGGACCTCGCGCTGGTGAGCCCGGTGTTCGCTCCGGGCTCCAAGCCGAACGACACGCGTCCGCCGCTCGGCCCCGAGGGTTTCGAGGCGATCGCGCGGATGCTGTCGTGCCCCGCGCTCGCGCTCGGAGGGATGACCCCCGAGCGGGCGCGGAGGGTGCGGGCGGCCGCGGGCGTCGCGGTCATCTCCGCGGTGCTCGACGCGGCGGACCCCACCCAGGCGGCGCGAGCCTTGGGGGATGCGTGTCCACCCTCCACCTGAGGCGCTATGGTGCGCTCCGGTGAGTCCTCCAAACGCCTCCTCGGACCTGCGTCCCCTGGCCCTCGGTGAGTTGATCGATCGCGCCGCGATGTTCTGGCGCACCCACCTCAAGGCGCTGTTCACCTTGTGCCTCGGGTTCGATCTCCTGAACTACATCGCGGCCAAGGGCACCGCCCTCATGCTCCCCCGCATGTTCGCGATGCTCGACACCCGTGGAACAGGGGATCCGCTCGAGGCGCTGCTCGGAATGGGGCGCTTCCTGGCCATCAGCGTCGCCGCGTGGACGCTCATCATCTGGAGCTATTGGCTCGCGACGGCAACGGTCACCCGGTACGCGGTGCCCGCGCGACTGGGCGAGCCATCCACGCCGGCAGATGGCTTTCGGCGGACCTTCGCGCGCTTGGGGACGCTGACCGGGGCGTACTTCCTCTCCCTCGGATGGTCGATGGGCGCAACGCTCGTGCTGTGCCTGCCGGGCCTCGTGTTGGGCGGGCTGGCGTTCGCCGCCGCGGTGAGTGGCGGGAGCACCGGACTGTCCAACGCGGCGAGCATCGCGCTGCTGGTGGTGGGCGGGCTGCTCCTGGCCCTGGGGTTCCTCGCGTCCACCCTCTGGTACTTCCTGCGCTTCATGCTGCTCCCCCCAGTGGTGGCCATGGAGGACCTGGGGGCCTGGGGCTCCTTCCAGCGCTCGGGTGAGCTGCTCTCGGGGCGGATCGAGCCGGGGTTCATGGGTCGCGGAACCGTCCGGGCCATGGTGCTGTCCACGGTCGTGGGCGCGATGCTCATCGCGGTGAGCACGGTCTCCGGCCTGCCGGTCTGGATTGTCCGCCTGGTGGCCGGTGGCAACATCTTCGATCCCGTGGCCATGGCGTCCGTCCCGCAGACCCTGCTCGTCCCCGCCGAGCTGTTCCAGGTGGTGGTGCAGACCATCTTCACGCCGCTCGGCATCGTCGTGTCCGCGTTCTTCTACCTGGACATGCGCGTGCGAAGAGAGGGCCTCGACCTGGAGCGCCGCCTGGGAGAGCCCGCGCCCTCGGAGCCGTCCTCCTCGGTCGTGGCCTGAGCGCGAGTCCCCTGTGCCGAGTCTGGCCCTCCTCGTCCTGCTGACCGCGCTGCCGTGCGCCGAGCGCGAAGGCCTCGCGCAGCGGCTGGAAGAGACGGCCCTGCGACAGCCCGAGCAACTGCCCTCCGCGGTGGATGCGCTCGTCCAGGGATGGGGAGGACTCCCGCCGCCCTCCCCGGAGCCCGGCGCGGCCCCCGTCGCGCGAGCGCAACAAGTGGCGCGCTATCTGGAGCAGGCCTGTGCGCTCCAGGATGCCCCCGTGCCCGAGGGCCCCGAAGCGAACGCCCGCGGCGCAGAGCGGCTCCAGGAAATCCTGAACCGCCCCGAGTTCGCCCGCGCCCGCGAGCGCAACGGTGACGTGCTGAAGCGGATGCTGCGCGAGGTCCAAGCGTGGCTGGAGAGCCTGTTCGAGTCGCGCAGCGCCCAAGGCTTCGCGGTCGCGACCCGCGCGGTGATGCTCGGCATCGCGCTCGCGGTGGTCCTCTTCGGCCTGCTGCGGTGGCGAAGGATTGGCCCACGCGCGCAATCCCCGCACACGGACACCTGGGGCGAGGGGGCGCCAAGCAAGTTGGACCCTCCGCCCGAGCACCTCGGCCGGGCCCGCGTCGCGCTCGCGCACGGCAACGGTCGCGAGGCGATCCGCGAGGGCTTGTTCTGTCTGCTGTCCACGCTGGAGCAGCGCGGCTGGGCTCGGCCCGACCGAGTGAAGACCAACCGGGAACTGGCCGCGGAGCTTCCCGGACGTGGCGCCTCCAGCACGCTCACCCGCGACGTGGAGCAGCTCCTCGGCTGGTACGATCGAGCCTTCTACTCGCTGGCGCCGGTGACAGCGGCGGAAGCCACACGCTTCGTCGACGACGTCGAGCGCCTGCGCGGCACGCTGCACCCGGGGACGCCATGAGTCCCGGTCCTGATACGTTGCAGCGGAGCGCTGCTCGGACGGACCTGCTCGGCGTGGACGGCGAGTGTCTTGGGGCGTGGCGCGGGCGGTTGGCCCTTCGCGCCTCCGCTCGTTGTTCAGGGAGGACCCCGTGAGCAGTCGAGCATTCTGGGTCCTCGGCCTCCTGGTGGTGCTCGCCCTGGCCCTGGGGTTGGCCGCGGGGAGTGCTCCCGCGGCGGACTCCCCTGTCCCCTCCGTGGAGAATCCGGGCCCCGTCGGATTGCGCGCGCTGTGGCTCTATCTGCGCGAGGGTGGCCAGCCCGTCGCGGCACACGAGTCCTCTCTGGAGGCCCTGCCTATCGGGACGCGCACCGTGGTGCTCGCGGCACCGCAGGCCCGCGTCGTGTCCGAGTCCGAAGTGGAGTCCCTGTCGCGCTTCGTCGAAGCGGGCGGCACCCTGCTCTATCTGGTCCCGAGAGACACGACCGCGAGCCAGCCGGCCTTGGATGCATGGCTCGCCCTGGAGACCGGTCCGCTGCTGGGCGCGAACCACCAAGGCATGCCCTCCGAATGGACGGATCCAGGCGGCACCACCGCGGACGTGTGGCTCTCCGGAGGACTCGCGCGAGGGCTCACCCGCTTGCGCGTCTCGAGGGATCGCTCCGTGCGCGTGCGGCACGCGGACGCCTTGCCGCTCGCGGGCGTCGGCAATAGCGCGGTCCTGTGGCGCTGGCCGTTGGGCCGAGGCGAGGTCTACGTGCTCGCCGGCGCGGACCTCGCGGAGAGCCGCCGCCTGGAGCTGCTCGACAATCGCCGCTGGTGGGACGCCGTGGCCGCGCGCGGGCCGCTCGTGTTCGACGAGTTCCATCACCGAGCGCAAGCGCCTCCCCCCATCTCACGGGGCATCTGGGTGTTCCTCGCGCAGGGACTCGCGGCAGGACTCCTCTACGTCGTCTCGCGAGGCACGCGCCTGGGCGCGCCCCGTCCCCTGCTCACGCGCAAGCACCGCTCCATGAAGGAATACGTCGCGAGCCTGGGCTGGCTCATGCGCCGCTCACGCGTGGAAGCAGAGCTGCTGCCCGAGCTGGACCTCGCCCTGCGGCAGCAGCTCCAGGAGCGCCTCGGCATCGCGCTCACGCTTCCGGACGCGGAAGCCGCACGGCTCCTCGAACAGACCTGCGGCATCCCCGCGACCGAGTTCCTCGACGCGAAAGCAGACCTCACGCGCGCGCTCGCCCACGCCCCCGTGCGCCCGAGCGACTACGCGCGCGTGGCCCGGCGCTACGCGAAGCTGGAGCGAGCCGTGGCAGGCCGCGAGTAGCGACCTACAGGCGCTTGCCCGCCGCCAACAAGGCCGCGCCCACGTGGCGTCGAATCTCCTCGACCCGCGCCTCCCAGCTCTCGTGGAAGATGCGCTCGGCGCGCTCGCGCCGGGGCCCGCCGCCCTCGGCCAGACAGGCGTCCACCTGCCGCACGAAGTCCTCGGTGTCCCGAGCGATGCGGCACAGGCCCACCTTGCGCACCTCGGGCAGATCCGTGGACACCACCGGCAGGCCCGCGGCCAGGTACTCGCGCACCTTGAGCGGGTTGGCGTTGAGCGTCAGCTCACTGACCTTGAACGGCATGAGCGCCACATCGAACGCCTTGCTGTAGCCGGGCAGGTCCGCATAGGGCTTGCGCCCCAAGAGGTGGATGTTGGACACGGCGCGCAGCGGCCCCACGTCACAGTCCGGCATCGTCTTGCCAATGAGCACCACCGAGCCTTCCGGATGGGCCCGCGCCGTCGCGATGAGCGCGGCCTGGTCCACCCACTCCGCCACCAACCCGAAGAACCCGATGATGGGCCGAGGCAACCGCGCGATGTCCTCGGGAATCGGGGTGGCCGCGTCGCAGGCCTTCACGAAGTGCGCGTAGTCCACGCCATGGCGCACCAGCACCGTGCGCGGATTGAGCAGCGCCTTGCTGTCCCGCAAGCGCTCCGCCGAGGTGATGCACAAGTCCGCGCGGCGCAGCAGCCGGGCCTCCAGCTCGGCGATGTGGCGCCCGTTGGTGTCGCTGAACGCGGAGAACTCATCCACGCAGTGGTAGACGACGAAGTCCTCGCCCAGCGTTCCGGACACCGGCGCCGAGGCGGGCAGGAAGCTCCAGGACAACGGCCGCTGGAAGCGAAGCTGCCGCATGGCGCGCAGCACCTGCCAGCGCAGCAGCTCGCGATTGGCCAGCCGCACCACCTCCGAGCCATAGAACGGCACGGCCAGGGGAGACAGCACGTGGATGTGGCGCTCCACCTCGCGCAGCCCCTCGGTGAACGTCCGCAGCTTCTTGGCCAGCCGTCGCACGTCGTGCGCGTTCGCCTTGGGCGCGCGGTTGCCGATGCTGTTCACCCACAGCACGCGGTTGTCGCGCGCGAGGATTCGCATGATGTGGACCTTGGACAGCGGGTCCCCATCCCAGTCATTCGAGAACACCACCAGGTCTCGCCCCCGGAGTGCTCTCCGGGCCAGGTCCATGTCGTCGCCGCGTCGCATCGTCGTCGCCTCCGGGTCCTGATGGGAAAGTCCGTTCACACCGCGGGCGCTGCCCCGGCCCGCTCGGTCCGGCCCGTCGCGAGCTCGGCGTACAGCGCTTCGAGCACGGGCCCCGCATCGGGTGACACGACACGCGGCGGCCCCGCGTCCAACGCCTCGCGCACGCGGAACGCCAGGTCTCGCGCGCTGTCCGCTTGGAACACGCGCGTCCCTACCGGACGGGGACACACGTCGCTGGCCACGCACGGCACCCCGAGCGCCAGCGCCTCCCGCACGGAGATGGAATCCCCATCGTGCGTGGTGGGCCGCAGGAACGCGTCCGCTCGGGACATGAGCCCCAGCGCGGCTTCGTGCTCCAGCTCGCCCAGGTCCTCGAGATACGCGGCCACCCGCGTCTCGCGCGCATCGCGGCGGAACTCCTCCGAGCGCGTGCCCGGACCGAACACCGCCAACCCCACGTCCGGCAACTCATCCACCAGCCGCCGCAGCGCCTGGAACGCCAGCCGCCGCCCGTACACAGGCGAAGGATGGTGCGCCATCACCAGGAGCGGTCTGCGCCGAGCGCGCGCGGACTCCACCCGAGGCGGCACCGCGCCCGCCCTCACCTGTGATGCGCAGAACGCCGGATGCACCAACACCTTGTGCGCCGGCACGCCGCACGCCACCACCGCATCCCGCACCGCGCCGGATACGGCCACCACGCGCGCGTATCCCCCGAGCGCCATCCCCGCCAGCACCCGCCGCGCGGACGAGGCGCGGAGGTAATCCGGCAGGAGCCCCGAATGCAGCGTGATGACGCGGGGCGCGCGCCCTCCCGGTAGCCCCCCCACCATGCCCGCCAGCACCCATGACTTCGGGTTGTTGCCGCTGGTGTGCAGGTGAAGGGTCCATCCGCCCGCCACGAAACCCGCGAGCCGCAGCCCGAAGTGCGCGGGGCCATGCACCGGAATCACGTCCGGAGCCGGCCGGCCGCCCTTTCCAATGTCCAGCACCTTCACTTCGAGTTCGCGACCGCGCAGGTACTGCAAGAGCTGGCGGACGTGGATGGCCACTCCGCCATACGGCGGCGGATGGTCACCGACCAGGAGCACGCGCATGTTGGCGTCCCTTCCCTATCGGGCCGAGGCCTGCGGTGCCGGCACCGGCGTGAGCTTGGGACGCGGCGGCAACAAGCCCATCTCCCGCTGGTAGCTGGTGAGCGGATCCGGGTCCTGCCGGATGACCTTCGCCGGCACCCCCGCCACCACCGCGCCCGCGGGCACGTCCTTCAACACCACGGCGTTCGCCCCAATCACCGCGAAGTCGCCGATCCGGATGTTCCCCAGAATCTTCGCCCCGGCGCCGATGCGCACGTAGTCCCCGATGATCGGCGCGCCCACGAGCCCCGAGCGTCCGCCCAACGTCACCTGCTGCGAGATGAGGCAGTGCTTGCCCACCTTCGCCGCCCGATGAATGACAACCCCGATACCGCCGTAACCCAGTTGCGTTCCGTCCCCCAGCTCCGCCTGCTCTGGGATGTAGGAGCTGTGCAGGTAGTAATTCAGCTTGCGCACCACGGCTGGCAACAGTGGCACTCCACGATTCCGCAACGCGCGTGCGACCCTGTACAGCGTCATCGCCTGCAACACCATCACGCCTCCCTCGCCCTGACCCTCACCCCGTCGCCACCATGGCCGGGAACCTAGGTACCTACCCCTGGAGAGGGAAGTCCTCCCCAGTTCCACCCTTCCTCGGCGCTCACTGCGCGCGCCGCGTCCTCAAGGCCGCCAACGCACTCAGCGGCCGAACCCCCGTGGCGTACAGCACCGCCACATACCCCGCGAGGAACAGCACCCCCGCGATCCCCAGCGGCAGCACCCGCCAGAAGAAACCCTCGGGCAGCTTCAGCCAGGCCCCGTGCACGCCCGCCCGGAGGACGAAGACGCCCACGCCCGCCGCGCCCGCGGCCAACGACGCCTTGCCCAGCTCCGACCAGGGAAGCACGTCCCACAGGCGCAGCCGGTGTTCGGCCGTGGACAGGGCCGCCGGCACGCGCGCCAGGAGCAGGGTCTTCCCCACCACCTCGGCCACGGCCCAGGCGCCAATGCCACCCAACATTCCAAAGCGCCGCACGCCCACCCACAGGAGCGGCACCGTGACCGCGGCCTTCACGAAGTACGAGGCGAAGATGGCGCGCGTCATGCCTCGAGCGCGCAGCGTCCCATCCATCGGGAGGACGGACAGCACCACGCCCAGCACGCTCACCCGGAAGATGGGAACCGCGGGCAGGAACTTCTGGCCGAACATCGCCGAGATGAACTCCGGCGCGGCGGCGAACAGGAACGCGGCGAAGGGAAGGAACACGAAGGCCAGCTTCCCAGACGCCTCGCGGAACGCCCCCACGCCCTCCTCCAGCCGCCCCGCGTGCTCCAGCTCCCCCAGCCGCACCATCAGCACCTCGCTGGTCGGCGTGTAGAGCAGGTCCACCACCGGGAGCTGGAAACAGCCCACGCGGTACAGCGCATAGAGCGCCGGCGCGACAGCGCCCGCCACCGCGTACAGGTGCGCGTTTTGCTGCGGAATCGCCAGGAGCATGGCCGCGCCGAACGGCGCCGAGTACGCCAGTTGCGCGCGCAGCAGGCTCGCTCGCACCAGGGGCCCCCGCGCGCCTCGCAGCGCCACTGCCCACGTGGCGACGTAGCGCGCGCCAGCGAATGCCATCACCGCCAACATCAACCCGTGCAGCCCGTAGCCCAGCAGGGGCGGCACCACCATCACCAGCGCGCGCACCGCGTCCGAGGCCAGGTACACGACGGCCGAGGCCCGCGTGCGCCCCTGACTCGTCAGCGAGACCTCCAGCGGATAGCTGCCCAGGAGCAGCGCGGTGTAGGCGGCCAGTGGCCCGCGGTGGTCCATCAACGCCGGGTTGTGGAAGGCGTCCGCCACGCGGCCCAGCAGGCTCCACACGAGCCCCGCGCCCAGCAGCCCCGTGACGGTGACGAACAGCAACGCCTGCCCCAGGTACGGCCGCCGCTCCTCCGCGCGAGGCAGGAAGTAATACAGGCTCTGCACCATCCCGAATGGCAGGACGTAGTAGAGCGTCGTGGCCACCAAGAAGAGCTGGTAGTACGTGCCGTACTCGTCCAACGGCAGGACGCGCGCGAGCACCAACGGGATGGACAGCGTCAGCCCCGCGGTGAACAGGCGGGCCAGCACGAGGGGACCGGCGCGCCCCAGGAACGAGGCCTCCGGCGCGGCGGTCTCACTCACGGCAGGTCCTCGGACGGGTCCGCTTCTGGCCGGAGAATCTGCGCCAGCGACGCCATGGCCTGCGGGCGCCGTCCAGGCACCGGGTGGTTCATCCCCAGCGCGCCAAAGCAGTCATCCAGCTGGCACACCGTGAGCGCGGACGAGTAGTCCCCCAGCACGCCCACGCTGAAGTTCTCCCACATCACCTTGCGGCGCAGGGTGAAGGGATCCCCACCGATGCGGTTGGGGGTGTCCTCGGTCGTGACGCCGGAGCGGAACCCGTGCGCGGCCAGCACGCGGATGATCTCATCCGAATACCAGCCATTGCAGTACGCGAAGTCCCGCACGACACCGCCCACCTCGCGCTCGATGGCGCGCTTGGACTCGAGCACTTCCTGCTCGACGACGGCGGTGGGCTCCAGGGTCAGCACGGTGTGGCCCTGCGTGTGCGCGCCGAACTCGAAGCCCGCGCGCGCCATGCGCCGCACCTCGTCCCAGTCCATGACATCGCCTTGCTCAGGCGTCAGCTCCGGGCCCCCGCCGAGCTGCTTCTCCAGCGCGTCGATGATGTCGGTGAGCACATGTGTGGGGTGCTCGCTGATGAAGTCATCCAGGGCCGCGGACACCGTCTTGGTGCCCGAATGCACCGGGCCGAGCAGGTCCAACGCGGGCGCCGGGAGCGCGTCGAACACGGGGCGGTAGCGCCGCTGCTGGACGCGGCGCAGGAGGTGGAAGAGGCGATCGTGGTTGAAGCGCCGCCGTGTCCCCACGAACGATGTCGGCAGGTAGATGATGGCGGGGATGCCCATCTGCTGGAGGATGGGAAAGGCGTACCGGTAGACATCGCGATAGCCGTCATCGAACGTGACGACGCACAGGTCCTTCTTCGCCGCGCGTCGGCCACTCATGACATCCACCGCGTCCCCAATGCTCACCAGCTCGTAGCCGGCGGCGTGGGCCCCTTCCATGTGCTTGCGGAAGGTCTCCTGGGAAATCAGCAGACCGGGAATCGAGCGCTGCAGCTCGCCGGTGAAATCGCTGACCACGCGGTGGTAGCTGACGATGAGGATGCGCCGTCCACCCGAGCGGATCCGCTGGTAGGTGGCCAACGCCCTGCGCATCCCGCTGTAGTGCATCATCCCGGCGGCAGCCACCTTCACCGCCCGCCGCAACACCGTCCCCCCCATGTGCCCGCCCCCTCCCCGAGAGCCCCATCCGCTGAACCGCGCCCCAGCGCGCGCTCCGTGTGCATGGCGAGTGCCACAGCTCCCTACTCTCACGGCGGGCATGACACGCCGATGCACACGGATACCCACCTGCCCGCGCCATGCCCCGCGCGACCCCACGAGAGGAAAAGCTTTCAACCGTGGCTGGGGCTGATGGCGGACAGAAACCCGGACGCTCCTCCCCCTGGCCGCCCGCCTGGGTTTCACTGGTGGACAGTCCGAGAAAAGGCTACGAACGCCCCCGCCGATGCCCCCTCCCTCCCTCGGAACCGCGCTCGCCTTCCACGACGTGAGCAAGCGCTACGGCCGCACCTGGGCCCTGGCGCGCCTCACGTACGCGCTGCCCGCGGGCCGCTCCCTCTTGCTCACCGGCCACAACGGCTCCGGCAAGACGACGCTCCTGCGACTGGTGGCCACCGCGCTCAGCCCCACCGCGGGCCAGGTCCAGGTGCTCGGGCGGGACAGCGTGACGGAGCGAGACGCCGTGCGTCGCGAGGTGGGGCTGCTCTCCCACGCCAGCTTTCTCTACGAGGACCTCAGCGCGCACCAGAACCTGGTGGTGCTCGGTCGGCTGCTCGGCCTGGAGTCCCCGGACGACACCGCGCGCGCGCTGCTCACCAAGGTCGGCCTCACGCGCCGCTCGGACAGTCCGGTGCGGCACTTCAGCGCCGGCATGCGCAAGCGCCTGGCCATCGGCCGTCTGCTCATGAAGAAGCCCACCCTGGCGCTGCTCGACGAGCCCTTCGGCGAGTTGGATCCCGCCGGCATCCGCGACATGGAGGGCTTCATCGCCGAGCTGAAGTCCGCGGGAGTCACCGTGGTGTTGGCCACCCACCTCATCGAGCAGGGGATGACGCTGTGCGAGGAGCGCCTGCACCTGCAGGATGGCCGGGCGGTGGCCGCGTGAGCACGCCCCGTCCCATCGGCGTCCTCAGGGCCACGCTCGTCCTGATGCGCAAGGACCTGCTGATTGAGTGGCGGACGCGCGCGCGCCTCAACGCGCTCGTCTTCTTCGCCATGGCCACCCTGCTGCTCTTCTCCTTCGCGCTCGGGCCGGACACCCGGCTCCTGGAGCGCAACGCGGGCGGCTACCTGTGGCTGGCCATCCTCTTCGCCAGCGTACTGTCGCTGGGCGAGTCCTTCCGCGTCGAGGCCGAGAACGCCTGCCTTGACGGGGTGCGTCTGGCCCCCGCGGATGCCCGCGCCATCTTCCTCTCCAAGGCCCTGGGCAACACCGCCCTGCTCGTGGTGCTGGGCATCGTGCTCGTCCCCGTCATGGTGGCCCTGTTCGGGGTCAAGATTGTCCTGGGCCTGGGCGACCTGGGCCTCACCCTGATGCTCGGCTGTCTGGCCCTGTCCGCGCCGGGGACCGTCTACTCGGCGATCGCGTCGAACGCCCGGGCGAGGGACGTGCTGCTGCCTCTGCTACTATTTCCGCTCATCGTGCCGTCGCTGCTGGCCGCCGCGAAGGCCACCACGCTCGTGCTCCAGGGTGACCCCATGCATCAGCTGGGCTCATGGTTCGGGCTTTTGAGCGGCTTCAATCTGATTTACTGGGGGCTGGGGTTCCTCCTGTTCCCGAAGGTCATCGAGGACTGAGCATGGGAAAGCAACTGCACAGGGTGCTGCCGGTGGTGGCCGTGGTGCTGCTCGCGGCGGGCGCCTACCTGGGATTGTTCTGGGCGCCTCCTGACCGGGAGATGGGCGACGTGCAGCGCATCATGTACGTGCACGTCCCGGCGGTGTGGATGGCGCTCTTGGCGCTGACGCTGAACTTCTGCTGCTCGGTGACGTACCTGTTCAAGCCGAGTTGGAAGACGGACGCCATGGCCGAGGCGAGCGCCGAGGTGGGCCTCCTGTTCGGCACGGTGGGCGTGCTCCTGGGCAGCATCTGGGGCCGGCCGACCTGGGGCGTGTACTGGACGTGGGATCCGCGCATCACCACGGCGGCCATCATGCTGGTGGCGTACGTGGGCTACCTGGCGCTGCGCCGCTTCGTGGAGGATCCGGAGAAGCGCGCCGTCTGGAGCGCGGTGGTGGGCATCATCGCGGCGGTGGACGTGCCCATCGTCTGGTTCAGCGTGCGCTGGTGGCGCAGCCTCCATCAGGTCCAGTCGAGCCCCAAGACGGTGGATCCGCTGATGGTGCTCCCCCTGCGGGTGAGCGCGTTCGCGTTCCTGGCGCTGATGATCGTCTTCATCTCGCGCCGCTACCTCATCGCGCTGGCGGATCGGAACGCGGAGGTCGCGCTGCCCGAGGCGCTCCCGACCGACGACCCCGCCACGCGCGGCAACAGCGGCACTCCCAAGGTGGTGGCCTGACATGACCTCGCTCTCGACACTGTTGGTGCTGGCCCAGGCCGCCGCGAACCCCGTGGGCGCGGGCCGCATCCAGGGCGGCTGGGGCTACGTGTGGACCTCGTATGGCATCACCTGGGCGGCCCTGGCCCTGTACGCGCTCTCGCTGTGGATGCGCCGTCCCCGCACCCCGCCTGGTTCCAAGGAGTAAGCCCCCATGACGCCCGCCCTTCGCAACCGACTCGTCGCCGTGGTGGCCCTGCTGGTCGCCGGCAGCGGTCTGGCCTTCGTGGCCTTCGGCAACATCGGCGACAACCTCGTCTATTACTGGAGCCCCTCGGAGCTCCTGTCCAACGGCGAGAAGGCCTACTCGGCCACCATCCGCCTGGGCGGCGTGGTGCAGCCGGGCAGCATCCAGTGGAACGCCCAGCACACCACGCTCGAGTTCCGCGTGGCGGACGGGCCCAAGCCCGAAGCGCAGAGCGTGCTCGTGCGCTCCACGGAGACGCCGCCGCAGATGTTCCGCGAGAAGATCGGCGTCGTGGTGGAGGGCACGTATGACCGCTCGGGCGTCTTCAGCTCGAACCGGCTGATGGTGAACCACTCCAACGAGTACCGCGCCCCCAAGGAGGGCGAGGCTCCGCGGCAGTGGCAGGAGACGCTGTCGGAGAACACCACCGCCGCCGCGACGGGGGCGAAGTGAACGGCGCGATTGGAAATGCCCTGGTGCTCGGAGGCCTGGCGTTCGCGGCCTTCGGCGCGGTGGTGGGGCTCGTCACCGGCATGCGCCGCACCGAGGCGGGCTTCCCCTGGGTGATGCGCGCCGTCTGGGGCTTCTGCGCCTGCATGGTGGGTGCGAACGCCACGATGGTGTACGCGCTCGTCACGCATGACTTCAGCGTGAAGTACGTGGCCCAGGTGGGCAGCCGCGCCACGCCGCTCGTGTACACGGTGGTGTCGCTGTGGAGCGCCCTGGAGGGGTCCATCCTCTTCTGGGGCTTCATCATGGCCGTCTACGTGGGCGCCTTCGCGTGGATCCATCGCCGCGAGCACGCCCGGTACATGTCCCTGGCGCTGGGCACCATGCTGGCGGTGGGCGTGTTCTTCGCGTTCCTCATCGCCGGGCCGGCCAACCCCTGGGGCGCCATGTCGCCGGTGCCCGCGGACGGGCCGGGCCCCAACGCGCTCCTGCAGAACCACGTGCTGATGATCATCCACCCGCCCATGCTGTACTCGGGCTACGTGGGCATGACGGTGCCCTTCGGCGTCGCGGTGGCGGGCCTCCTGCGCGGCGAGATTGGCGAGGCGTGGATGGCGCCCCTGCGGCGCTGGACGATGGTCGCCTGGCTGTTCCTCTCGGTGGGCATCATCCTCGGCTCGTGGTGGGCGTACGCGGTGCTGGGCTGGGGCGGCTACTGGGCGTGGGATCCGGTGGAGAACGCGTCCTTCCTCCCGTGGCTGACGGCGACGGCGTTCATGCACTCGACGATGGTGCAGGAGCGCAAGCGGATGCTGAAGCTGTGGACGCTGAGCCTCGCGCTCGCCAGCTTCGTGCTCACCATCCTGGGCACGTTCATGACGCGCTCGGGCATCTTCAACTCGGTGCACTCCTTCACCCAGTCGGACATCGGGCCCACGTTCCTGGTGTTCATCGCGGTGCTGCTGGTGGTGTGCATTGGCCTGCTGGCCGCGCGCGGGCACCTGCTCATCCCCGAGGGGCGGCTGACGTCGCTGGCCTCGCGCGAGGCGAGCATCCTGGTGAACAACCTGGTGTTCGTGGCCATCACCTTCACGGTGCTCTTGGGCACGCTCTACCCGCTCGTGTCCGAGGCGGTGCGCGGCATCCGCGTGAGCGTGGGCGAGCCGTACTTCAACAAGATGGCGGTGCCGGGTGGCATCGCGGTGCTCTTCCTCATGGGCGTGGGCCCGGTGCTGCCCTGGGGCACGCCGGACAAGGCCACGCTGCGCCAGCAGTTCATCATCCCCACCCTCGTGGGCCTCGTGGTGACGGGGGCGTGCCTCGCGGCGGGGCTGCGCGGCGTCTACCCGCTGCTCACGTTCGGCCTGGCGGGCTTCGTCACCGTCGTCACCCTGCGCGAGCTGGCGCTGCCGGTGACGGTGCGCATGCGCGAGCGCAAGGAAGGCCTGGGCACGGCGCTCGTCACGGCGGCGAGCAAGGCGCGCCGGCGCTTCGGCGGCTACGTGGTGCACCTGGGCATCGTGGTCATCATCGTCGCGGTGGCCGCGTCGTCGTCGTACGTGGAGCACACGTCCGGCACGCTCCGGCTGGGCCAGACGATGAACCTGGGCGGCTACCAGATGAAGTACCTGGGCCTGTCCAGCGGCGAGGAGCCCCACCGCACCTTCGTCGCGGCGCGCGTCGAGGTGACGGCGCCCAACGGCTCGGTGGCGGAGCTGCGGCCTCGGATGAACTACTACGAGCGCAGCACGGACCCCATCGGCACGCCCGCGGTGCGCGAGTCCGTCAAAGAAGACTTCTACATGTCGCTCATGGCCTTCAGCGAGCAGGCCGGTACCGCGAGCTTCAACGTGTGGGTTTTCCCGCTGGTGGGGTGGATCTGGTACAGCATCCCGCTCCTGCTGGTGGGCACGCTCATCGCGCTGTGGCCGCAGCGCCGCTCCGCCGCGGTGGCGGCCCGTCCCGCGCCGGTGGTGGGCGCGGGTCCGCCCGTCGCGGGTGACGCCGAGCGAGGTGCCGCATGAAGCGCTGGCAGTACACGCTCGGCTTCGTGGCGGTGTGCGCGGCGCTGCTGTTCGTCCTCTTCAAGGGCTTCGGGCGGGATCCGCACGAGGTGCCCTTCATGCTCAAGGGCAAGCCGGCTCCGGCCTTCACCCTGCGCGCGCTCGACACTGGTGAGCGCGTCAGCCTGGAGGAGCTCAAGGGCCGCCCCGTGGTGCTCAACTTCTGGGCGTCGTGGTGCGGGCCCTGCCAGCAGGAGCACCCGGTGCTGGAGTGGGGGGCGCGCGAGTACGGCTCGCAGGCGGTGTTCCTCGGCGTCGTCTTCGAGGACACCGAGGACAACGCGCGCGAGTTCCTCTCCCGCATGGGCGCCAGCTTCCCGCAGCTCGTGGACCCCCGCTCGCGCATGGCCGTGGACTACGGCGTCGCGGGCGTGCCGGAGACGTACTTCATCGATCCGAACGGCATCATTCACGGCAAGCACGTGGGCCCCATCGACCCGCAGACGCTCACGACGCGACTGCAGCAGCTGACGGCCCAGGCCACCGCCACGCCGGCCCCAGAGTCGCACTGACCCCGCCCCGCGCGAGGTGCGACGCGTCCCTACCCAGGGCCGTCGCCCAGCGCGGGTGCGCGAGGCGCCTCGATTCCCGCTCAGAATCCGAGTAAGCCAACCGTTCCGCGATGAGGGCGGCCGCGATGGTCCCCTTCCCTGCGACGAGGTCGGCCAGCATGCGGTGCCCGGAGTGCGGCGAGAACGCGACGGACGCACGGTTGAAGTACTGCGAGAACTGCGGCGCGAAGATGCCGGTGTCGCAGGCGCCCACCCGCACGCGCACGGCGATCCGCGCGGCCCGCCCCGTCGAGGAGCCGGCCTACGCCTCGGAGATCATCGAAGAGGCCGAGGAGCACGCGCGCCCCTCCCAGGTGGGCGCGGCTCGGCCGGGCATGGCTCCCGTCGACGAAGGCGAGGACACCAACCCTGGCGCCAACCCCCTCCCCTTCGACGGGCCCCGGTGGCTAAGGGACGTGCCGGCACACTCGCCCAGCATCGTGGGCGTGGGGCTGGTGACGTGCGCGGTGGTGCTGGGCATCCTCCCGTTCTTCTCCAGCGTGGGAATCGCCGGCGGCGCGCTGGCGGTGCTCGGTGGCGTCGTGCTGGTGGCGCGCGAGCTGCGCGTCGCGGGGGAGCGGCCGGGTTGGGTGGAGTGGGTGCCCCTCACGCTGATGCGCTCCGAGGTCGCCGCGGGCTACGCCCTGCTCCTGGCCGCGCTGGCGCTGCGCTCGCTGAGCCTCGGCTTCACGCCGCTCTTGTGGATCGCGGGGGCGGGACTCGTCGCGCACGATCAGTACCGCAAGGTGTACGCGGGGCCCGATGGCGTGGGGCGCTACTTCGAGCCGCAGCGGCTGGTGCGCTTCCCGGCCGTGGTGGCCCTGGCGGGCGTGGCCCTGTGCCTGGGCACGATGTACCTGCCGTGGACGCGGGGCGCGAGCGGCAGCGCCACGGTGAGCAACGCGCCGGTGCCGGGGCGTGGCTCGGTGCCTCCCGAGCTGCGCGTGGTGGAGCCGCCGCGCGCCTCGGATGACTCGCTGTACAGCGCCGGGGGATTCGACGCGATGGACGCGGGTTGGGATCTGCCCGGCTCGCTGGTGCCCGAGCTGGCGCTGCTCGCCGTGCTGCTCCTCGCCGCGCTGCACGACGACGTGGCGAGGCCCGCGTGGCTGCGCTTCGTCCCCGCGGGCGCCGTGGGCGTGTGCCTGCTGTGGGCGCTCGTGAACATGCGCATCGCGCTGGGCCCCATCGCCTTCGTGTTCGGCCTGGGCGCGGTGGGCTTCCTCGCGCTGCGGCTCGCCATGGCTCGCGAGGAGAGCGCGCCGCCACCCGAGATGGACACCGAGGAAGGCTGAAGCCGCCATCCAGCGGCCGACGGCTCGCTGCCCTTCCTGGCGCCCTCCGAGTCCGCTGGGGGACCTGACAGGTCTCCTCCACTTTCTCCAACCAACAGATGCGCCCGTGCGCGCGGGGACACCTGCTGGGGAATTCCCCATGCGCCACTACCCTCGCCTCCGCCGCGACGCCTCGACGTCCGGCCCAGGTAGGGGGGAAGCCCATGGACAGTCCGAGCACGGCGCCGACGCGCGGGGGATGCCCGTCTCCATCGCCGCCCCGGCGCGCCTCCGGCCTTCCGCCTGGACGGGTGGCTGGCCTCACGGCCCGCCCAGGTTTCGCTGTCCAACACCCGGCGGACAGCGGTACGTAGGGAGCGCTCCCGGGAGCCCCGATGACCTCCGCCCTCCTCTCGCTGACCCTCGCCCTTGGGCTGGCCACCGGCCAGTTCGCCCCCCAGCAGGCCGCGAGCGACCCGCTCGCCCCGCCGCTGGAGGCCCGCGTCCAATCGCTGGGCAAGCACCTGCGCTGCGCGGTGTGCCAGGGCTTGTCCGTGTCAGACAGCCCGTCGTCCATGGCCCGTGCCCAGCTCGACAAGGTCCGGGAGCTGGTGGCCGAGGGAAAGAGCGACGCCGAGGTGATGGACTACTTCGTCGCCCGCTACGGCGAGTGGGTCCTGCTCGAGCCCCGCGCGGAGGGGTTCAACTGGTTCGTCTGGCTGGGGCCTGTCGCGCTCGTCGCGGGAGGCCTCGTCCTCATCCTGAAACAGCTCAAGCGCGAGCCCGCCGTGGCCGCGTCCGCCGAGCCCTCGCCTGAAGTCCCCGTCACGCCGGCCCCCGCGCCCGCGACGGAGGACGTCGACCCGTACCTCGCGGCCGTGCGCCGCGAGCTGGAGCGCTAGCCCATGCAGCCGCAGCCCACGAACTGGTTGCCCGGAATCATCGTCCTCGTCGTGGCCTTCGTGGCCGCGGCCGCCTGGCTGCTGATGCAGCGCAAGCGCAGCGCCACGCCGAACGCGGATGCCCCGCGCGACGGCGTGCAGGATGACCTGTCCCAGCGCGCGCAGTCGCTCATCGATCAGCTCCGCGCCCTCGAGTCCGACAAGCACCACCTGGGCGAAGAGCGCTACGCCGCGGAGAAGTCCCGCTTGGAGAAGGAGGCCGCTGCCGCCCTGCGCGCCCGCGATGAGCACGCGCGCCGCGCCCAGGACACCGCCGCCGCCGAGCGCCCCGCCGCCGCCCGGCCTGCCCCCACGGGCTGGGCCGCGCGCAACCCGCAGCTCGTGGGCGCGCTGTGGGGCGCGGGCGTGGTGACGTTCTTCGGAGGCCTGGGCTACCTGCTCGTCTCCGAGCAGCAGCCGCGCAGCGACGGGCAGATGGCCACCGGGAAGATGCCCGGCGCCATGGGCAACGCGGCCCAGGCCGAGGCCCCCATGGCCCCGCGCGAGGATCCCGCCCTCAACGAGGCCCGCGAGCGCCTGGCCTCCAACCCGGGCGACGTGGAGGCCGCGTCCCTCCTGAGCCACGAACTCATCCGCGCGCAGCAGTTCGAGGAGGCCATGAAGGTGACGGACAAGGGCCTCGCCGCGGACCCCTTCAGCGTGGAGCTGCGCGTGCACCGGGGCGTCCTGCGCGCCGCCGCGCACGGAGACCTGGAGGGCGCCGAGAAGGAGCTGACCACGCTGGTCAACACCTGGCCGGACTCGCAGGAGGCGCTCATCTTCCTGGGCAGCCTCGCGCTGCGCCGAGGAGACAAGGCCCTGGCGCTGGAGCACTTCGAGCGGTTCTCCGTCGAAGTGCCTCGCAACATGCAGCCGCCCCAGCTCGGCGCGGCCATCAGCCAGCTTCGCGGCGAAGTGGGCGCTCGTTAGCGCCCGCTTCGCGAAGACGTGGGCGCTCGAGAGCGCCCACCGTGCAGCTCAGTGCACCGCCGCGCGGCGCCGACGTTCGCGGCGGATGCGCTCCACCACGTCCGCCGGCAGCACCTGCTTCAAGCCATCGCGGAAGCGGCGCGCCCAGCCTTCCGTGCGCGTGTACCAGCGCCCCACCCGCATGGCGCCGTGCACGCGCACCGCGATGGTGCGCCGACGTTGGCTCACCCACTCGGACTTGTAGGGCTCGGTGCCGCGCAGGAAGTCGTACTCGGTGAGACCCGAGGCCAGGGCGTCCTTGAACGTCTCGCCCACCAGCACCAGGCCCACGCTGCGGTTGTGCCAGCGAGGGTCGTACCCCGACTGGAAGTAGACGAACGTGCCCGCGTGCACGAGCCCGTACACCGAGGCCACCGCGCGCCCGCCCACCTTCATCGTGTACAGCCGCAGCCGGCCGCGCTCCGCGAGCAACTGCGTGGCATCCCGGTGGAACGCCTCCACGCCCGAGCCCTTGATTCCCTGCGAGCCGCCATCCGCGCGCCACCGCGCCGCGTGCAGGCGGAAGAAGTCCGTCATCGGGCCCGCGAGCTGCCCCGGATCCTCGGAGCGCTCGATGCGATAGCCCTCCTGCTTCTCCAGCCACTTGCGGCGCCGCAGGTAGTTGTCCCGACGGCTGCCGCGCCGGAGGAACGCATCAAAGGGCTCCTGCGGGGTGAGCGTCTCGTAGGGACAGATGAAGCGCTCGCGCTGGAGGACCTCGAGCGGACCGAACAGCTCCCGCAGGACTCCCGGCGTCGCGGAGTCCTCGCGCAGGTCCGTCAGGTCCAGCACGTCCCACTCTTCGCGCAGCCCGTGGAGCACCTGGAAGAAGGCGCGAGCCACCTCGGCCTCGTGGCCCCGGCGCGCCACCACGTCCAAGTAGTCGCTGCCCACGTGCGTCTCGCCGAGGAAGCCCAGCCGGCGCACGCGCATCCCCGCCACCCAGCGCTGCTCCAGCCGCAGGGGCAAGAGCCCCATCAATCTCCCGCTCCGGTCCTTCGCGGTCAGCACCAGCGGGCGCACGTCCGGGACGATGCGCCGGCACCACGGATAGAGCCACTCCCATGCGCTGAAGGGTCCCGCGTTGCTGGCATCCAGCAGCTCGTCCCACGCAGCGCGCATCCCCGCCAGCTCCGACAGGTTGCTGAGCGCCGCCACGTCCAACCACGGCGCGGACTGCGGGCCCGATCTCACTTCGTCTTCGCGGATCACCGTCTAGCCTCCACTCCACCCGACCCGGAGAGAAATCCTCTCCCCACTCACCCTCGACATGCCCGCTCAGCCCGCGCGCTTGCGCGTGCGTTGGTCCGCGGTCACCGCCTCCCGCACCGCCTGCGCTACGTCCGCCATCACCTCGGGAGACAGGTCCTGGTGGCACGGCACCTCGATGATGTCGCGGCGAAGCTGCGCCACCTCGGGGAACTCGGCGGGGTCGCACGCGGGATGGAAGCGCCGCCAGAAGTCGATGGCGTCGATTCCTCGCGCATGCAGCCGCGCCATCATCTCCGCCTTGTCGTGCACGACGAGCGGATAGAAGAGTGGGCAGGCCCCGGGCGGAAGCTGATTGAACAGCGGCGGCGACACGTCCCGAAGGCGCCCCAACAGGAAGAAGTAGTTGCGGCGCCGCGCCTCGACGATGCCATCCAGGTCTTGCGACAGCGCGATGCGCTTCGTCAGCGGGCTCATGCCCAGGTCCACATGGCGGCGGTCGAAGTGCTGCGTGCCCGTGGCCACCCGCTCGATGCTCGCGGCCCGCACGGTGCCTCGGCCCACCGCGCGCGCCAGGCGCCGCAGTCCCCGGCCCACGAATCCGCCGCGCAGCTCCAGGTTCTGGAGCAGCGCCGAGGCGGTGTGGCTGAAGGTCGAGGCCAACGGAGGCGCGGGAGGCTCCGGCAGGCTGTACTGCCGCGGCCCATTCACGACGAGCGCCCCGCCATTGGGCACGGGCAGCGTCTTGTACAGACAGAAGATGCCCACGTCCCCCGTGGTCCCCAAGGGCACCGCGCCATCCGAGGACAGGAGCGACAGCGCGCAGTCCTCGATGAGCGGGATGCCGTGCTGATCCGCCAGGCGCCGCATCTGCGCCACCGGACCGGGGAAGCCCGCGTAGTGGATGAGGTAGAGCGCCTTCGTCTTCGGACCCACGCGCCGGGCCACGTCCTCCAGGTCTACGTCCCAGTGCTTGCCCACGCGGTAGAAGCGCGGCGTGGCCCCCGCGTCCACGAGCGCCTCCACCTCCACCCCGTGGTGGTAGGCGGGCATGAGCACCTCGCCCGCGTCCAGGCCCAGCATCTTCACCGTGAGCCAGACGGCGTTGCGCGCGAAATAGAAGTAACGAACGTTGGGCGAGGCAAAGGGCGGGTGGGCTCCAGGACGCACGCGCGCCATCAGCATGCGCGGCCAGAGCGTGGGCAGAGCCGGAACGTAGAGCCTGCCAGAGGGATTCAGCGCTTCCATCGCGACACGACCTCCTTCGCCGCGGGGATCCACCGGAACTTCGCCGCCCACAGCGCCCGGCAGAAGGGGGTGTCGTTGAAGAGGTACAGCCAGCTGTGCCGCCGCACCTTGTCCGTCCAGTCGCGCTTCCAGGTCATGTCCGGCCCCAGGAAGTCGAACTCGCGCAGGCCCTGATCCATGCACGCGCCCACCACGTCCTCCATGAGGAGCTGTCCGGGGCTGCAGTCCCCCAGCCGCTCGTCGTAGCCGGGCTTGAGCAGGAAGTAGCGGCCGTCGTGCTGCAAGCCGAAGTGGAACGCCACGGGCTTCCCATCCAGCTTCAGGAAGTACAGCCGCAGTTGCCCGCGAAACGACGCGTCGCGCGCCAGCTCCGTGTAGAAGCCCCGCGTGCGCGGGTCCTGGGCCATGGCCGTGCCCCGCGTGCCCTTCCACCCGCTCTGCTCCAGCGCGAAGCCTTGCTCCAAGGCTCCGTCCAGCTCGAGCCCGCCCGTCACCACTTCGAACGTGACGTGGCCCTTCTCCTCGAGCTTGCGGCGCCGGCGGCGGCAGTTGGCCTTGAACTTCGCGGGCAGCCCCTCGAAGTACACCTCGCGCTTCGCGGGCAACGGAATGTAGGGCGAGTGAAGCGACGCCCACTCGCCCACGTGCAGGCCCGAGCGCCGAGCGGCATCCAGCAGGCGGAAGCCACCCCCGCCGTCCGGGACGTCCGTCAGCCGAAGCACATCCCAGCCGCGCACCCCCCGCAGGTGCGCGATGAAGACCGCTGCGGCCTGCTCGGGCTCGCGCGCCACCAGGTCGAACCGGCACGAGTGGGCATTCGCCGTGCTGGAGAGCTGACGAACGGGCACGCCATGAAGCGTGGCCCGCTCCTCCCTCAACGGCAGCACCGCGGACAACACTCCGTCCGCGTCCCGCAGAATCAACACGCGCAGCCGTCCGTCCGCCGCGAAGTTATCCAGCCAGATGCGCACGAACTCGTGCCGGTAGAACAGCTCATGCCCCGTCGCCTCGACCAAGGCGTTCCACTCCGACTCCAGGGCCATGAACGCGGCCCGGTCGACAACTTCGACAACGGTGGGGGCGGGGCTCAGTGCTCTGGCATCAGTGGTCATGGCGCCCCCAAGGTGGTGACGGGCCGGCATCGCTACAACCCGCTGCGCGCCATCTTCAGGAGACACGACGCGACCTTGCGACTGTCGTGTCGGATCTTGGACCCCTCGCGCAGGAGGTCTGCCTGCACGGGCACCACGCCCAGCGCGAGCAGCTCGCGGTGACTGGACTCGACGACATACGAGCCACGCAGCCCATAGCGCTTCATCGCGTCCTCGGCGGGCAGGTGCGCGTTGATGAGCACCGCGTCGAGCACCGGCCCCACGTGCTCCAGCACCGACTGCACGTGGTCCCTGCACGTCATGCCGTCCGTCTCGCCTGGCTGGGTCATCAGGTTGGACACCAGCACCTTGAGGGCCCGCGACTCGCGCAGCGCCTGCGCCACCCCGTCCACCAGCAGGTTCGGCAGCACGCTCGAGTACAGCGAGCCCGGACCGATGGCCACGAGGTCCGCCGCGTGGATGGCCTCCAACAGTCCATCCGCGGGCGGCGGCGAGCGAGGGCTCAGGCTGACCCGGAGCACCCGGCCCTGCGCGCGGCAGATGTTCCGCTCGCCCACCACCTCCGTGCGGTCGTGCATCTGCGCCACCAACTGCACCGAGGCCAGCGTGCACGGCAGCACCTGCCCCCTCGCCCCCAGCATCTGCGCGGACACCCGCACCGCCTCCAGGAAGTCCCCCTTGAGCTCCGCCAGCGCGGCGATGAGCAGGTTGCCCACCGCGTGTCCGGCCAGGCCCCGCGCGCCGCCAAAGCGATATTGAAAGACTTCCTTGAGCGCGCTCTTGCCGCCCGCCAGCGCCACCAGACAGTTGCGAATGTCTCCGGGAGGCAGCGCGCCGTGCAGGCGCCGCAGCCGGCCCGAGCTCCCCCCATCGTCGCTCATGGTCACCACCGCGGTGATGTCCACCCCGGGGTCATCCGACTTGGGCAGCGCGCGCCGCGCCAACCCTCTCAGGACCATCGGCAGGCCTGTACCGCCCCCCATGGCCACGATGCGCGTCGGGCGATCCGTCGGCGCCTGCAACAGCTCGTTGCGCTCTTGTGAGTGGTGCCGCCGCCGGGTGTCTTCGTCACTCCAGGCGTCCGGGAGCGGCGCATCCACGTCCATTTCCACCATGCTTCTTCCCCCCTCCCCAGCCACCACGGTCCGGCCCTCGCGAGCACGGACATCCACCCTGACTACCTCGCGCCTCGACCGAGCAACACGTGCCTCACCGTGTGGAAGATGATTCCCATGTCGAGGAACAACGAGCCGTTCTTCACGTAGTAGAGGTCGAACTCCAGCTTGTTGCGCGCGTCTTCCACCGACGCGCCATAGGGATAGCGAATCTGCGCCCAGCCGGTGATGCCTGGCTTGACGGCCTCGCGCAGCCCGTAGAACGGAATCTGTTGCTTGAGCTGTGCCACGAAGACAGGCCGCTCCGGCCTCGGCCCCACGAAGCTCATGTCGCCCAGCAGGACGTTGAACACCTGCGGAATCTCGTCCACGCGCGTGCGGCGGATGAAGCGGCCCACGCGCGTCACCCGGTCGTCATTGGCCCGAGCCCAGACCGCGCCATCCTTCTCCGCGTCCGTGCGCATGCTGCGGAACTTCCACAGCCGATACGAGCCGCCCGCCAGCCCCACGCGCTCCTGCCGATAGAAGACGGGCCCGCGCGAGTCGAGCTTGATGGCCAGCGACACGAACAACAGGAAGGGGGAAGCCGCGAGCAACAGCACCGCCGACACCGCGATGTCGAACGCGCGCTTGAAGCCCCGCCGCATCGACGACATGGTGAGTTCATCCGCGAACGCGAAGTCGCTGGCGCGCAGGAACTGCACCGGGATGCGCCGCAGCACGCGCTCGCAGAAGCCCGCGGCGTCGTACACGCGCCGCCCCTCCAGTCGGCACCGCAGCAGCGCCTCCACCCAGTTGGCGCCACGCATGTCGTCCGCGGCTTGCACCACGTAGGCCGCGTCCAGCCGGCGAGCCACCTCCTCCAGCGGCTCGGACGCCTGCCTTGGGTCCACCATCCCCACCACGCGGAAGCCGCCCTCACCGCCCGCCTCGATGGCGCCCACCACCGCCAGGGCCTTCAAGCCATCCCCGACGAGCAGCACCGCATCCGGGGCACCCACCAATGCGCGGATGGACACGCGCACCACCAGCGTCCCCGCGAGCGCGCCCATGGCGCCGCCCAACAACGTCCCGGGAGGCAGCCGCACCGGCAACGCGAGCGGCAGCACCAACATGGCCAGCCCCGCCAGCATCGCCGTCACGCCCGCCGCCTTGAGGAAGCGGTAGCCGCGCACGCGGTCCTCCGCGGCGATGCGCAGGTCATACAAGTCCAACAAGTACAGCGTGAACTGGAAGGTGACGACGAACGCGGCGCCCAGCCCCACGAGCGTGGGCCACATCACCGAGAAAGGCGGGCGCGTCCCGGCGGGAGCGAGGAGCGCCGCGCACACCGCGGCCCCGGCCACGCACGCCAGGGCGATCGCCGAACTCTCCGCGAGAAAGAACGTGAGTTTCTTGGCTGAGAAATAGTGATGGAAGACCCGAAGCACTTGCTCCCCCGACCCGCCCGCCGTCCGCCGCTGGTCCCGCCACTCCCCCCTCCCCTGTCGGGAGGGCGGGAGTCCGAGTGCTACCGCTTCACGTAGTTCTTCAGGTACGGGGTGCTCGCCGCCTCCGCCCCGTTCAGCACGCACCCGAGCAGCGGCGCGCCACCCAACTGCTCCACCGCCTGGTTCACCGCCTTGGTGGGCGTGACGTTCGCCCGGATGACCATCAGCAACCCGTCCGCCTGATGGCCCAGGATGCCCGCATCCGCGAACGGCAGCGTGGGCGGCAGGTCCACGTACACCTCATCGAAGCCATCCCGCACGCCCTTGAGGAACTGCTTCATCCGGGCGCTCGCCAACACCTGCGTGGGCTCCTCCGGCGTCGTGCCCGCGGAGATGACCGCCAGCTTCGTGGAGCTGAAGCGCCGCACCACGTCGCGCACCTCGCACTCCCCGGCCAACAGCTCCGCGAGCCCGCCCTTGTTGCGCATGCCCAGCGTGCCCGCCACGCCCCCGCGCCGGAGGTCCGCGTCCACCAGCAGGATGCGCCGCTCTGGATTGGCCCGCGCCGCCGCGAGCGCCAGGTTGACGCTCGTCACCGTCTTGCCCTCGCCCGGCATGGCCGAGGTCAGCGCGATGACCTTCATCGGCCGCAGCTCCCGCATCCGCTCCAGCCGGTAATACAGGCTCCGGTACTGCTCCGCCGCCGCCGAGGCGGGTGCCGTCAGCGTCACCACCCGACGGTCCACCGAGTTGGGCGACGCCGAGCTGTCGTCCACGCGGGGCAGGAAGTTCCCCGCCCGCTCCATGGTCTGATCCATCTTCCGTCCTCCGTCCTTTTCCCAGCGCGTCAGTTCAACGAGGTGGGGGCTGACACGTTGTTGCGACCGCCAGACGACGCGGGCAGCAACACCCGCTTCTCCGTCTTGCCCTGCATGTTCGGAACCACCGCCAGCACCGGGAGCGTCAGGCGCTGCCGCACCTCGAGCCCGTCGCGGAGGCTGTCGTCGCGCATCTCCAGCACGGAGCCCGTGAGCAGGCCCACGCCCAGCGCCGCGACCAGCGCGATGAGCATGCCGCTCAGGCGATCCGGCCGCGCGGGCGTCACCGGCGCGCCCGCGGGGGAGATGACGTTGAAGAGGCTGCGCGCGCTCTTCGCCTCCAGCTCCTCGGCGATCTCCGCCTCCACCTTGCGGCTCACCACGCTCTGGTACTTCGTCCGGGCAATCTCGTAGTCCCGGTTCATCACCGCCAGCTCCTGGGCCCAGCGCGGCGTGTTGTCGAGCCGCTTCTGGTACGCCTCGGCCTGCCGCTGAAGGTCCTCGATCTCCTTCTGCACGTTGGTGATGAGCGAGCCCACCCGGGTGCGCTCCTGCCGCTCGGCCCACATGCGCCCCTCGGCGTCCCTGCGGCGCGTGGTCAGGTCCTCGAGCTCCTTCTGCATGCGCTTGATTTCCGGGTGGTCGTCCGTCCACTGGGTGCGCGCGTTGACGAGCTGCCGCGACAGCCCGTCCTGCGCGACCTCCAACCGGCCCGCCTCGCTGTCCACCGCGTTGTGCGCGCGCGCCAGGTCCGAGCGCCGGGCCTCCGCCACGCGCAGCTCCTCGGAGCGCGTCTGCATGAGCGCGCTGATGCGCTCCAGGCCGCGCATGTTCATCTCCATCTGCTCGGGCAGCTCCCCCAGGTGGTCCACCTTGAAGCGGGTGATCTTCGTCTCCCACGCGGACACCGCCTTGCCCATGGAGCCCAGCTCGTCCCGGAACAACTGCGTGGCGCGCGAGGCCTGCGCCTGGCGAATCTTCAGCGTCGCCTCGGAGAAGATGGCCGGCAGCCGGTTGGCCACCTGCGCCGCCACCTGCGGATCCCGGCTGGCGTACGTCAGCTCGAAGGACGTCTCCCCCTCCACGTGCACGGTGAGGTCCTTGCGCATCTGCTCCACCGCGGGCTCCATCCCCTTCTCCGAGACGATGTCCGGATAGAGGTTCATCTCCTCGATGGCCTCCTGGAGCACGGGCCGGGCCAGCAGCTCCTGGCGCACCGTGAGCAGGCGCTGCTCGATGAGTTCGCTCACCGTGTGCTGCACCATCTCCTCGGCGGGCCGCTGCGGCTCCACGCGCACCACCACCGTCGCCTCGTACATGCTCGGACGGGTCCATACGATGGCCGCGCCCACCATGAAGACCGCCACCGTGATCGCTCCCACCAGGGCCTTCCGGCGCCAGAGAGCCGCCAGCAGCTGGTCCGCCGTCATCCCACGCTCCATGTTCCGCTCCTCCTCCCGTTCCCGCTGACTGCTACCAAGCCGTGTAAATGAGCCGGGCCGCCAGCACGTTGCGCGTGAGGTCCCCTGCCTCCACCGCGTTGGCCACGCCGACCTGCTCGATGCGATTGAACGCGCCCTGCATCGACAGGCCGCGACGCAGCCGGTACTCGACGCCAGCGCCCACCGCGTAGCCCTGGGCCACGTGGACCGTGTTCTTCCATTCGCCGTAGAACTGGTCCGGCGCCCGCCCGTTGCGGAAGTAGCTGCCCAAGACGAACGCGGACAGCGGCGCGGAGAACCGGTGGTTCACCACCATGGACGCGTAGTCCGCCCACACCGCGCCGACGAAGCCCGTCGCGCCCACCAGGTCATGCCCCACCGTGGCGCCCACATCGAAGCGCTCGCCGTGGCGCGCCAGCTCCAACTGCACCCGAGGCAACACGCCGCCCTGCTGTCCCGCGGGCGCCACGTACTCCACGGGCCCGCCCTGCAGCGTGAGCGTCATGGGACGAGACAGCCGGTAGCGCAGCATGGCGAACGCGCCGTGAGACTGGCTGTCGCGGCCCGCATACAAGAAGCCCTGGTAGCGGTACTGCGCGCCCAGGCTCAGCCGGCGCGTGGCGTGGTACCAGAGTTCCAGGTTGGGAGCGTGCGAGGAGCCGCCCAGCCGGCCCGGCTCGAGCACGCGCGTCGTCTCGAACGCGTAGCCCGCGTGCAGGTCCATCCGCTGGGTCAGCCGCGCCATGAGGCCCAGCCGGGCCTGCGCATAGAACGTCGGCGCGTCCAGCCACGCCAGGCCCGCGCGCGGCAGCGACGTGGGGTCCGTCACCCGGAACACCCGCGCGGCGCCATCCACCTTGAACCGACGCGACAGCCAGTGCTGTCCCTCGAGGCCCACCCGGTGGTCCAACGTCACCTTGCCCGAGCCATGCCGCGCGAGCACATCGCCGGCGTAGAACGCATCGACCTCGGAGCGCTCGTCCTTCACGTTCACGCCCAGCTGCGGCGAGAACTTGGTCATCAGCTGACCGCCCGTCGCCATGGGCCCGACCTGCAGGTCGTCGTCGAAGCGCTCCTCGGCCATCAGCCGGAGCCGAGGCTGCACCACGCTCGATGCGTGCACGGCCGGCGCGCCGAGCAGCGCGCACACCACCACCGCCCTCTTCCACTCGCCCCTCACCGTCGCCCTCCGTCCCCTCACGCCCGCCGTCGCCCGACCACCACGCCTCGCCTGCCGCCGCGCTCCCTGGCCTCAGGGAACGACGATGGTGTCCCCCGGACGCAACACCACGTCCTGTCCCCCATCCGGTGACAGCAGGTCGCTGTAGCGCACCGGAATCTGCCCGCCCTTGCCGTCCGTGCGGATGACCGTGATGCCATCCGAGTTCGCGAAGTCGGTGAAGCCGCCCGCCAGCGCGATGGCCTGCAAGAGCGACACGCGGCCTCGCAGCGGATACGCCCCGGGGTGCGTCACTTCACCGGTGACGAAGACGCGGCTGCTGTTGACCTCGCGGACGATGACCGTCACGCGCGGCTCCTGCACGAAGGGCTTGAGTCCCTCCTTGAGGGCCTCGGCCAGCTCCGTGGGCGTCTTCCCCGCCGCGACGACCTCGCCCACCATGGGCATGGAGATGAAGCCGTCGGGCCGCACGGGCACGGTGCGCGACAGCTCCGGGTCTCTCCACACCGCCACGTCCAGCACGTCCTCGCGGCCAATGCGGAAGGGCTGATCCGAGTTGTCCACCTTCAAGCCTCGGTCATGCGCGCACCCTGACAGGAGGAGCACCCCGACCATCACCCAGAACCCCGCGCTCTTCTTGCCCATCGTCCGCTCTCCCTCTTGCGTCCCCAGCCGTCGCGCGCGCGCCACATCTCCGGGGCCACCCCCACCGGGCGCCACGCTTCCGGCGGCTGGCCTTAGCAGCGCGTGTGCCATCTCGCGTCGACAGGGAAAGGCCATGGATCGTCATGGGTTACGGCGTGCCTCTCCAGGCGACGTCCACGGCGTCGGGAAAAAATTTCCGACCTGCGATGCCGTCCTTCACCCGCCGCGTTCATCCTCTCCGCACCCCTGTCATGGAAGCGGAGTTCCCACGCAACGCCCCGCGCGTTCCCACTTCCGGGGGGAAACGCAAGGCATGCGCCTTGAAACACCGTCCAACCGACGCAAGGGGCAAGGGCTCCTGGAACGCGCGCAGAGGAGGCCGGGGATGGGGAAGGCAGCGGGAGCAATGGGTGTGGTCTTCACGTTGGGCGCGGGGGTGATGGCGCTGATGGGCGCCGCGCTCGGGGCCCACATCGAGGCCGCGGTGGTGGGCGGCGTGGGGTTGACGCTCTACGGCGTCAGCGCGCTGTTCCACACGAAGGCGGCGGCGCCGGCCAACGGAATGGCCAAGCAGGCTTGAGCCGCACGGGGCCCCGGAGTCCCAAGCTCCGGGGCCGCGCGGTGGCGCTGGCGAAGCGGGCCCGAGCCTGCTCTATGTTGCGCCGCCATGGCGAAACCCCAGTACTGGCTCATCAAGAGCGAACCCTCGGTCTATCCGTTCGCGCAGCTTCAGCGAGAGGGCCGCACGGCCTGGACCGGCGTGCGCAGCTTCGAGGCGCGCAACAACCTGCGGGCGATGAAGCCCGGCGACCTGTGCCTCTACTACCACTCCAATGAGGACAAGGCCGTCGTCGGCGTGGCCACGGTGCTCTCCGAGCCCGGCCCCGACGCCACCGCGCCCGGCGAGGACTGGGCCTCGGTGGACGTAGGCCCCGTCGTCGCGTTCTCGAGCCCGGTGACGCTGGCCACGGTCAAGGCCACCGCCGCGCTCAAGGACTTCCCGCTCGTCACCCGCAGCCGCCTCAGCGTGACGCCCGTCCCCACCGAGCACTTCAAGCTCGTGCTCAAGCTGGGGAAGACGGCGCTCCCGAAGGCGCCCGCTCGCTCGGCAGGGTGACCAGGCTGACCTTGGGTCCAGTGAAGCGGTGGCGCTGCACGCGCCACCAGTAGAGGCCCAGCACCGCCAGCGCTCCCGCGAAGGTGTAGCCGGCGAGTTGGTTGGGCGGCAGCATGAAGAGCACCATCACCACGCCGCACCAACCCAGCGCCACGCCGTTCACGAACGAGGACGCGCGCCCCAGGTCCCAGGGACCGCGATGCGACCACGTCCCCGCGCGGCGCGCGCGCCACCCCATCCACACCGGCAGCGCGTAGGACGCGTAGAGCGCCAGGGTGCTGAGCGCCACCATCGCCGCGTAGGCCTCGCTCCACAGCGCCACGACGAAGGCCATGGCCACGGACACCCACACCGCCACGGCGGGACTGCGGAAGCGCGGCGACACGCTGGCCAGCGGGCCCGACATCGGCAGGCCGCCGTCTCGCGCGAAGGCGAACAGCATGCGCGAGTTCGACGTCACCGATGACAAGCCGCAGAACCACATGGCCCCGATGGCCAGCCACACGAGCGCATTGCCGAGCGTGGGCCCCAGCGCGTGCGTCAGCACGAAGAGGAACGGATTGGGCGCGGCGACCGCCGCGGGCAGGTCATGGATGGCGAGCGTCACGACGGCCAGGAGCACCTGCCCCACCACCGCGCTGACCGCGACCGACAGGAAGATGCCCCAGGGGGCATTGCGCGTGGGGTCCACCGTCTCCTCGGAGATGTGCGCGCTGGCGTCGTAGCCCGTGAACGTCCACTGCGCCTGCAGGAGCCCGATGAGGAAGCCGTACGCGTAGAGCGGTGTCTCGGCGCTCGCGCGGGTGAAGAGGAAGTCCAGCGGCTGACGCGGCGCCAGGAGCGCCAACGCGCCGATGAGCACGCCCACGCCGACGAGGTGATACCAGGCGGACACATCGTTGAGCCACGCGACGACGCGCACGCCCACGTGGTTGAGCACCGCGTGGGATACGAGGATGACGACGTACAGCGGCAGCACGTGCCACCGGTCGCGCGTCCCCGAGAGCATGTCCGCGACGAACTCGGCGAGTCCGTAGTCGATGCCCGCGGTGATGGCGAACTGCCCCAAGGTGTTGAGCCACGCGGTGAAGAAGCCCACGCGCGGCCCGCCCAGCATCGCGGCCCAGTGGTACAGGGCGCCCGCGGTGGGGAACGACGAGGCGAGCTGCGCCAGACTCGCCGCCACCGACAACGTCATCACCGCCACCAGGGGCCAGCCCACGCCCATGACGAAGGGCCCACCGAAGCGCAAGCCGTGGCCGTAGAGCGTCACCGCGCCGGTGAGGATGGAGATGATGGAGAAGGACACCGCGAAGTTGGAGAACCCGCCCATGCTCCGCAGCAACTGCTGCGCGTAGCCGAGGCGCTGGAGCTGATCGGCGTCGTCCTGGAGCTGACGCTCGGAGGGGGCCATGGCGCCAGCATGGTCTGGCCCGTGCGCGGAGGGGACGCGCGCGGGGAAGGGCTACTCACTGCTGAACAGTCCCTCGGAAAGTCGGCATACTCCCGGCCCGATGGCCCCCACCGCTCGACGAACCCCCGCCTCGCGGACGCGCGCCCCACGGCCTGTCATGGGTCGTGTGAAGTCGCCCGCCGACCTGGCATCGGTGCGAGGAGGGCCTCGGTCGGGCTCTCGGGCTTCAACCTCCCTGACCTCCTGACGCAATCCCTATCGTGCGATGATGAAGGACAATCCCAACCTGGAAGCACTGCGCGCGGCCATCGAGCGGATCGACGAGGAGATCCTCGATGCCTTTCGTCGCCGCATGGCGGTGGCGGAGGATGTGGCCCGGACGAAGCTCGCGGCGGCCTGGCCCTTTCGCGATCCGCACCGCGAGGACCTGCTGCTGCGCAAGGTGCGCGCTCGCGCCGCGAGCCACGGCCTGGATCCGCACGAGGTGGAGCGCATCTACCGCCTGCTGCTGGACATGTCGGTGGCGCGGCAGCAGGGGCTCGTGGCCCGGCTGGACACCACGCCTCTTCGCGTGGGCTACCTGGGCGTCGAGGGCTCGTACAGCCACCTCGCCGCGCGCCAGCGGTACACGGGCCGACCGGGCGGCGTGCTCCTCACCGGCTTCAACCTCGCCCGCGAGGCCGTCCAGGCCCTGCGCAGCGGCGAGCAGGACTTCGTGCTGTTGCCCATCGAGAACACGACCGCGGGCAGCATGAACGAGACCTACGACGTGCTCGCCGAGGGCGGCGTGGTCATCACCGCGGAGCTGGTGAGCCAGGTGGATCACCGCCTGCTCGTGCTGCCGGGGACACGCATCGAGGACGTGCGCGAGGTGCACTCCCATCCGCAAGCGCTGGAGCAGTGCGAGTCCTTCCTGCGCACCCACCTGCCCCACGCGAAGCTCGTCCCCGAGACGGACACCGCGGGAGCAGCAAGGAAGGTGGCGGAGAAGCACGACCGGAGCGCGGCGGCCATCGCCAGCGAGTCCGCCGCGCAGCGCTTCGGCCTGGAGCTGCTCTCCAGCGACCTGCAACCCGCGCTGGACTACACGCGGTTCGTCGAGGTGGGCCGAGAGGCCACGCCGCTCGCGCCCGATGTCCCGTGCAAGACATCACTGCTCGCGGTGCTGGAGCACAAGCCGGGCGCGCTCGGACAGGTGCTCCAGCGAATCACCGAGCGCGGCGTCAACCTCACCAAGCTCGAGTCCCGGCCCATCCCAGGCGCGCCGTGGAAGTACCGCTTCTATCTGGACGTCGAGGGCCACGCCGCATCGGCCGCGCTCACCGCGGTGCTGGAGGACCTGCGGCCGTTGACCTCGTCGCTGCGCGTGCTGGGCACCTACCCACGCGCGGAGCAGCGCGATGCCTGATGCGTCTCCACGCATCGCCTTCCAGGGCGAGTTCGGCGCATTCGGCGAGGAAGCCACGCGCGCGCTCTTCGGCGCGGACGTGAACGCCCTGCCCCACCCCACCTTCCGCGCGGTCTTCGAGGCCGTGGCGCAAGGGCGCGTGGATGGAGGCGTGGTGCCGGTGGAGAACGCCATCGCCGGCCCCGTGGTGGACAACCTGGATCTGCTGCTGGAGTTCCAGCCACCGCTCGCGGGGGAGTGGGTGCTGCGCGTGCGCCATTGTCTGCTCGCGCCGCCCGGTCTCGCGCTCGCGGACCTCGAGCGAGTCCTCTCCCATCCGCAAGCGCTGGCCCAGTGCGCGAGCTACCTGCGCACCCAGGGCCTGCATCCCGTGCCTGAGTCCAACACCGCGGCGGCCGCGAAGCGTGTCGCGCAAGAGCGCCCACCGCGCACGGCCGCCATCGCCAGCCTTGCCGCCGCGCGGCGCTACGGCCTGACGGTGCTGGCGGAGGGCATCGAGGACTCGCCGGACAACGCCACGCGGTTCCTTGTGCTGGGGCGCGCGCCGCCACCGAACGTGGGCACGCGGCGCAAGACGACGCTGTGCGTGAGCGTGAACGACACCGCGCGGGGCCTGCGCGATGTGCTGGGCGCCTTCGCCTCGCGGGACCTCATCGTCACGGGACTCTTCCCGCGCCCGGGAGCCGACACCTGGCGCGCCGTGTGGCTGATGGACGTGGAGGCGGCGGAGGACTCGCCGCGACTCCTCGCCGCACTGCGGGACGCGCGCGCCGCGAGCACCTCGCTTCGGGTGCTCGGCGGCTACGCGACGGGGTGACGCCTAGCGCGCGACCGCGAGGGCCGGGGCACGCGACTCGCTGCCCATGCCATCGCCGTTCGCGACGACCTCGTCATAGGCGCCACGGACGATCTGCACGTAGCGCTGGAGCGCCTTGAGCTGCTCCAGGCGCAGGGCCTGCGGGCCATCGCACAGCGCGGCCTCGGGCTGCGGGTGGAAGTCCACCAACACCATGGAGGCGCCCGCGATGATGCCCTGGCCAATCGCGTGGAAGATGTCCGGCAGCCCGTCCGGCGGCGCCTCGGCGCGACCGATGGCGTGCGACGGATCCACGCACACCGGCAGGCGCGTGAGGCGGCGCACCACGGGCACGTGTGCGAAGTCCACCATGTTGCGGTGCGGGTCGCCCAGGTGCGTCTTCACGCCGCGAAGGCAGAAGATGATCTTCGCGTTGCCCTCGCTCGCCACGTACTCGCACGCGTTGAGGGACTCCTCCAGGGTGATGCCCATGCCGCGCTTGAAGAGCACGGGGAACTCACGCTGCTGGCCGATGCTCTTGAGCAGCTCGAAGTTCTGCGCGTTGCGCGTGCCCACCTGGAGCATGACGCCCGTGGGGTTGCCGGCCTTCTCCAGCGCGTCGCGGATCTCGTCGATGTGGCGCGGGTGCGTCACCTCCATCGCGACGACCTTCACGCCATGCCGGCCCGCCGACTCGAACACCCAGGGGAGGCAGGACGCACCCAGGCCCTGGAACTCGTACGGGTTCGTGCGCGGCTTGTACGCGCCCATGCGCGTCGTCTGGATGCCGCAGCGAGCGAGCGCCGCCATCATCGCGTCCACGCTCTGCGGCGTGTCCACCGCGCACAGGCCCGCGAAGATGTTCACCGAGCGGTCATCGAAGGTGACGCCGTTGTACTCGAAGCCCGTCGTGACGCGCTGGCCACTGTGCCGGCCGATCATCCGGTACTTCTGCGACACGCGGACCACCTGCCGCACGCCCGCGAGCTGCTGGAACGCCTCCACGGGAACCTGCGCCGTGGAGCCCAGCAGGTAGATCTCCGTGATGGTGGACTCCGCCCCGGAGATGACATGCGTCCGAGGCGTCACGCCCTTGTACTGCGAGACGACCTGGAGGACTGCGGACACGACGGACTCGGGGGAATCCGGCTCGAGCATCACGATCATACGGGCTTCTCTCCTGTGGGGCGGCCTCGGCGGGCCGGCCAGAAAATGAGGGGCGAGTGCGCTGTAACACCCGGGCAACGCCCCGCCCTCCGGCCCCGCGCGTGCGCGCGAAGGTCGCCGGAATGGCCGGGCGGGGACGGGGCAACACGCGGAGCAGGCGGGAGGATTCCCGGCGGCTCAGGCTCCCGCCGGGCGCAGCCGACTGGCGAGCTGCGCATAGTGGTCGCGCTGGGCCGTGTCGCCCAGGTGCGCCCACACATCCGACAGCGCCTTGGCGGCTTCCACGTAGGCGGGGGACAGCTCCAGCGCCAGCTCGAAGACCTGCCGAGCCAGGCGATAGCGCGCCTTGTCCGGACGCCGAGGGCCCTGGGTCAGCAAGGCGTTGCCCACCGTGTAGACCTCGACGGCGGCGGCCTCGCGGTAGCCCGGGGCGCTGTTGAGCTGGACGGCGCGCTCCATGAGGGCCGCGCCCGCCTCGGGCTCTCCCAGCTCCAACTGACAGAGGGCGGCGTCGCGGTGCGGATCCGCCAGGGTCGGCTCCAGCTCGATGGCGCGCTGAAAGCAGCGCAGCGCCTCGGGGGTCCGACCGAGCTGCTTCAGCGACGACGCCTTCGCGGTCAGCGCTGGAAAGTGACTGGGGTCCTCGGCCAGGACCTTGTCGAACGCCTGGATCGCGGCCTCATGGCTGCCGGCCATGGAGCGGTGAACGCCCTCGCTATAGGCCGCGAACAACGACTTGGACGACATCGTGACCCCTCGGGACAGGGTGGCGATGGCCGCGCGGGAGCGCGACCGGGTTCGCGAGCCTGACACCGGAGAAGGCCGGATGGAAAGGCGCCCCCCCGACTCGGACTGATGGCACCTATTCAGATGCGCAAGCCGAGCTGCACGCCCGGCCACAGCACCACCTTCCGCGTGCCTGCTTCGCTCGCCAGCCGACTGATGTGCCCCACCGTCTGGCCGCTCGTGGCGTGAAGGACGTTGAAGGTCGGGCCGCCGATGAGCGCCAGGTGCGAGGTGAGCTGCCAGCCGCCGATCAGCCGCGCCTGATGGAGCAGCCGGTTGGAGTCCCACCCCTCCTCGAGACCGAAGACGTTGTGGGAGATGACATCCACGTCCGCGAAGAGGCGGTCGGTCAGCGGCAGGTGCGCGCCGAGCCCCAGACCGAGCGTCCAGTGACGCTTCTGGCCCGGCATGTCCCCGATGCCCGCGACGAGCGTCGTGTAGAAGGTCCGGCTGCCCAGCTTGAGGGACACGTTGCCGGGGTTGATGTCGCTGCCGAACACCTCCAGGTGGAACTGCCCGTTCTGCGCGATGCTCAGCAGGCCCACGGGCACGCCCTCCATGTCGGTGGCCACGTTGACGACGCCGAGCTGCAGGCCGCGCATCTTCCCCGCGATGTTGATGAGGCCCACCTGCGCGCCCGACACGTCCGTGCCCACGTTGACGATGGACAACTGCATGCCCTCGGCGGTGTCCGCCCAGCTCAGGCCCGCGGCCCCCTGGATGCCCTTCATGTGGCCGCGCACCATGTTGACGCCCGCGGAGAGCTGCACACCGGAGAGGTCCCCCTCGATCCAGTTGGCCCCCGCGCCCAACTGCGCGCCGCGCAGCGACCCTCCAGAGATGTTGGCGCCCGAGGAGAGCTGGTACGCCGAGCCGCCCTTGCCCGCCATGTTCACGCCCGAGGAGGCCTGAACGCCGTCAATCCGGCCACGCACCCAGTTGGCGCCCACGCCGAGCATCACGCCCGAGGCATCGCCCTCCGAGTAGTTGCCGCCCAGGCCCAGCATCACGCCGCGCATCGATTCCGTGGCCCAGTTGCCGCCCAGCGCCAGCCCCACGCCATCCAGCCGCGACATGCGCGCCACGCCCAGTGAGAAGGACACCGAGTTGTCTCGCTCGCCGCCCCCCATCATGTCGTTCGTCTGAACCCCAGGGGCGATGCCCAGGTTGAGGAAGGTCTGCTGACGCGGCGCGGCCTGCTGCGGCGCATCCACCGCACCGGCGGCAACGGGACCGCCCACCGCGGGACCGCCGCGAAGGGCCGTCAGCTCACCCGTGACGGCGTGGAAGTCCGCGTCCGCGAGCGCCGCGCGCGCGCCCTCGCGCACCACGATGGCCGCCTCGGAGCCCTCGCCCCGGCGCTCACGGGTGATGACATAGCGCCCGGGCTGGAGGCCCAGCTCGGTCGAGCGACCCGCCAGCTTGTTCAGCTCCACCACGAGCCGGCCGGGCTCGTCGCGCACGAACATGCGCCCCTCGAGACCATCCTCCAGCACGAGCGCGGCGGACGTGGCGCGCAGGTCCGTCATCACCAGGTCGCCCGTGCCCGCCAGCTCGATGTCATAGGCCGGGTGCTGCGCGCCCGCGCGCGTCTTCTCCGTGCGCGCGAGCGTCTCGTGGAAGGCGAACTGGTAGGCCTCGTGCAGCGTCACGCGGCCGTCCCCCGTGGAGTCCGCCGCGCCGCGCAGGCCCGACACCAGGTTGTGCGTGAAGAACGAGCCGCCGATGCGATCCGACTCCTGGGACACCTCGTCCTCGGAGGACGACGTGAGGATGGCGTGGCCCCGCACGGCCGACGACGCGTCCACGAGGAACGCGGGACGCAGCACGCCCCCCTTCTGTCGCGCCAGGGTGCCGGACGCGCACGAGTCGAGGATGGCGATGCGCACATCGGCGGGCAGCGCCTCCAGCGCCTTGCGCAGCTCCGAGTAGCCGAAGCGATCATTCTTCAGCAGCAGGCCCTCCTCGTCCGAGTGGCCCGAGTAGTAGATGAGCGCCTCGGTCCGCCCCGCCCCGCGAGCCGCCTTCACGCGGTCTGAGAAGCGCCGCAGCGCATCCACCAGCCCCGCGCGGTCGCTGTCCACCAGGAGGATCCGATCCGCGGGCTGCACGCCGCCCAGCTCCACCAGGACGTCCCCGAAGGCGCGCGCATCCGACGCCGCGTAGCGCAGCGGCAGGCGGTTCGTGCCGCCATCGTTGACGCCGACCAACAGCGCGAAGCGGCGCACCGTCACGCCCGAGGGCTCGTTGGGGGCCGCCGAGGCGAGCCAGGGAAGCAAGAGGAAGGTCCAGGGGAGCCAGCGCATCACGGCACCTTTTCCAATGTGAAAGACGTCTGGGCCAGCGATTCTGGCAGAGGGAGGCGCACTTCACGCGCGGACTGCGGCTGCTGCGCCACCCGGCGTGCCGCCTCTAGCACGGCTGCGACGTCGACCGGCGAATCACTCGTCACGAAGACGAAGCGCTCGAACGAGGGGGCGTCATCCAGCTCGTACGCGTTCGGCAGGGACACGGCCTCCCCCGCCTTGAGCGCGGTGGAGCCCGTGAGACGCTCGGGGAAGTGCAGCGTCACCGCGCCCCGACCGTCCAGGGACACCACGGCACCATGGCGGCGGCCACCGGACAAGTAGCTCAGCTGCAACAGGTCCCCACGGTGCGCCTGGGAGTGGTTCGACAGCGATTCGGGCTCGCGCGCGCCCTGGCGGTGGACGAGCAGCCGGGCCGCGCCCTTGATGCGCACCGTCTCCCACTCCAGCGGCGAGACTCCGGTGGCGCGCGTCTCGGGCGTCAGGTCGCGCGAGGCGCTCAGGACCAGGAGGACCAGGCACGCCGCCACGGGAAAGCCCAGGGTCAGCGAGCCGAACCAAGGGTGCGCCACGGTCGCGCGCTCGGCGGCGAGCGCCTGGGTTCGGCGGCGGCGCTCCACTTCAGCGGCCACCTGGGCGGGCGCGAAGCGCTCCAGGGTGCGGCGGGAGTCCTCCTCCAATCGGGCCAACCGAGCGGGGCCATCCAGCTCGGCCAGGAGGCGGGTGCGAGCGGCGACGTGAGAGGCGGGCAGCTCGTTCAGGGCGATGCGCTCCAGTAACCACTCCGGCGTGTGGGCGACCATGGCTCAGGCGACCTCCCGACCCAGACAGCGCGGACCCGAGACCTGGCGGCCTGCCTCGGCCCCTTCGCCCACCTGCGTCTCCCCCGGCTCATGTGTGGAATCCACGGTGTTCTCCTGGTCTCGCGCGGGGGATCAGCGCCCTCACACGCCCAAACGAACACCAGGGCGGGCCGGGAGTGTCACCGGCCCCGTCCACGCTCCCTACTGTCAGAGGGAGAGCACCATGAACTCCTCGTCGAGGTAGGTGTCCCCCATGCGCAGGGCGCGGCGCTCCAGGCCATACGGCTCGAACCCCAGCGACAGGTAGAGCGAGCGGGCCGCCACGTTGTCCGCGACCACCGCGAGCAGCAGCCGCTCCACGCCGGGCATCCGCCGCCCCTCTTCGATCAGGGCCAGCAGCAGGCGCCGACCCAAGCCCGTCCCGCGGGCCTCGGGCGCCACGTACATGCCCCACACGGTGGCCTTGTGCCGGGTCTTGTGGCGCCCCTCGCGCCGCAGCCCGACCACGCCCACCAGCGAGCCCGCGAGGAACGCGCCCACCGCGACCCGCTCCTCCGGTGCCCCCGCCCCGAGCCGCGCGCGCATCTCCTCGATGGGCAAGGCAGCATCCTCCTCGGGAAGAGAGCCGAAGGAGTGGGCGCTCTCGCGCAGCGCGCGCTGGCGCAGGGCACGAACCTGCTCGGCTTCATCGGGGCGAAGTCGTCGCAGGGTCACGGCATCCGTCGAACTCACCGGGCATCCTCCTCGAGGACTCTTCCGAAAGCGTGGGCGCTCTCGCACGGCGCATGAACCGGATCAGCGTCCGCGGAGCGAAGCCGCCACAGGGTCACCGCGGCGGTCAGTCGCACCGGGACTCTTCCTCCAAGACAGCAGTGAAGCCAGCCTCGAAGTCCGGATGCAGAGGCGCCCAGCCGAGCGCCTTCAAGCGCGCGGCGGAGATGGCGCGGTCGCCGCGCAGCGACTCGTGCATCTGCGCCAGCGGGACCGTCGAAGGGAGCGGCAGCCCCAGGCGCTCGCAGAGCCAGCCCACCGTCTGCGCGAGCGTGGCGGGCCGGTCATCGGCCACGCAGTAGACGGCGCCTGGGACACCGCGCTCCAGCACGACGTGGATGGCCCGGCCCAGATCGTCCACGTGAATGCGACTGAGCCGCCCTCCCCCCGACTCGGGAAGCCGCAACGCCCCGGTGCGCAGCCGCAGATGGGCACCACGACCCGGCCCGTAGATGCCCGCGATGCGCAGCACCACGGCGCCCACCGCGAGATAGCGCGCCTCGGCCTCCAGCCGCCCCCGAGACATGGGCGTCGAGGGGTCCACCGCGGTGTCCTCGTCCACCTGGCCCCGCGCGGATCCATACACGCCCGTGGAGGACAGGTAGACCAGCCGCGCGGGAGGCGCCGTCGCGAGCACCTCGGCGACCCGCGCATCGAGCCCCGCCTCTGGAGGCAGCGACACGACCACGTGCGCGCCGGGCGCCAGCAAGAGCGCCGCCTCCAGCGAGCCCACGCGAGCCCCCGCCTGAGTAAGCCGCGCGCGCCGGTCCGGGTCACGCGTCGCGGCCAGGACCTCGCGGCCCGCCGAGGCTTCCGCCACGGCAAGGCGCGTCAGCGTGTACCCCGAGCCCAGCAACACCAGTGGAGGCGACATGCCCGCGCGATAGCGGGCTCGGGCTCCGCGCGCAAGTCGGCGTCAGAACTCAGCGCTCGCGCGCGGGTCGACGATGCCGCACTCCTTGATTTTGTAGAGCAGCGCCTTGTAGCTGATCCGCAGCTTGGTCGCGGCGCGCCGCTTGTTCCAGGCCGTGCGCTGGAGCATCACGAGGATGGCCTCGCGCTCGGCCAGCATCGCCGCGCGCTTGCCAATGTCCTTGAGCGACAGCTCCCCGGCAGGCGGAGGTGGAGGCGGAGGCTGGGGCGCATCGAACGGATTCGCGTAACGAGTCGGCGGCACGACCGCGTTCACCACCGGCTCGGGGACACCACTCCCCGAAGCCCCACCCCGCGCGGGCATCTCCAGCACCTGCACACCGGGGCTCACGGGCGCGCGAGCCGGCTCCTCGGCGCGCGGCAGAGGCGTGCCATCGTCGCCGCCATACGCGGTGGGCAGCGAGGGCGCGCTCGCGGGGCTGCGACTCGCCGCATGCAACTCATCGAGCACCAGCGTTGGGTCCTTCAGCACGCACAGCCGCCGGACCATGTTCTCCAGCTCGCGCACGTTGCCGGGCCAGTCATAGTCGGCGAACGCATGGAGCACCTCCGAGGGCAGCTCCGACGCGGCGTGGATGAAGTTGCGGCCGTACTTCTTCAGGAAGTGATCCGTGAGGGGCAGCACATCCTCTTTGCGCTCACGCAACGGAGGCAGTCGGATGGCCACGACATTGAGGCGGTAGTACAGGTCCTCGCGGAAGTTGCCGAGGGCGATCTCCTTCTCCAGGTCGCGGTTCGTGGCCACGACGACGCGGCTGTCCACCCGGACACTCTTCTTGCCACCGACGCGGAAGAACTCCTCGTCCTGGAGCACCTGGAGCAGCTTGGCCTGGAGGCGGATGGCCATCTCACCAATCTCGTCCAGGAAGATGGTGCCCTGATCCGCCAGCTCGAACTTGCCTGGCTTCTCCGCGGTGGCGCCCGTGAAGGCCCCGCGCTCATGGCCGAACAGCTCGCTCTCCAGCAACTCACCCGGCAGCGCGGCGCAGTTGACCTTGATGAAGGGCCGGCCGCGTCGCTGACTGCGCGCGTGAATCTCCCGGGCGATGACCTCCTTGCCCGTGCCGGACTCGCCCAAGAGCAACACCGGCACATCGGTGTCCGCGATGCGCTCGACGAGCGCGCGCGCCCGGCGCATGGAAGAAGAATTGGAAATGAGCGCTCGAGCATCCACGCCCGAGTCCGAGGTCGCCGCCAGTGCCCGCCCCCCTCCGGCTCCCGCACGCTCGGGGACACGAGGCCCCAGGGCTCGCGACAGCACATCCTGGAGTTCGTCATTCCCGAACGGCTTCGACAGGTAATCGCTGGCCCCCATCTTCATCGCGCGCACCGCGTCGTCCGCGCCCGCCAGCGCGCTGAGCACGATGACCGGCGCGCTGCCCCCTGAGCTGCGATAGCGTCGCAGCACGTCCAGTCCACTCAGCTCCGGCATCACCACATCCAGGAGCATGGCGTCAAAGGAGCCGCCCGAGAGCATCTCCAAGGCCTGGGCCCCGCTGGCGGCACAGCGCACCTGATATCCCGCGCTGCCCAGCAGCTCGGACAGAAAGGTGCGCACCGACTCCTCGTCATCGACCACCAGTACCGCGATCCGATCCATCCCCTCGCCTCCGCTCGCCCTGTGCATCGAACCCTCCCGCCTTCCTCACACGGACAGCCGGGTCGGTGCCCCGGCGGCCCGCCGAATCTCGCGCGTGCGGCGCAGCGTCTGGAGGGCAGCGCTCAGCAACTGCATGGGCGTGCCCACCGTGTCTGGGAAGCTCACCGCCCCCAACCCCAGCGCCGTCTGCACCACGCGCCCCTCCACCTGGAAGCGCGCCGCGTCGAATCGAGCCCCCACCCGGGCCACCACGTCCTGCACCGTCTCCGTGGGCGTCCCCGGCAGCAGCACGGCGAACTCGCATTCGCCCACGCGCGCCACCGCGTCCGCCTCCCGCACCGTCTGCCCCAACACCACCGCGCAGTACACGAGCAGCCGCTCCGCCATCCCCCGCCCATACTCCTTGCGGAACGATGCCCAGCCATCCACCCGCGCCGTCAGCACGCTGAAGTTGCCGCCGTAGCGCTCCGCGCGCCGCATCTCCAAGCCGATCAACGCGAGCAGGAACGGTCGGTTGTAGAGCCCCGTCACCGCGTCATGCAGCGCCAGCGCGGTGCTCGACTCCTCGCCCACCGCCGCGCGCTCCACCGCCTGCTTCAAGCGCAGCTGCGCATGCAGCTTCATGGGCAGCTCGTCCCCACTCCCCGAGCGCGGCGCCACGTCCACGCACTGCCCTTTCTGCAGGCAGTGCCGCCACGCCTCGGGGTCGTGTGGATCCACCAGGTACATCAACGGCACCGTGCCTCGGCTGATCTGCCGCAGCCGCCTCGCCACCTGCACCGCCGCGAAGTCCGGCGCCTGCGCGGCCAACAGCGCGGCGTCCGGACGCACCACTTCGAACAGGGGCGCCGCCGCGTCGAAACGCGTCACGGGAACCACCCGGAACCCCGCCTCCCCCAGCAGGGCCCGGGTCCGCTCCAGGGCGTCAGCCCGGGGCTCGACCAGCAGCACCGTGGGAGGCTGTCCCGCCCGCCCCACGCGCTTGTGTCTCACACCCACCGTCGCGCCCTCCCCGACAGCACTTTTTGACCCACGATGCCCTCCGCCCGCCGCCCGGAATTACAGCCCCTCCCCCTCCTCCACGGCGTGCATCCCCCTGGATTTCCAGGTGAAGGGCGCGGCCCTACCCATCCCGGGCGAGCGATTTAGCAACGGGTATGCCACCCATTGCCTCACGCACCCGGGCTTCCAGGGACTCGGCATCCACCTGGAGCGTGAAGGCGGGCACCCCGTCGATGACCACCACGGGGATTTCGTAACGCCAGCGGGTCAGAAGCTCAGGGTCCTCGAGGATGCTGAGGATCCGCAGCTCGAAGGGGATGCGAGCACGCACCTCCTCGACCACGACCCTCGCCTTCTCGCAGAGGGAGCAATTGGGTTTCGAGTAGATATCGACTCTCATGCGTTGCAGGATGGGCGTTCGATGCGTGGCCTGTCTGGTGACTTCTCGACGATGCCCCTCAAGGACCTCGTCGTCCATCTCGGGAATCGCCGCGCCACAGGCACCCTGAGGCTGGAGCGGGGGGACGTGCGCAAGCAGTTCGCGCTGAGCGAGGGCCACGTCACCAGCGCCAGCTCCAATCAGGCGCGCGAGTTCTTCGGTCAGTTCCTCATCAACATGGGGCACCTGACGGAGGACCAGTTGGAGAAGGCCTTCGCCACGCAGGCCGAGACGCGCATCTTCCTCGGGAAGATCCTGGTGATGACGGGCCTGGTGCCCGAGTCCACGGTGCGCAACACGCTGAGCCACAAGTTCCGCGAGATGCTGCTGGACGCGTTCCCCTGGCAGGACGGCGACTTCGCCTTCGAGGCCGCGGACGACGCGCCCGACATCGAGGGCCTCGACATCCGCGTGGACCTGCTGGACGTGCACCGCGAGGGAGAGTTCCGCGAAACCGCGTGGGAGGCCATCCGCGCCGTGTTCCCAATGGGCGGCGTGCGCCTGACGGTGGACGAGCGCAAGCTGCCCGAGCGCAAGCCCGGCGGCGTGGACGAGCGCATCGTCCAGCACATCAAGGAGGGCCTCTCCATCGACGGCATCGCCATGGCGATGCACGCCACGGACTTCTTCCTCTATCAGCGCCTCTATGCGCTCTATCGCCTGGACGCGGTGAAGGTGTCGGACGAGCCGCCCGAGGCCGCGCCCGTGCGAGCCTCCGGCCCCGTCGTCGTCGTGGAGGACGAGGACGCGCCCAGCGACGGAGTCATCGGCTCGGAGTCCTCATCCGACGAGGTGCTCCAGGCCGCGCAGATGTTCATCGACGCGGGCAACCTGCGAGACGGCGAAGCCCTGGCGCGCCGCGCGCACGAGATGTCGCCCTCCCCTGCATCCACCGCGCTGCTCAAGTCCGCCGAGGCGAAGCTGCTGACGCTGCTGCGCAAGGAGCTGATGGAGCCCGGGCGCGTGCCCGGCTTGCTGGTGACGCCCGCGCAGCTCAAGTCGACGCCGCTGTCCGCGCCCGAGCGCTATCTCCTGTCGCGCGTGGATGGCCGGCGCGACGTCGCCGCCATCGTCCACGTGTCGCCGCTCCAGGAGTTGGAGGCGCTGAAGTTCTTCCAGGGCTTCGTGGACGCGGGGCTCTTGCAGCTCACTCCGCGCTGAAGCCTCAGTGCTTGCCCGCCGCCGAGGCCGGCGCGGTGAGCTCCACCGGCGCGGGCACTCGCTCCAGGCCCAGGCGCAGCGCCTCGCGGCCCAGGTACGAGCCGCGGATCCGCCACTTCGGATCATTCACCACCAGCGCCGCCACAGCGACGCGTGGATGCTCCTTGGGCGCGAAGCCCACGAACCACGAGTAGTCGTGGAACGGCTCGCGATCCGCCAATGTGCCCGTCTTGCCCACCGCGCCATCCACGCGGAAGCCCCGCTCCCGGAAGATGTGGCGCGCGGTGCCGTGCGTGACCGTCTCCTCCATCATCGCGGTGAGGGCGCGCGCGGTGGTGGGCGTGAGCACCGCCTCGCCCTCGGGCGGAGGCGTCGTGACGTCGGGCTCGAACAGGACGGGGTCCACCCAGCGGCCTCCATTGGCGGCCACGGCGGCCAGCAGCGCGCCGTGCAGCGGCGACAGGAACACGTCACCGAAGCCCGCGCCGGTGTTGGCCAGTCCGAACTCGTCCTCGGGGATCGCGGCCAAGGACACGTCGGTGGGGACCGCGAAGGGAATCTCCCGATTGAAGTGGAAGCGCGCGGCCATGCGCCGCAGGACGTCCACGCTCAGGTGCTTGTGCGTCATCTTCGCGAAGATGACGTTGGCGCTCTTGCCCATGGCCAGCGCCAACGACAGACATGCGCCGTCGCGCTCGCTGTCCTCCAGGTGCTTCTCGGACAGGCGCCGCTTGCCGCCGTGGAAGCACTCCTCGGTCTCGGGCGTCACGCCCGCCTCCAGCAGCGCGCTGCCGGTGACGAGCTTGAAGATGCTCGCCGCGGGGAACGCCGCGCGCACCGCCAGCCCGCGCAGGTCCGGCCGCGATTGCGAGTGCTCGGCCATGGCCAACACCCGGCCCGTGGCGGGTTCCAGCACCACCGCCGCGCCGAACGGCACTTCATACGTCCGAAGAATCTGCGTGAGCGCGGCCTGGAGCACCGGATCGATGGTCAGCGCCCGCGCCTTCGCGCCCTTCCCCTCCTTCACCACCAGTTGCTCACCCTCCAGCTTCGCGCGGGCGAGGAGGTCAACAGCATGAGGCAGCCCCTGGACCTTGAGCAGCGGAGGCGCCTTCTCGCGCGACGGCACCGCCGACGGAGGCACGAGCCCCAGCATCGCGAGCGTCCCCGCGTCCGCGCCAGCTCCCCCAGCGGCCAGGCGGCCTCCCACCGGCAGTCCCGCATCCGCGACGGCCACCGCCGAGGACTCCGGAGACACACCTGAATCCAGACTTCGCCCCGCGGTAGCCGCCGCCTCCGCCGCGGAGGAAGCCTGCGCCGCTCCTGCGTCCTGGCTCCGTTCCGTCACAGCACCCGCATCGACCACGGCCAGGGGCTCGACTCGGGGTGAACTCGGTGACGGAGCGGGCTCCGTGGCACCGAGGAGGAGCGCGAAGGGAACCAGGAGCGCGGGGACGGCGAAGAGGCGACGGTGCATCGTGCTCGGGGGGTTCGGGGGGCGGGGGGATCCTATTCGCTCCCGGCGCGCTGTCCACGTCCGCTTTCCCGTCTGCTAGGGTCCGCGCCCATCTTGGACGGATTCAAAGAGACAGTGGTGATTTGGAGCGCCGAGCTGCGCCGAGCCGTACGAAGCGGCCGCGTCGTGGTCCTCCTCGGGCTCTACAGCATGTTCTCGGCCCTGGTGCTGCTCGTCGTCGGCTATGCCACGCGGGAGATCCAGGCCCAGGTGAACGCGAAGCTGGCGGAAGTGGGCGCGGACGCAGAGGCGTCGGCGCGCGCCGCGGAGGAAATGCACAAGGGGATGCTGGGCATCCTCACCAGCAACGACGCCGCGATGATGGAGGCCTTGTCGCAAGTGCCTCTCGTGGTGCTCATCGTCTTCAAGGTCACCCTCTTCTTCTTGCCGGCCTACGTGGCGCTGATGGGGTTTGATCAGCTCAGCGGTGAAGTGGGCCCGCGCTCCATCCGCTTCCTCACGGTGCGCGCGCGGCGCTCGTCGGTGCTGACGGGCAAGTTCCTGGCGCAGGCCACGCTCCTGGTGGGGCTCGTGCTCGTCGTGGACCTGGCCATCTTCATCTACGCGCGGATGACGAACCCGGACTTCAGCGCCGCGATGCTGGTGCTGAACCTGGTGAAGTTCTGGTTGGCGGCGGTGGTGTTCTCGCTGGCGTACGTGGCGCTCACCGCGCTGTGCTCCAGCCTGTTCCGGCTGCCGGCCGTGAGCCTCGTCTTCAACTTCGTCCTGCTCTTCGTCTTCTGGCTGATGGACACCATCGGGCGCGGGGTGGCGGACACCAACCCGATGCGCTTCGTGCGCTACCTGTCGCCGTCGTACTACGCGGGCAATCTCCTGCACCCGCAACTGTCTGAGTTCGGCGCGAGTGGCGCGGCCTATGCCGCGTTCGCGCTCGTCTTCCTCCTGGGCGCCCACGGCGTCCTGCGCGCGAGGGACCTGTGAGCGAGTTGGCCATCGAGCTGTTCAACGTCACCAAGCGCTTCGGCCCCAAGGTCGCCGTCAAGGCGGTGAGCCTCCAGGTGCGCCGCGGAGAGGTCTACGGACTCATCGGCCCCAACGGCGCCGGCAAGACGACGACCTTCTCCATGATGTGCGGCTACCTCTATCCGTCCGAGGGCTCGCTCCAGGTGATGGGTGTGGACCCGACGTCGCCCGGAGCCCTCAAGCGCGTCCTGGGCGCCCTGCCCCAGGACGCCGTGCTTCCGCCCGGCTGGGAGGTCGGTGCCCTGCTCACGTACTGGGCCAAACTGTCTGGTCTTGAACAGCCGGAGACCGAAGCGCGCGGCGCTTTGGAGAAAGTGGGCCTCACGGAAGCGTGGTCGGTGCAGACCCAGGCGCTGAGCCACGGCATGGCCAAGCGCGCGTCCATGGCGCAGGCGCTGATGGGCCGCCCGCCGCTGGTTCTCCTGGATGAACCCACCGCCGGATTGGATCCGCGCATCGCCGCCCAGGTGCGGCAGGTCATCAAGGACATGCGCGGCCAGAAGCAGACGGTGGTCGTCTCCAGCCACAACCTCCAGGAGCTGGAGGAGCTGTGCGACGCGGCCGCCATCCTCGACAAGGGCACACTGGCCAAGGCCGGCACCATGACGGAGCTGACGGGCCAGGGCGCGGAGTTCCGCGTGCAGATCGCCCAGGGCGACGTCATCCTCCCCGAGCTGACGGCCATGCCCGGCGTCACGGCCGCGCGCATGGAGTCCCCGGGCGTGCTGCTCGTGCGCTTCGAGGGACAAGCACACCCTCCCGAGCAGGTCATCAGCCGTGTCGTGGGCCACCTGATCCACCACGGCGTGCTCATCCTCGGCGTCAGCCGGGGCCAGCGGCTGGAGGATCGCGTGCTTCAGCTGGTCTGAAGTCGCGGGCTCACCCTGCCTTGCGCACCCACCCGACGTAGTGGTGGGTGCCTCGGCGCTCCAAGCGAACGAGCAGGTGGCCGGTCGCCTCGCACCACGCGGGGAGATCCGCTTCCAAGCCCACGTCCGTGGAGATGAGTTCCACCAGCGTCCCGGGCGCCACGCGGCGCATCGCCTTGGCAATCTCGAGGATGGGCACCGGGCAGAACGCGCCGGAGGTATCCACACGCACGGCTGCTTCCATGGGGTGAGTCTGTCATGCGCCCCCCTTCGCCGCCGAGGTGGAATATTTTCGAAAAGCGGTCAGTTTCCGGCCCCTTGGGGGCCTGGACGCGGCAGCCGCGAGCGCTCCCGCATGGCTTGCGGTTCTCGAAATCCCTCTGTTAAGTACCCCCGCCTTCCTCCACACCACACACACTGACACCCGCTTGGCGTCCGCAGCCGGACCGATGGCGAAGGAGCAAATCCAACCCATGAAGCCCCATGTCATCGTGGCCCTGCTGGTGGGCCTGGTGCTCGGGTTCGTTGGCGGCCGCGCCACCAACGCCTCGAAGAGCACGAGCAACACGCCCGCCGCCCAGGCCGCTGCCCGGCCGAACGCGCGCCCCGTGGATCCGACGGTGTTCAAGGTCCCCATCGAGGGATCTCCCGTGCGAGGCGGCGAGAACGCGCTCGTCACCATCGTCGAGTTCTCCGACTACCAGTGCCCGTTCTGTAGCCGCGCGCATGTGACGGTGAAGAAGCTCGAGGACGACTACGGCAGCAAGCTGCGCGTCGTCATGCGGCAGAACCCGCTCTCCTTCCACCCGCGCGCCCGGCCGGCCGCGCTCGCCGCGCTCGCCGCCGGTGAGCAGGGCAAGTACTGGGAGATGCACGACATGCTCTTCGCGAACCAGAAGAGCATCGAGGACGCGGACCTGGAGAAGTACGCGACCCAGTTGGGGCTCAACCTCGAGAAGTGGAAGAGCGACATGGCCAGCCCCAAGCTGGCGGACATCATCGCCAAGGACTCCTCGGCGTCCTCGCAGTTCGGCGCCAACGGCACCCCGGCCTTCTTCATCAACGGCCGCTTCCTGTCCGGCGCGCAGCCCATCGAGAACTTCAAGGCGCTCATCGACGAGGAGATGACCAAGGCCGAGGCGCTCGTGAAGAGCGGCGTGCCCGCCTCGCAGGTGTACGCGAAGACCATCGAGAAGGGCCTGGAGCGCGCCCCGTCCCGCCCGCAGCAGGGTCAGCCGGCCGGCCCCACCGTGTTCAAGGTGGACGTGCCCTCGGACTCGCCCGTGTTCGGCCCGTCCAACGCCAAGGTCACCATCGTCGAGTGGTCCGACTTCGAGTGCCCGTTCTGCGGCCGCGTGATGCCCACGGTGCAGAAGATCAAGGAGACGTACCCGAAGGACGTGCGCATCGTGTGGCGCAACCAGCCGCTCTCCTTCCACGCCAGCGCCAAGCCGGCCGCCATGGCCGCCATGGCCGCGCATGAGCAGGGCAAGTTCTGGGAGATGCACGACAAGCTGTTCGCCAACCAGCGCGCGCTCGATGGCGCCTCCCTGGAGAAGTACGCCCAGGAGCTGAAGCTGGACATGGCGAAGTTCAAGGCCGCCGTCTCCACCAACAAGTTCAACACGAAGATCGAGTCGGACATCGCCGCCGGCAACGTGGTGGGCGCCAACGGCACCCCGACCTTCTTCGTGAACGGCCGTCAGATCGTCGGTGCGCAGCCCTTCGAGGCCTTCAAGACGATGATCGACGAGGAGATCGCCAAGGCCGACAAGGCGCTCGCCGCCGGCACGAAGCCGGAGGACCTCTACACGAAGCTGAACGCGGACAACGTCGCGGCGGCTCCGGCCGCTCCGTCGGCCCCTTCCGCGGGCGCGCCGCCCGAGGGCGCCGTGCAGAAGATCGAGCTGGGTGAGGCGCCGGTGAAGGGCCCGAAGGGCGCCCCTGTCACGCTCGTCGCCTGGTCCGACTTCGAGTGCCCGTTCTGTGGCCGCGTCATCCCGACGCTCCACCAGCTCGAGCAGGACTACAAGGGCAAGGTGAAGTTCGCCTTCAAGCACCAGCCCCTGCCCATGCACCCGAACGCGAAGCCCGCCGCGCAGGCGTCCATGGCGGCCCACGAGCAGGGCAAGTTCTGGGAGATGCACGACAAGCTGTTCGCCAACCAGCGCGCGCTCGACCGCGCCTCGCTGGACAAGTACGCCCAGGAGATTGGCCTCAACATGGCCAAGTTCAAGGCGGCCATGGACAGCAACAAGTTCGACAAGCAGATCGAGGCGGACATGGCCGCCGGCGCCGCGGTGGGCGCCAGCGCCACGCCCAGCTTCTTCATCAACGGCCGCCCCCTCGTCGGCGCGCAGCCGCTCGAGGCCTTCAAGCGCGTCATCGACGAGGAGCTGAAGAAGGCGGGCGGCGCGGTGGCGGCGGACGCCAAGTAGTCGTCCCCTCCCCTCGCATCCGTTGAAAGCACAAGGCCGTCGGACTCCACTCGGAGCCGACGGCCTTCGTGTTTCCGGGCGTGGGGAACTCAGGAGACGGCGATGGCGTCGATTTCCACCTTCGAGCCACGCGGCAGCGCGGCCACCTGCACCGTCGCGCGCGCCGGCGGAGCGCCGGTGAAGTAGCGGCCGTAGACCTCGTTCACCCGGGCGAAGTCACCCAGGTCGGTGAGGAAGATGGTGCAGCGCACCACGTGGGAGAAGTCACAGCCCGCGGCGGCGAGCACGGCCTTCAGGTTCTCCATCACCCGCTCGGCCTGCGCGACGACGTCGCCCTGGACCATCTCCATGGTGGCGGGGTCCAGGGGAATCTGGCCGGAGAGGAACGTCATCTTCCCCGCCTCCACCTGGACGGCCTGCGAGTACGGGCCAATGGCCTTGGGGGCCTGGTCGGAATGGATGACTTTGCGAGCCATGGAGCGCACCTCGGAGTGAAGCGGCGCCCCAAGCGGGGGCCGCGGGTTTCCGGGGCCCTGTAGCACAACCGCGCGCCGTTAGATTCGCTCGACGGAGTAGACGCCGTTGAGACGCTCGATGGTGCGCATCAAGTCGGTGAGCTGCTTGAGGTCGGAGATGGTGACCTCGAAGGTGTTCACCGCGCGGTCATCCCCCGTGGCGCGGCAGTTGGCCTGGGAGATGTTGACGCCCTTCTTGGAGAAGATGTTCGTCATGTCCGCGAGCAGACCGGGCCGGTCCGCCGTGAGCACTCGCAAGGTGACGGGCCGCTTGAAGTCGCCTCTCACGTCCCACGTCACGTCCACGCGCCGCTCGGGGTCCGTGGCCAGGGCCTTCTCGCACCCCACCGTGTGCACCGTCACGCCCCGCCCACGGGTGATGAAGCCAGCGATGGGGTCACCCGGAACGGGGTTGCAACAGCGCCCGAAGCGGACGAGCACGTCATCCACGCCGCCAATCTGCACGCCGCTGCGGCTACTGCGGCCCACCAGGCGCTTGGCCAGGTCGGTCATGCGCGACAGGCCCGGCAGCATGGAGGTGGACGAGCCCGAGGTCGCGGCCGTCGCGCCCGAGGCGTCACCCGATCGGGCGTTCGCCTCCGCAGCGCTCAGCTTCTCCTGGGGCACGAAGCGCTGGACGAGCTGCTGCGGCGTCACCTTGCCGTAGCCAATGGCCACGAGCAGGTCGTCCTCGACGCGGAAGCCGAACTCCTCGGCGACCTTCTTCATCTCGCCGGACTTCATCTGCTTGTTGAAGTTGAGCTGGAAGCGGCGGAACTCGCGCTCGGCCAGCTCGCGTCCCAGCTGCAGGCTCTTGTCGCGCTGCTGCTGCTTGATGAAGCCGCGGATGCGCTGCTGGGCCCGGCTCGTCTTGACGAAGGTGAGCCAGTCCTTCGAGGGGTGCGCCTGCGGACTGGTGAGCACCTCCACGGTGTCGCCGTTCTTCAGCTTGTAGCGCAGCGGGACAATCTTCCCGTTCACCTTCGCGCCCACGCACCGGCTGCCCACGTCCGAGTGGATGGCGAAGGCGAAGTCCACCGGCGTGGCTCCGCGCGGCAGGCTGCGCACGTCGCCCTTGGGCGTGAAGACGAAGACCTCGTCGGTGAAGAGGTCCACCTTCACCGTCTCGAGGAACTCCTTGGGGTCCTTGAGATCCTGCTGCCACTCCATGAGCTGGCGCAGCCACGCGAACTTCTCATCGTCCTTGGAGATGGACGCGCGCCCTTCCTTGTAGGCCCAGTGCGCGGCGATGCCCTCCTCGGCGATCTTGTGCATGTCCGGCGTGCGGATCTGCACCTCCACGCGCTCGCTCAACGGACCAATCACCGTGGTGTGCAGCGACTGGTACATGTTGGGCTTGGGGATGGCGATGAAGTCCTTGAAGCGCCCCGGCACCGGCTTCCACATCTGGTGCACCATCCCGAGCGCCTCGTAACACGAGGGCACCGAGGGCGTGACGATGCGGAACGCGATGATGTCGTGGATCTGATCGAAGTCGATCCCCTGCGCCTTGATCTTCTTGTAGATGCTGTAGACGTGCTTGAAGCGACCGCTGACCTCGCCCTTGAGGTTGCGCTCCTCCAGCTTCGAGCGCACCAGCGCGACGGTGTCCTCGATGTACTTCTCGCGCTCCTTCTTGCGCTTGTTGAGCTGCTCCTGGAGCGCGAAGAACTCCTGCGGCTTCACGTAGCGGAAGGACAGGTCCTCCAGCTCGGTCTTGATCCACGAGATGCCCAGCCGGTTGGCCAGCGGCGCGTAGATGTCCAGCGTCTCCTGGGCAATGCGCGCCTGCTTCTCTTCGGACATGTGATCCAACGTCCGCATGTTGTGCGTGCGGTCCGCCAGCTTCACGAGGATGACGCGGATGTCCTGCGCCATCGCGATGATCATCTTCCGGAAGTTCTCCGCCTGCTTCTCCTCTTGGGAGAGCGTCGCGGACGCGGAGAACTTGGAGAGCTTTGTGACGCCGTCGACGAGCTGCGCCACCTCCGGGCCGAACAGCTCGGTCAGCTCCTCGGCGGTGGCGAGCGTGTCCTCGATGGTGTCGTGGAGCAGACCCGTGACAATGGAGGCTTCGTCTAGCTTCAGCTCCGCGAGGATGCCGGCAACCTCCAGCGGATGGACCAGGTAGGGCTCCCCGGACTTGCGGAGCTGTCCCTGATGGACCTTGGCGGAGTAGACGTATGCCTTCTTGATGATGTCCAGATCAGGGTCAGGGTGGTACGAGGCAACCCGCTGGAGAATGTCGTTCAGGCGAATCATCGAGGCGTTGGCAATCGTAACTGCCGAAATCATGAGGGGCAATGTTGCCCCGGGGTCGATTTGCGGCCCCGAGTGACCGGACCGCATGCGGCCAGCCCAGTGCCGGCGCATTTGCTTTCATTGACCCGACGTTTTACGCGCCAATAGATTCGCCCCCCGCCCATGTCACAGCTCCTGCTGTCCGCACTTCCCGTGGTGTGCCCGAACTGTGACGGCCTCAATCCGCCTCGCTCGGCGGCCTGCGCCCTGTGCAGCCAGGCACTCGTCTCGGCCCCCGCAGCCAGGCCCGTGGCGCCAGCGGGGACCCCTCCACGCCCCGCCGCGCCCCCGCCCGCCCCAGCGGGACGGCCTGTCGCGGTCGCCACCTTCCCCCGAGCGGGCGAGCCCACCGCACCCCCGACCCCTCCGCCGCCCCCAAGCGCCGTGCCGCCAGGCATGAGGCCGTCCGCTCGGACGCCGCCCCCCACCGCGGCGGCAGGCCTCGCCCTCGAGCCCCGGACGCCCGCGCGCACCGCACCGCCCGTGCTGGGCCCCGCCCAGGCCCCCGCGGCACCTCAGCCCGCGCCTCCGGGTCGGACGCCCACGGCGCCGGCGAACACCCGGCCGCCCCCGCCCGTGCCCGACAGCGCCCTGCCCAACCGCCCGGGCACCGCCCCTGCCGCCGCGCCGGCACGGCCAGCCCCGGTGGCTTCGCGGTTCGGACTGGCCGTCATCGCGGGCTCCATGCGTGGCCAGCGCTACAAGCTCCCGGTCACCGGCTGCGTGGTGGGCCGCCAGCGCGGCGCCATCCTCTTCGCGGATGACGTCTTCGTGTCGCCGCTGCACGCCACCTTCCTCGTGAAGGAGGGGGCGCTGTTCGTTCGAGACGAGACGAGCGCGTCCGGCGTCTACGTCACCATCTCCAGCACCGAGGCGCTGGTGCCTCGCGCGCTGTTCAGCGCCGGCCAGCGCCTGTTCCGCTTCACGGGTCGCGCGGATGCACCGGCGCCCATTTCGGGCCGGCCGGCCATCTACGGTGCCCCCGTGCCGCTGGGGCAAGCGGTGTACGGCGTGGAGGAAGTCCTCATGGGCGGTCGCGCTGGCCGAGCAGTCGTGACGGCCGCGCCGCTGCTCACGCTCGGGCAGGCGCACTGCGACCTGTCCTATCCCAATGACGAGGGCATGTCGGGTCGGCACTGCGAGCTGAGCCCCACACCCATGGGCGCGCTCCTGCGCGACCTCTCGGGAGGACTGGGCACCTACGTCCGCGTGCCGCCCATGGTCGAGCGGCCGCTGCGGCCCGGCGATCGCGTTCGCCTGGGCCAGCACGTCGTCCAGGTGGAGACGCTGGGCTAGCGGAGCCTTACGGCTCGGGAGCGGCCACCACCGGCCCGCCGAGCCGCTCCTCGATGTACGTCCGCGCCTTCGAGTCGGACGCATCGCGCAGGTGGCGCGTCCACCAACCACGCGCCTCGCCCAGGTTCTCCCGCTGCCAGTACAGCTCGCCCAGCTTGAGGGCCAGCTCGGGATCCGGATTGAGCTGGAACGCCTCCTTGTACATGGACGTCGCGAGCCCCAGGTCCTTGGCGGCCAGGGCCCGGTCTCCATCCAGGCTACGCTGCCGCGCGCGATCCACGTTGCGGGCGGTGTTGGGGATCTCCTGCTCGTACAGGGGACGCTCGGGGTCCGGCTCGCCGCCAGTCAGCGGCACCGGCGCGTTGCGGGGCAGCGCGTAGGGCGCGTCCGGCCCGCTGCTCGAGCTGCCCATGAAATAGAAGTAGTAGACGAAGAACCCCACCGTCCCGATGACGAGCATCAGGGTGAGGGCCTTGAAGAACAACGACAGGCCCCCTCCCCCTCCGCCGGGGTTGGTGGCCACCATCGAGTCGGTGCGCTCGCGCCCGGCGGACATCTCGGCCGCCCCCGCGGGCAACGGCGCTAGCACGTCGGGGAGCGCGCGGACCGTGGCCTCCACCGTCTGATCATTCCAGCTGCGCGCGCTCGCATCCTGGGTGTCGTGCGACTGTGCGTTGGGGGCCAGGGCCTTGCGCGGCAACGGCGCCAGCACGTTGGAGGGCTGCGGCCGGCGGGGCGCGGCGTCCGCGCGACGGCGCTCCTTGTCCACCGCGGCCAGCTCCGCCTTGAACGCCTCGGCGTTGGCGGGGCGATCATCCGGGTTCTTGGAGAGCGCGCGGAGGATGAGCCGCTCCATCGCGGGACTGATGCGCGCATCCGGGCGACGCTTCGTCGGCGCGGGCGGCTCCTCCGTGAGGTGCTTCGTCGCGAAGCCCACCGCGGAGTCCGACTCGAAGGGCAGCAGACCCGTCATCAGCTGGTAGAGGATGACGCCCACCGCATACAGATCCGAGCGATGGTCGAGCTGCGCGCCCCGCGCCTGCTCCGGCGACATGTACTCGGGGGTGCCGCAGACGAAGCCCGCGCGCGTGAGGGCGGGACCGTCGTCCTGGGAGTCGGTGATCTTCGCGATGCCGAAGTCGAGCACCTTGACGAAGTCCGGCTCGTTGCGCCGCTGCTCCACCATGATGTTCTCGGGCTTGAGATCCCGGTGGATGACCCCCGCGCCGTGGGCGTCGGACAGCGCGCTCAGCACCTGGTTGACGATGCGCGCGACGCGGCTCTCGGCCAGCGGCCACTCACGGCTGAGGATCTGGTGCAGGTCCTGGCCGGCGACGTACTCCATCGCGATGAAGAGCGCGCCGTCCTCGGCCTGACCGAAGTCCAGCACGCTGATGGAGTTGGGGTGGTTGAGGCGGCTGGCGGCCTTGGCCTCGCGCTGGAAGCGCGCCACGGTGCGCTCATCCGACAACAGCGTGTGGCGCAGCACCTTCAGCACCACCACCTTGTCGAGCGCGATCTGCCGGGCCCGGAACACGCGGCCCATTCCCCCTTCGCCGATGAGGGCCTCGACGCGGTATTTGTGGGCGATGGTCTTGCCCACGTACTCGTCGCCTTCCGGCGCGCGCACGAGTGTCGCCCCGCAGGCGGGGCAGTACCGGGAGGAATCTTGGGCGTCAGCGCCGCAGGAGGGGCAGAGCAAGTCAGCGTCCCGTGAGGTGGGGCCGGGACTTCACCACGTCGCTCGGGTCACGAGCAAGCCACGCGTAGTGCCCCCATCGTCGGCCCACCCCTGCTAGAACGCGGAGACTCCCATGGACGCCGTGGAATATTGCCCCCGCTGTGACACCGAGAACCCTCGGGACGCCACCGTGTGCCGCGCCTGCGGCTCGCCGCTGCGTTCCGGCACGATGGTGATGGCCGTCGCGGCCGTCTCCTCCCGGCCTCAAGTCTCCATCCGCGTCGTGCGCGCCGACGGCGGCCCCGAGTCCCTCGTGCGCATGCAGCGCGACACGCTCACCTGCGGGATGCAGGCGGACATCGCCCTCAACGATGATCCGTTCATCATGCCGGTGCAGGCGCGCTTCTTCTTCTCCGGCTCCCGGCTCGCGGTGGAGGACGTGGGCGGCGCCAACGGCGTCTTCGTCCGCCTGCGCCAGGAGCGCGAGCTGCCCACAGGCGGCGAGCTGCGCCTCGGACGTCAGCGCATGGTGCTGGAGCCCATCCCCGCGCCCGCCCTGGGCCCCGGAGGCACCCAGGTCTGGGGCTCACCGGATCCGGGCTACCGCCTCCGCCTCGTGCAGCTCCTCGAGGGCGGCCTGCGCGGCGCGGCCTTCCCCCTGCGCGAGGGGGACAACCTGCTGGGTCGAGAGCAAGGCGAACTCACCTTCCCCACGGACGGCTTCGTGTCCGGCCGGCACGCCTCACTCACTGTGAGAGGGGATCGACTCATGGTGCGGGACGTGGGTTCGTCCAACGGCACCTTCATCCGGCTGGCGGGCCCCACGTTCGTGGACAACGGGGACCACTTCCTCATCGGACGTCAGCTGCTGCGGGTCGAGATTCAAGCCGCGGCGGCCTGAGCCTCGAGGCGGGGCCGCACGGTGCATGGCGCCGCGCGGCCCCAACGTCCTGCTCACCCGTACGACTTCTCCTTCTTCTCCTGCTCCTCCTTGCAACGGATGCACAGGGTCGTCACGGGACGCGCCTCCAGGCGCTTGGGCGAGATGTCCTCCTCGCAACGCTCGCAGATGCCGAAGGTCCCGTCCTCGATGCGAACGAGCGCCTTCTCAATCTTCTGCAGGAGGAACTTCTCCCGGTCACGCAGGCGGAACACCATCGACTGCGCGTACTCGGAAGACGCCAGGTCGATCTCATCCGGCAGGTCGTCCGTATCGAAGGAGGACTCCTCTACCAGGGTTTTCTTGGCGCTCTCGATCAGGCTCGTCTTGCTGTCCTCGAGCATCTTCTTGTAACGCTTGAGATCTTTCTGGTTCACAGCGAGTGCTCCGGTGCGGCGAGGGGAAGAGGCCCTACCCTCAAAAAAAGGGCCCGAAAGCTTTATTCATGCGGTGGGCAGTGTCAAGGTGACCTGACCCGGATCCGGCGGTAACGGAGGGACAGCTTGAGCGAGAACACGAAGTTCGATCGGGAATTCTTGCGCTCGGTCCTCGCGCTGGCCGGCAAGCCGGACGTCGATCACTTCCTCTACATCTGCGACACGCCCATCCCTACTGAGGAACTCCGGGGAAGGCAGGCGCGCAAGAAGCTCGTCTACGCGGTAACCCTGGACAAGCTCGCGCAGGAACTTCTGGCGAAGAAGTTCCGAGCCCTGGTGATTCCCGCCTATGACTATTCGCGGACAGAGCGAGTGAAGGTGGCGCTCGTGTCCGCGCTCTCCCAGGGAGCGTTCAAGGAAGGCGATCTCGTCTTGTGCATGACGGGGAAGGTAGGACGCCCCCCTGACACGCTCATGCAGATGCGCATCGGAGGCTCCCTCGATGACCGGCTGGCCATCGAGGGCGTGAAGCTCGGGGAGGAGTTCAACTCCCAGGTCGTGGACGCCCTCATCCAGCTCGCGCTCCAGATTGGCCAGGAGGGCTTCGAGGGTCACCCCATCGGGACCATCATCACGATTGGCGACCACACGACGGTCCTGGAGAAGAGCCGCCAGATGACCATCAATCCATTCCAGGGCCTGTCCGAGGCGGAACGGAACGTGCTGGACCCCAAGATTCGCGAGGCCATCAAGAACTTCTCCGTGCTCGATGGCGCGTTCGTCATCCGCGAGGATGGTGTCGTGCTCGCGGCGGGGCGCTACCTGTCGGCCACCGACGACTCGGTGAAGATTCCCTTGGGGCTGGGAGCACGCCACGCGGCCGCAGCCGGCATCACCTCCACCACGGACTGCATCGCGCTGGTGGTCAGCCAGACCTCGGGCGCGGTCCGCCTCTTCAAGGGCGGCAACATCGTCCTCGAGCTGCACCAGACGGCGCGCCGCACCTGATCCACGCGCCGCGGGATGGAACGCGCCGCCCGGAACTCACGGACGGCCCCGCGCCCCATCCTCCCGAGGAGTCAATCCGCGGGCGTCCGCTCTGGGCCGGAGCGCTGCTCCTCTCGGTAGATCTCCGCCAGGGCGTGCGCCTTCTCGACCTCGTCGCGGGCCGCTTCGAGCGCGAGCACCTGCTCGAAGCGCTGCACCCGTGCCCGCAGCGCCTCGGTGACGACACCACCCGCCGCGATGCGCGCCGAAGCACTCTCTCGCTCCGAGCGAAGCTCCACCACGCGAGCCCCCAGCTCCGCCGCGGCCTCGAGCAACAGCCGGGAATCCTGCTCCACGCGTTCGAGTGAGGCGCGCGCGGCGGCGCGGAGCTGCTCGGCCTGAGCCCGATCTCGCTCCAGCACCTCCACCCCGCGCGCATCGCCCCGGGTCTCCGCCGTGAGCCGTCGCGAGGCGATGTCCTCCAGCCGGCGGGTGTATCGCTCCACGGAGCGACTCAAGTCCCCCTTCAAGGCCAGCAGGGTGGCCGCCGACTTGCGCACCTCCGAGCCCTGGCGCTCCAGGCCCTCGATGAGCGAATCGAACGTGGCCAGCGGACTCACCGGCGCCACAGGCGCCTTCTTCTTCCAGAAACCGAACATGGCGCTCCCGCGACGAGCCTATCCGAATGGCCGACACAACAAGCGGACCCGCGCGAGGGCCTCGGCCACCGGCTGACCACCGGCCGACAGCACCGTCAGGTAGCGCCCCGACGAGAGCCCATAGACCGTGAGGAGGTGCTGCAAGAGCACGACGCTCTCAGTCGCGCGCTGGTCCGCGGGAGCGAGCGAGGCCGCCTCCGCCAGCGCCTCCAAGATGTCCCGCACCCGAGCAACCGTCTCCGAGCCAGGCAGCTCGCCCGAGAGCGACCGCGCGGGATGCTCGGGGAACAGCGCGTCGAACGATGCCTCCACGGCCACGACCGCTGGCGCATCCCGCTTGGCCGCCACGGCCTCCAGCGCCTCCAGATGCGGGGCGAGCGCATCCAGCGCCTCGGCGGTGGCCTCCACCTCGCGAGGAAGCAGCGTGTGCCAGGGCGTGTCGAACTCGGTGCGGGCCCAGCGGATCTCCTCATCCGAAAGCTGGTGATAGAAGGCGCGCCCACCCGCGGCCCGCTGCTCCAGGACCAGGGACTTGAGGTCGGGGTTCTCTTCTCCCAACGAGATGAAGCTCAGCGCGATGTCGAGCGCATCGATGGGCGCGCGCATCCGGCGGATGAGTTCGAGGTCCACCCGGTCCTCGCCATCGGTGACCAGGACCACGGTGGCCCGAGCGAGATAGGGGTCCTTGCCCTGCGCGGCTCGGATGGAATCGAACGCGGACAGCAGTGCCAGCGAGATGTCCGTCTGCCCCTCCGCGGGCGAGAGACGGAACAACTTCTCAATCTGCCGAGTCGCCTCGCTCGACGTGTCCACGCGGGCCAACTCGGTGGGAATGTCGTTGAAGAAGCTGAAGTAGATGGGGTCGAAGGGCTCGCCGCGCCGGGCCTTCACGCGCAGGTTGTTGAGCTCCGCGATGATGAGGGCGTCGCGGAACCGAGCACGCGCGCCATGCATGGACCCGGACGCGTCGCACACGTAGACGCGAACCGCGGTGCGCTTCACCTTCTTCGAGCGGCGGGGAGGAACCTCCTCCAGATACGCACGAACGAGCTGTCGGTGCGCCGCGAGGTCATGCAGCAACAGCCGTGGATCCGTGACGACGAAGTGCTGCACGTCGTGCAGGCTGCCCGTCGTCTCGAAGCTCATCCGCTGCGTGGGATAGGGCACGCGACGAGGCTTCGGCCGAGCCGAGGCAGGAGACTCCTCGACCACCTCGGCGGACAGCGTGTCCTCGACGTCAAAGTACCGAGCACATCCCGCGGCAAGCTCGAAGGTCGCGAGCTGCTCTGGCTTCAGTGAGAACGCCAGGTCCGCGAGGAGATCATCCGCGCCCCCCAGCTCTTTCCGCCCCTCCGGGGACACAGGAGTCTCGCGAGGGGCCTCTCCCAACCATCGAGAGAGCGTCTCCCGCTCCGCCTGCTCGACCATCGTCGTCAGCTTCGACTCCGCGGGCAGGAGAGGAACCAGAGCCCCACGAGCCACCGCGGCGAGCTGCGCATCCCCAGCCTCCAGCGCGGTCTCATACAATCCCCGCAGCGCCGAGTACGCCACCCGAGGTTCAGTCCGAGCCCGCGTGCGCACCTCCTGAATCAGCTCGCCCAACGAGCGCGTGACGGGGCCCATCCGAACGCGCTCACGCGCCTCTGCCACTTCATTGCGCAGCGCCATGCCTCGCTCGCGGTCATCCTCCAACCCCAGCCGGAGCAACAACTCATGGGCCACGTCGAGATCGCGCCGCTTCTGCGCCACATCACTGACGTTCGAGCGAGCCCGCTCCGCGAGAACCTCGGCGACCGCGAGGCGTGCACTCGCCGGCGGGCGAACGTACGAAGTCGACGCTGCGCGCGGGAAGACTTCGAATGCCTCATTCCCTTCACGGGTCGTGGCTTCGCGAGAAAACAACTCAGCCACTCTCACAGCGCGGGCCAGCTGAACGAAGCCGCGCTCGATGGCCGTAAGCGCTCCGTCAGGCAGTTCCCGAGCACGGTGCGAGCGCTCCGCGCGAGCCACGCACTGAGCATACTCGTCGAGGGCTTCAGCGGCACGTCCCTCAAGTCCCTGGGCCAGCGCCCCCGCCCTTCCCCGCTTCACCCCCAGACGACGCAACAAGCGCGCATCCGCCGACGTGTGCACCCCGACGCGATCCAACGCCTTGTCGAGCGCACTCAGCACCGGCAGCGACAGGTCCTCCGGACCTCGAAGCCTGCGACCCAACAGCGCCCACGGCATCGCTCCGCCGGCAGAAGGCTGCCGCAGCGCATCCACGCGCGAGCGCAACTCGGAGAGTCGACGCGAGAGCACGACTCAGGCCCCTTGCCCGTCGACGGCGCGGTGCACTCGTCGAAGCGAAGTCATGCCGCGGTCCGCCGCTCCAGGACGTGCCGACTGAACTGGCCGAACTCCTCATCCATGCGCTTCAGCATCGCGACCAGCTCGCGCGCCCGACCGCCTACCTCGCCCGAGATGCCACTCAGCACCGCGAGCGCGGCCTGGAGACGAACCAGCTCCCCCTCCTTCAATGCCAGCAACGGGAAGCGGCTGCGCACGAGCCGGTCGAAGGTCCGTTCCGCATCGGTGCGCTCAGTCAACGACTCAGGCGGCGGAAGCACCGAGAGGAGTTGCGACAACCACCCCCGCAAGTACGTGACCCGAGACGCAAGGAAGACAAGCTCCGCCCGCGCGACGGCGTCGCGAACGCTCTCGGAGAAAGTCTCACCCGAGGCGACTCCATCGGTTGGCGCGAGCAGTCCCTCCAGTCCGATCAGGGCTGAGAACTCACCTTCGAGCGCCCGAGCAGACACTTCCTCGCGATAGTGTGCGTACGCATCGCCGTTCAGTGCCGAAGCGGGAGCAGGAGGAGTGCTCGCGGGCTGTCGCGCCAAGGAACCAGCATGCTCACGGATGCGCATCTCGATGAGTTCGCGGCACTCGGTGATGAGCGCCTCGGGAGCCACGCCCTCACGGCGAAGGTTCTCGGTGACGGACTGGAGCGCGCGAGCGTATTGCTGAAGCCGATCGAACGGCGTCGACCCCAGCACTTCACGCGCATAGGCCACGCCGAGTGGCCGAAGCAGTTCCTGTTTCAGCCCTGGCTGGCTCGCATCGAGCGACAAGAGCGACTGATCAATCTGGGTGAGCCGGCGCGAATCGGCCGTGAGCGCATCGAGCGGATCCTTCCGCGCTCTCTGAGGCTGCCCTTGATAGGCCACGACCACCCGTCGCCGCAGCGCCGTGACGACCCGCTTTCGCGCCACGCTGTCCGCCTCACGGAGACGGATCTGGGCCTCTGGAAGCCCTTCCATGAGAATCGCCGCGAGTTCGCTCGTCATCCCGAACTCTTCTTCCAGGTTGCTCGCGAGCCCCACCACGCTGTCGACCTTGAACCCATCCTCGAAGGCCAGCCCTTCCGCGGCCAGTGCCCACAACTCGAGCGCCTGCGACAGAAACCGAGCCGTGAATGCGCACAGGTTCGGAAAGACGGATTGCAGTTCGGGAACAGCTCGGCACAGCGCGAGGACGTCACGAACCGCGGCCAACAGCGGCATGCCCATTCGCCCCTCGCCGGGAGCAGACATGCCGCGAGCCAGCCGCTGCTCTGTCACAGCAACGAGCGAGCGCGCTGCGCCCAGGAGTGGGGTCCGGTTCTGCGCATGGCGAGGCCCTGGAACAAGCTTGCCCAACAGGCCCTTCGCCGTGAGCGAAACCGCCGCCGGCTGCCACGCACGTCCCAGGGACTCAACGCTGGCGGCATCCTCGCTCGCGGCCAGGGCCGCAGCCTCTCGCTCCAAACCACCGCCCAACTCTTGACGCACCTGGGCCAGTGCATCATCGAAAGCGCGCTGCTCAAGTCGGACAATCTCCAACTGTGCCCGCTCGCGAGGATCCACCGAGGCCTTGAGCAACGCCTCGGTCTCGGCGCCATGCGGCCCGCCCAGCAAGAAGAACCATCGCAGGGCATCCAGGTCCTCTACCGTTGCTTCCAGCGCCCGGTCCGGGCGCCGGTAGATCTGATCGCGCACCACCGCAGCCTTGAGGGCCCACATCGCCTTCACAATGGAGCGCTGCGAGAAGTACTTGGTGGGCACGTAGTCGGGGAGCTTGGAGACTTGCGCGACCAGCACGCGTTCCAGCGCATCCGCCAGCAGTTCCACGCCCTCCAGGACATGGCCTGGAACGGTGACTCGCTCCACTTGCGCCTGGAGCATGTCCAGTTGCTGCAAAGTCAGAGCGGCCTTCAGGTCGGGCCGAGCCCCGCCAACGAAGCGCTGCAACATCGCCGCCCGGCTCTCTCGTCGGGCAAACGCCTTCGGGACGAAGCAGATGAAGCTCATCCGGTCCGCGAACGCCAACAAGAGCTCGGGAGACTGAGCAAGGACCTCGGAGAGGTACCGATTGCTGGTCATGATGACGCATTCGGTCCGCCCGACCGTCACGCGCCTTCCGTGCTTCAGCTCCCGCTCGTACAGGACGTTGAGGATGGAGCGCAGCAGCATGTCCCGGCCATCGAACACCTCGTCGAGGAAGGCATGCACCGAACCCAGCATGCCCTCCTCGGTCAGGTACTCCGTCCGGCCCGTCTCCGTGAGCACCTTGAAGTCCACCGGACCGATGAGGTCCGCCTGCACGGTCGACTCGGCGATCTGCTTGGAAAAAAGCGATGGGAGGCCAGAGGCCTCGTCCGTGATGCGGCCCAGCACCGAGCTTGCGATGGCGCTCTTGGCCGTTCCCGGAGGCCCCACGACGAGCACATGCTCTCGACACAGCAGCGCCAGCTCAATCTGCGTGAGGACCGCCTCGCGTTCGAGGAACGTCTCTCTGAGTTCACCAAAGAAGCGACGAAACGCCTGGGCAGCCTGCGGGTACGTCGACATGAGAGGAGTCACGGGGCGTCTGGAGCAACGTGGAGGGCGGCATGGTAGCCGCCCTCCTCCGCCTATTTGAAGTGCACCGCACAACTCCCATCCGAGCACTGCCGCCCGGCGATTCGAAAGCGATACCGCGCGAAGACCCGGTAGGCCATGTCGATGACCTGCCGCAGACCGGGCACGTAATAGACGTACAGCAAGCGCCCCAAGGGGCGACGGCCCAGGGCACGCACAATGGCCTCGGCTCCTTCGACCACCCGACCATCCGCCTGGACCAGTTGCATGGCCCGCTCGCACCGATCCGCCGAGATGCCAGGGAATGAGTCCAGAACACCTTCGTCCCGAAAGGAACGCAGCTCCGTTCCCTGGCCTCCGAGCAGCCGCTTCATCTCCCGCGCTGCCCCACTGCAGATGCGGCAATGCCCGTCGTAGAGGACGACATCATGGCCTGGCGCCGTCGTCTGAAGTCGCGTCATGGACCACCTCTCCTGGATGGATATGTCAGCGCGCCCGCAGCATGTCATGGAGCTTCCCGTGCACGCTGCGCCAGATGTCATGCTGCCGTTCAATGGGGTCCATCAGCTTGAGCCCCACGCTCGTGGCTGGGGAGCTACCCTGGAAGGCTGAGTACTGGCGAACACGCGTGCCGCCCCGACCGTCGTCCTCGAACACGAAACGGTTGGTACCGCGCAGCGGATGGCCATCCAGGGTGGTGATGTGCACCGTGCGTTTCTGAGCGTCGAGGTGCACGGAGATGGGTGCCCACACCGGGGGCATCCCTTTCTCCTCGAGGAACAACTTGGCGCCATCCGCCAAGGAGGTCGTGGCCGGGCGCAGGACGATGCCCGCCGCGCCAAAGAGGGCGTTGGGCTCGCGCACGAACGTCCGATAGGCCGTCTCCGCCGACACACCCGGAACCACGCTGGCATAGTCCGTCAGCGACGTTGGCGCCCCAGCGATGGGCGGGCTGGGCTCCAACATCTTCAGATGCTGCCGCGCGTACGCATCCACCGCGGCGCCACCGCGCAGGAGTTGGCTCGCTGCGGCCGCTTCCGATTGCATCGCCGTCAACGCGCCCTGTTTGGCCTGCTCACGCAGATTCCCCGTGGGCCGGGGCGGAAACATGCCACCAATCGCGAAGTCGAACTGATTGCCCTCCCCAGTCCGAGGCCTCTCGGCTCCACCGGTCGCAGCCTTCGGATGGGGCATCTCGCCTCGAAAGACTTCCACGGAGTTCCGAACCGAGTCGCTGCGTTCCGACACGGAGCTGCTTGAGAAACCACGCAGCGATGAACTCGGCACGGGCACAGCGTCAGCCGGTGGCGTTTCCGGCAGCACAGGGTTGGTCGACGACTCGATACGGGACATGTCAGGCACCTTCGAGACAACGAGGTGCCGGCCCACGTTGCAGCGCGAGGACCACCGCCCCCGAGAGCGAAATCAAGGGGTTGTCACGCTCGGACGTCCAGGCCCTCGCACGACCGTCTCGCTCGGCGGAAGCAAGCAGAGCAACCGCGCACAAGCGCTCCAAGAACACGAAGGCCGGCGCCCTCGAGGAGGACACCGGCCTTCAGCTCAGCTCAAGCGCGAGCCACGCGTGGCTCGACGATGGTGCTCAGCGACTCAGGACTGACGGAACTCCGCATCCACCACGTCGTCCTTCTTCGCGCCCTGCTGGCCACCAGGAGCGGCCTCAGGCCCCGCGTCCGCACCCGGCGCGCCCTCGGGGCTGCCACCCGTGGCCCGGTACATCGCCTCAGCCGCCTTGTAGCTGGCCTGCTGCAGCTTATCGAGCGCCGCCTTGATAGCGTCCTTGTCCTGGCCTTCGCGGACCTTGTTCAGCTCCGCCACCGCCTCCTCGATGGACTTCGTCACGTCCGGACCGAGCTTGTCCTTGTTCTCGCGGATCATCTTGTCCGCGGCGTAGGACTGGCTCTCGGCCTGGTTCTTGACCTCCACCAGCTCGCGACGCGCCTTGTCGGTGGCCTCATTGCTGCGGGCGTCGTTGACCATCTTCTCGACCTCGTCCTTCGCGAGACCAGACGAGTGGGAGATGGTGACCTTCTGCTCCTTGCCCGTCGCCTTGTCCTTGGCGGTGACGTTCAGGATGCCGTTCGCGTCGATGTCGAAGATCACCTCGACCTGGGGCACGCCGCGCGGCGCCGGAGGAAGGCCCGTCAGGTGGAAGCGGCCGAGGCTGCGGTTGTCGACCGCCATCTCGCGCTCACCCTGGAGGACGTGAATCTCCACCTGGGTCTGTCCATCCGCCGCCGTGGAGAAGGTCTCCGACTTGCGCGAGGGAATCGTGGTGTTGCGCTCGATGAGCTTGGTCATCACGCCACCCAGCGTCTCCACGCCCAGGGACAGCGGCGTGACGTCCAGCAGGAGGATGTCCTTCACCTCGCCGGAGAGCACACCCGCCTGCACCGCGGCACCCACCGCCACGACCTCGTCGGGGTTCACCGAGCGGTTCGGCTCCTTGCCGAACAGCCGCTTCACGGCCTCCTGGACCATCGGGATGCGCGTGCTGCCACCCACGAGAACGACCTCGTTGAGGTCCTTCGCCTCCAGCCCCGAGTCCTTGAGACACTTGCGGCAAGGCTCCAGCGAGCGCTCGACGAGCTTGTCGATCATCGCCTCGAACTTCGCGCGCGTGAGCTTCACGTTCAGGTGCTTGGGACCCGACGCATCCGCCGTGAGGAACGGCAGGTTGATCTCCGTCTCCATCGCGCTCGACAGCTCGATCTTCGCCTTCTCCGCCGCCTCCTTCAGGCGCTGGAGCACCATCTTGTCCTTGGAGACATCGAGCCCCGTGTCCTTCTTGAACTCGGCGATCAGCCAATCCATGATCGTCAGGTCGATGTTGTCGCCACCGAGGTGCGTGTCGCCGTTGGTGGCGAGCACCTCCACGACGTTCTCGCCCACCTCGAGGATGGAGATGTCGAAGGTGCCGCCGCCGAAGTCGTAGACGGCGATCTTCTCGTCCTTCTTCTTGTCCAGCCCGTACGCGAGCGCGGCGGCCGTCGGCTCGTTCACGATGCGGCGAACCGTGAGACCCGCAATCTCACCGGCGTCCTTGGTGGCCTGGCGCTGGGCGTCGTTGAAGTACGCCGGAACGGTGATGACCGCCTCGGTCACCTTCTCGCCCAGGTAGTTCTCCGCGGCGCGCTTCAGCTTGAGCAGCACCTGCGCGCTGATCTCCGGCGCACTGTACTGCTTGCCGTCGATCTCCACGCGAGCATCGCCGTGCTGGCCCTTGGACACCTTGTACGGAACGAGCTTGGCCTCGTCGCCCACTTCCTCGTACCGGCGCCCCATGAAGCGCTTCACGGAATAGATGGTGCGCTCCGGGTTCGTGATGGCCTGCCGCTTCGCCACCTGACCGACCAGGCGCTCCCCGTCCTTCGTGAACGCGACCACCGAGGGCGTGATGCGGCTGCCTTCCTCGTTGACGATGACCTTGGGCTCGCGACCCTCCATGATCGCGACCACGCTGTTCGTGGTGCCCAGGTCGATCCCGATAATCTTGCCCACGGTTGCTATCCTCCGGAAATGACTGCGGTTTTCCTACAAAGTCCTGATGTACGCCCAACGTAACCACCCACCCCTCGGTGTCAAACGAGCGAGGGGATTTCCGATCCTCCTGGTGGGAAGGTGGGGCTGGTGAAGGCGTCGCGCAGTCCACATCGGCGGGTTCGTCCCCCACGTCACCCGCCCGCCACCTTCACGGAACGGGTGCGTAACGCGCTCTACACCGCTGTCACCCGCCGGTAGCAACCCAAGCCCTCTCCGATGACCAGCGAACCTCGCAACCCGCTGGAATCACAGTGAGTCCCACCCGCTAACGCCCCGCGTCAGCGACTGGCGAGAAAACTGCACAAAGGGGCGAGCGTCGCGTCACGAGCCTCCCTGCCCCCCTCCTTGGAGCCCATCATGATGGTTCAGCCCCTCCGCTCTCCGGACCTCCGTCGAGCCCCCGCGGCCGAGTCCGAGCCGAAGGTCGCGGTCATGCTGAACGCCAACGCGCGCAAGGTCGACGCCCGGGTCGTGAAGATGCTGTCCCACGTGGTTCCGGAGCAGGACCTGTTCCTCTCTCGCTCGGAGCTGGATGCGCGCCGCATCGCCCAGACCGTCCTGGAGCGCGGGTACCCCACGGTCTTCACGGGTGGCGGCGACGGCACGTTCATGGGCTTCGTGAATGAGGTCCTCCAGCAGGTGGGGCCTCGCGGACGGTTCGCGGGGCAGCAGGCGCCGCGCTTCGGCATCCTCAAGCTGGGAACGGGCAACGGCATCGCCGCGCACGTGAATGCCTCGGGGGCTCGCGGCGACGGCATCCTGAACGACGTGCTCCGCGCGCGTGCGGGAGAGGTCCCCGGTCACCGCGCCATGGACCTGTTGCTGGTGGATGGCCAGCGGGCTCCGTTCGCGGGCCTGGGCGTGGATGGGAAGATCCTCAACGACTACATCTGGGTGAAGGAGAGCCTGGGCAAGGGCATGCTCAAGAGCGTGCTCACCGGCGGTGGCGGCTACTTCTCCGCGGTCGCCTTCAAGACGGTGCCCTACTACCTGACGGGCTCCGTCCAGGTGGAGTGCGAGGTCATCAACGGCGCCTCCGAGGCCTATCGCATCGGACCGGACGGGCGTGACGTGGGCGAGCCGCTCGCCCCCGGCGCGGTGCTCTTCCGTGGCGAGGTGATGATGGCCGCCGCGGGGACCATGCCCTACTACGGCTATGGGTTCCGGATGTTCCCCCATGCCAGCGCGCGGCGGGGCTTCATGCAACTGCGGCTCGGCCAGGTGACCCCCACGCAGGTCCTCACCAACCTCCACAAGCTCTGGAACGGTCGGTGGAACCACGAGGGCATCCACGACTTCCACACTCAGGGCGCCACCATCCGGTTCAACCGCCCCATGCCCTTCCAGGTGGGTGGGGACGCGGCGGGCTACCGCGACGAAGTGACCCTGGCCGTGGCGCCCGAGTCCATCGAGTTGCTCGACTTCCACGGCGCCATGCAGTGAGGCACCGGGCCTCCCGCCCCGAGCTTCGGGCGGGAGCAGCCCAGGTCAGCCGCGATCCCTTGAGGCCGGCGGCTTCTCCCCCGGCTCCTTGCGGCGGCCCACGACGAAGGCATAGCTCGCCCCCGTCCGGCCATTGTGCTCGCGATGCAGGGCCAGCTCCGCGCGCGGGCGAGCCGCCTCCTCAGCGGACATCTCTGCGAGGTGGGCTTCCATCTCTTGGTAGAGCGCGTCCAGCTCAGAGTCGTGGAGCGTCTCGGCGGCCTCGGGCTCGAAGCCAGCGGACTCCATCGTCTGCATCAGCTCGCGCGGGACCAGCAACGGAGCACCGAGCCGCTGCTCCCAGAAGTCGAGGGCTGCCTTGGGCGCGTGCCGCCCCACCCGGGCCGGATAGGTAAAACCGAGCCGGCCTCGCTTCGCCAGCAGCGGGCGCAGCCGCCCCAGTGCATCCGTCAGCGCGTAGGGCACTCGCCCCGCGATCAGAATGGCATTGAAGCTCGCCTCGGGAAGGTCCAGCGCGGTCAGTGAGACCTTGCGAAGCTCGACCCGCTCCAGGACGCCGCGAGCCAGGGCTTGTTCTCGCACGGAGGCAAGCAGGCCATCGTCCGTGTCCGCGGCCACGACCGCGCAGTTCAGCTCTTGAGCCAGCAGCAGGGCCGCGCGACCATCAGGACCCGCGCCCAGCACCAGGACACGTGATCCCGGCTCGAGCTGCGCCACCTTGGCGAACCGGCGCGTCGCCTCATCCGTGCCGAACGCGCGCTGGGCGCTGGCGGGTTGATACAGCGGGAAGTGCACAGCGAGGCTCATGTGGTTCCCTCTTATACCCACCCCGGCTGGACTTCCAGCCGGGGACCACCCGAGCCGACCCGCGACAGGCGCCTCCACCCTGCCCGCCTCACAGGTAGTAGACGATCCGCTTGTCCTGGTGGAGCTGGGCGTAGATGGAGCGCCGTTGCTCCTCGGAGAGCAGGTACACCGAGACGCTGAGCGACACGTACTTGCCCTTGCTGCTGGGCTGCTCGTGGATCGAGTCCGGAGAGATCTCCGACCCCATCATCCGCCGGAAGAGTTCACGGACGTGCTCGGCGAAATCGGGAGCCTGAGCCCCCATGACCTTGAACGTGTAGACCGACGGGTACTCGATGAGCGGCTTCTTCTCCTCGTCGGGAGGAACTGGCGACTCTGGGGATTCGTTCTTCATGAGGCTCTCGATGCGTGGCGGCGAACGGCCCGCTAGAGGAGGTTCGCCGCGAGCTCTGCCAGGGCGCTTCGTTCACCCTTGGCCATGGTGATGTGACCCGCGATCTTCTCGCTCTTGAACCGGTTCACCACGTGAACCAGTCCGTTGTTGGTCGCGTCCACGTACGGGTTGTCGATCTGGAACGGGTCGCCCGTGAGGATGATCTTCGTGTTGTCACCCACGCGGGTGATGATGGTCTTCACTTCGTGCGGCGTGAGGTTCTGGGCCTCGTCCACGATGATGTACTGGTTGGGGATGCTGCGGCCGCGGATGTACGTGAGCGGCTCGATCTCCATCAACCCCAGGTCCAACAGCTCGTGGTAGCCGCGGCCGGCCTTCTTGTCCGCGCGGCTGAGGTTCATCAAGAACTCCACGTTGTCGAAGATGGGCTGCATCCAGGGATTCAGCTTCTCCTCGACGCTGCCGGGCAGATAGCCGATGTCGCGTCCCAAGGGGAAGATGGGCCGGCTGACGAGCAGCTTCTGGTAGAGCCCCTCCTCGGTGACCTTCTGGAGCCCCGCGGCGATGGCGAGCAGTGTCTTGCCCGTGCCCGCCTTGCCGACGATGGTGACCAGCTTGATGTCGTCGTTGAGCAGCAAATCCAAGCAGAAGGCCTGCTCCATGTTGCGCGGCCGGACGCCCCAGGTGCCCTCCTTGCTCTGGCGCGCCAGCGGGACGAGCCGCCCCTTGAGGCCGTGGAAGCGCGCCATGGCGGTATGGGAAGGATTCGTCTCGTCCTTGAGCAGCACCAGCTCGTTGGGGAAGAGGCGGTCGGCCTGGGCGATCTCCTCCTCGGCACCGGGGCGGTAGAGCTGATCCACCTGGTCTCGCGGCGCCAGCAGCTCGGTGAAGCCGGTGTACAGCTCGGTGATCTCGACCCGCTCGGTGTCGTAGTCCTCGGCGATGAGGCCGAGCGCGTCCGCGCGGATCCGGAGGTTCGTATCCTTGGTGATGAAGACCGCCTGGGTCTCCGGCTCCTTGCCCATCAGGTCGATGGCCACCGCGAGGATGCGGTTGTCCATCAGGTTGCTGTCCGCCATGGAGAGCGGCAGCTCGCGGGACGAGAAGCACACGCGCAACATGCCTCCGTGCGGCAGCGGCACCCCCTCCTTGAGCGAGCCCTCCGCACGGAACGAATCGAGGTAGCGCGCCACCAGGCGGGCGTTGCGCCCCAGCTCGGAGAGATCGCGCTTGAACTGATCAATCTCCTCGATCACGTAGATGGGGATGATGACGTTGTTGTCCTTGAATCCGTAGATGCTGCGGGGATCGTGAAGCAGGACGTTCGTGTCGAGGATGAAGTTCTTTCGCATCGTGGGTGGCGCGACCTGACGAGGTTCGGGTGCGACCGCTGACGGCGTGCGACGGGGGTGAGAGTCCAATATAGGCTTCGCCTCACGAGGAAGCAGCCGCCTTCCCGTCCGAAAGGCGAGCTGTCGGAAAGTCCACGCGGCAGGAGTGCCGCGTTCGGGCTCCCTAGGTTGAACGCCCAGAGCGTGCGACCGCGTCCCGTCTGACCTCGGGCTCGGCCCGACGAGGATGCGGAGCGAGCGGATCATACCCAAGCATCTCCGCGACCCGCTCGGGGGGCGGCCCAGGCGGCATCCGCTCCCAGGGGAAGCGTGCCTGGAGGGCCTCCTCGTCGATGGCCAACAGCGCGTCCGCGTGCTGCCGATATGCCTCGCGCCACGAGCGGGACTCGAAGCGCCGGGCCATCCGCCGTGACAGCGGCGTCACCATGGGCAACGGCGTGAAGAGCGCGGGCTGCTCTTGGCTGTCGCGCAGACATCCCAGCTCCACGGCCCACGCGAGGAGCCACCGCGGGCGCTGTCGCCCCGCACGGCGCAAGGCCGAGAAGCGCCCCTGCGCTGCGCCATCCACGAACCGAAAGGTCCGCTCGTACACTGACGCGGCGGCGAACGTGGAGGGAGTCAGCGCGAGGGCCTCGGCGCCGATGCGAGTCGCCATCAGGAGGAGAATCTCCAGGATCTCCTTCGACAACGAGAGGCCCGGATGAGACTGCCCAGGAAGGGGCGGCCGGGTCCAATCGAAGTGACGACCCGGGTGCTGAAGCAGAATGCTGTCGAGGTAGAGAATCTCCGTCTCGGCGAGTGTTCCCGTCAATCCAATCTCAGCCCCCGTGGTCCGGCGTAGGGCGAGATCCGCGACGGGGGCGTAGAACCGACGGCTCCAGAACGTCAGGCGAGGATGGAACGGGTCCTCGCTGGAGAGGCGCAGCTCCAAGGGCCCCACCCGGTCCTCGACCCTCTGGACGAGACCGTACGCGCGCAGGGCATGCACCACGCCCTCGCGACTGTACGTGCCGAACGCGAGGCTCGCCCGGTGAGCGTTCAGCTCCAGCCCCAGGTCCTCGAGCGAGAGTTCGTCACTCGACGACGCCGAGAGATCCGCCGTGCGCAGGCGCTGATAGATGCGGCGGAAGGCGGGGCTGACCTGCTGCGTCCGGGACATGGAGTCTTCTCAATCGTAGCGGATCTCGACGAGGGTGAGTTCGATCTCCCCACGTGGGCGGCGGACCTCCACCGTCTCGCCTGGGGACTTGCGCAGAAGCGCGCGGCCGATGGGGGACTCGACGCTGATGCGGCCTCCCGAGGCGTCGATCTCATCCGAGCCGACTATCTGGTAGGTCGTGCGCTCGCCGTCTTCGTCCTCCAGGGTCACAGTGGCGCCGAAGTAGACTTTCGAGCGATCGGTCTGTTCAGCCGGGGTGACGATGGTGGCCGTGTCCAGGCGGCGCTGGAGGAAGCGAATGCGCCGGTCGATCTCCCGCAGGCGCTTCTTGCCGTAGATGTACTCGGCGTTCTCGGAGCGGTCCCCCTGGGCAGCCGCGGCGGAGACCTCGGCTGTCACCTTGGGCCGGGCTTCGTTCAGGAGTTGGAGCAGCTCCCGGTGCATGCGCTCGGCGCCCGCGCGCGTCAGGTAGCGGCGGAAGGGAGCAGCCTCGGCGCCTTCGTCGAGGTCATCGTGCTCGTCGGGAGATGCGTCCTGGGACATGCCCCTTCTATACCGCCCCTGGGTGACAGCGCGGCGGCCGCATTGGCCGAGACGTTCACCGGGAGTCCTCCCTGCCCCGTCAGGAAAGGTGCCATGCGCACGCCAGTGGAAGTCCCGCGGCACTGCTGGTAGGAAGCGCGTCGCCGGTCGGGCAGGCGGCCCGTGACTGCAGGTTTTCGAAAAAAGAATAGTGCGAGTCGCTAGCTCAGCTGGTAGAGCACCGGCCTTTTAAGCCGAGGGTCGGGGGTTCGAGCCCCCCGCGACTCAAGTACGTGTCGTCCCCGTCGTCTAGAGGCCCAGGACGCTGGCCTTTCAAGCCGGTAACACGGGTTCGAATCCCGTCGGGGACACTGGAACAGCCCCGTAAGCACCTGAAGCACAGGTGCTTACGGGGCTGAACCGTTCATAGGGATTCGCTGGAGTTCGGTCGATTACGTACAGAAATCGTCCCTGAAACTCGCCGCTCCACTCCCCGGCTGATCCTCGAATGGAATCAGCCTAGTTCCAGTCGCGATCCAGCACCCGTCGGCCCCGGCTCAGCGGCAATCACGTCAGCCCTCACAGGGGTGCCAGACGCCCGAAGTCCGGCACTGCGGAGCAGAAGCGAAAGCCCCGTAAGCTGGAGGCTCAGCTCGAAGGTTGTGCGGTGCGGTATGGTCCACCTCCGATGGATCTCTCGTCCCGCCTACCTCCGCAGCAACGTCGTTCCGCGCTTGAACAGCTCTCCCGTGACCGGCTCATCCGCCTTTCCGACCACTTCGGCCTAGATGTCGGTGACCGTCGAGTGGCCGAGAACCACATCGACGCCATCATTCGGTCCAGGTCCGTAGACTTCGGGGAGCTGCTTGGCCTGCTCAAACGCGAGGAGCTTCAGTCCATCTGCGAAGCTCTGGGACTGGACCGAGGTGGTCGCGAGAAAGAGGTTCTCGTCCGGCGCATCCTGAACCTCGGCGAAGCCGATGACGAAGCTGGGCCTGCCGCTGAGGATGTGTCCGTGGACACCCTGCCTCAAGCGGGAATACGTAAGCAGGCCCGCACCTCGAAGAACGGCGGCGATCTCGGCTTTGAGGCCACCCTTTGGCAGGCGGCCGACAAGCTCCGGAACAACCTCGATGCCGCTGAGTACAAGCATGTGGTCCTCGGCCTGATCTTCCTCAAGTACGTCAGCGATGCCTTCGAAGAGCGCCGGACCCAGCTTCTGGCCGAAGCCGACCAGGGTGCAGACCCCGAAGACCCGGACGAGTACCGGGCCGAGAACTTCTTCTGGGTACCAAGAGAGGCCCGTTGGGCTCAGCTCCAGGCGCAGGCGAAACAGTCGACTATCGGCAAGCTCGTGGACGACGCAATGGTCGCCATCGAGCGTGACAACCCCAGCCTGAAGAGCGTCCTGCCGAAGGAGTACGCACGCCCGGGACTGGACAAGCAGCGCCTCGGTGAGTTGATCGATCTCGTCGGCAGCATCGGCCTCGGAGACAGGGAGAACCGCAGCAAGGACATCCTTGGCCGGGTCTACGAGTACTTCCTCTCGGAGTTCGCCAGCGCCGAGGGCAAGAACAGCGGCCAGTTCTACACGCCGCGCCCCGTCGTGAAGCTGCTGGTGGAGATGCTCGCGCCCTACCGGGGCCGCGTCTACGACCCCTGCTGCGGGTCAGGCGGCATGTTCGTGCAGAGCGAGAAGTTCGTGGAGGCGCATGGTGGCAGGCTGGGGGACATCAGCATCTTTGGGCAGGAGTCGAACCCCACGACCTGGCGCTTGGCGAAGATGAACCTGGCGATCCGGGGCATCGACGCGAACCTCGGACCGGAGAACGCCGACAGCTTCCATCGGAACCAGCACAAGGACCTCAAGGCCGACTATGTGCTGGCGAACCCGCCCTTCAACGACAGCGACTGGGGCGGGGAGCGTCTGCGCGAGGATGTCCGGTGGAAATTCGGTGTCCCGCCGGCCGGCAACGCCAACTTCGCCTGGGTGCAGCACTTCATTCACCACTTGGCCCCTACTGGCACGGCCGGATTCGTGCTCGCCAACGGCAGCATGTCCTCGAACCAGAGCGGCGAAGGAGAGATCCGCCGGGCGATCATCGAGGCTGACCTGGTGGACTGCATGGTGGCTCTGCCGGGCCAGCTCTTCTACTCGACGCAAATCCCGGTGTGCCTGTGGTTCCTGGCACGCGACAAGAAGAACAACAGGCTGCGGGACCGGCGCGGCAAGACGCTCTTCATCGACGCCCGGAAGCTCGGGCGGATGGTGGATCGGACTCACCGGGAGCTGACCGACGAAGAGATCGCCCGCGTGGCAGCCACCTACCATGCTTGGCGCGGGGACAAGGGCGCCGGCAAGTACGAGGACGTGGCCGGCTTCTGCAAGGCCGCGCGGCTGGAGGAGATCAGCAGCCACGGCTTCGTCCTGACCCCTGGCCGGTACGTGGGCGCCGAGGACGTGCAGGATGATGATGAGCCCTTCGCCGCGAAGTTCCACCGCCTAACCTCGACCCTGGAAGCACAGTTCTCCGAAGGGGCGCGGCTGGAAGCGGCGATCCGGGAGAACCTTCGTCGGCTAGGTGGTGCGAACCGATGAGCGGTGCCTGGACGGAAGTTCGACTTGGCGATCTCGTCTCGGTTCGGCATGGGTGGCCGTTCCGGAGCGAGTTGTTCTCCGACGAGTTGACGGGCCGCCCCATCGTGGTTGCCATCGGCAACTTCAATTACTCGGGCGGGTTTCGATTCGATTCAACCGCCGTGAAGGAGTACACGGGCGAGTACCCGAAGGAGTATGAGCTGGCTCCTGGCGACGTGCTTCTGGTGATGACCTGCCAGACGGCGGGAGGCGAGATCCTAGGGATTCCTGCTCGCGTTCCGAACGACGGAAGGACGTACCTCCACAACCAGCGTTTGGGGAAGGTCGTGCTTCAGCGCCGCGATGCCGCGAGCCTCGACTACCTGTACTGGGTGTTCCTCTCGCGGCCATTCAACCAGCATCTGTTTCAAACCGCCTCCGGCACGAAGATCCTCCACACCTCTCCCGGACGCATCGAAGCGTGTCCCGTGCGGTTGCCTCCGCTCGATGAGCAAAAAGCAATCGCAGGGGTTTTGGGCGCCCTCGACGACAAAATCGACCTCAACCGCCGCATGAACCGGACCCTGGAGGCCATGGCCCAGGCGCTGTTCCGGTCCTGGTTCGTGGACTTCGATCCGGTCCGGGCCAAGGCCGAGGGTCGCCAGCCGGAGGGCATGGACGCGGAGACGGCGGCGCTGTTCCAAAGCCGGCTCGTGAACTCGGAGCTGGGCGAGATTCCGGAAGGGTGGAGTACCCAGGCCCTTTCGTCGTGCATCGAATTACGTACCGGAGGAACGCCCCGGACAAGTGAATCTCAGTACTGGGGCGGCGAGATCCCATGGTTCTCCGTGAAGGATGCTCCAGCCGACGGTGACGTGTGGGTAATTCATACCGAAAAGACGATCACGCAACTTGGCCTGGAGAACTGCGCTGCTGAGCTGCTCCCACCAAGGACAACGATCATCAGCGCGAGAGGGACAGTCGGAAAGCTCGCGCTGACTGCTGTGCCGATGGCGATAAACCAGTCCTGCTATGGAGTCCGATCCAAACAACACGGAGCGGATTTCTTCGCCTACTACCTATTGAAGAGTACGGTAGACCGCCTTCGGGCGCGCACTCACGGGTCGGTCTTCGACACGATCACGCGAGAGACCTTTTCGACCCTGAGCGTGGTCCTCCCTCCGGCCGCAGTGCAGAGGCGCTTCGAATCCGCGGTTTTCAGCATCCTCGGCCGAATCGAGCTGAATCTGCGGGAATCGGTGACGTTGGGCCAACTCCGCGACCTGCTCCTCCCGAAGCTCATCTCCGGTGAAATCCGCGTCAGCGACGCCGAAGCCCAACTCGCTGCCAGCGCCTGACCATGAGCCCGACACTCACCGAGTTTGTCGCAGAAGAAGAGGCGCTCCGGTACTTCGAGGAGCTGGAGTACTCGGTGGTCGTCGCCCAGAAGAACGAGCCTGGGCCTGATCGCAAGAGCCTGGGCGAGGTCACCTTGGTGAACCGGCTCCGGACCGCCATGGAGCGGATAAACCCCGGGCTGCCGGCAGCGGCTCTGGACGAGGGGCTCCGGAAGGTCCTGATTCAGGAGCACCCCTCCCTCGTTCAGGAGAACCGCCGGAATCACCGGCTTCTCGTCGATGGCGTGGAGGTCGAATACCTTCGGGACGGTCGCGTCGTCGGGGATCGGGTGCGGCTGATTGACTTTGAGGACCCCGACAACAACGACTGGCTGGTGGTGAGCCAGTTCACGGTGGTCGAGGCGGGCCACAACCGCCGTCCCGACATCCTCGTCTTCCTCAACGGCATCCCCGTCGCCGTCATCGAGTTGAAGAACGCCGCCGCCGAGGACGCCACCATCTGGACGGCCTTCCACCAGCTCCAGACCTACAAGAAGGACATTCCGTCCCTCTTCCGCTTCAACGAGATCCTCGTCGTCAGCGATGGCCTGGATGCGCGCATTGGCTCGCTCACGGCGAACCGGGAGCGGTTTGCCCCATGGCGGACCATCGAGGGTGAGGCTCTTGCGCCCTCAAACCTGCTCGGGCTGGAGGTCCTCGTCCGGGGCGTCTTCGAGAAGCGCCGCCTCCTAGACTTCATCCGGCACTTCGTTGTCTTCGAGGAGGACGGCGCGGAGGTCGTGAAGAAGCTCGGCGGCTACCATCAGTTCCATGCCGTGCAGCAGGCGGTGGAGGCCACGGTTCAAGCCGCACGGCCGGAAGGAGATCGGCGCGTCGGCGTGGTCTGGCACACGCAAGGCAGCGGCAAGAGCCTCACCATGGCCTTCTACGCCGGCAAGGTCATTCTGCATCCAGCCATGCAGAACCCGACACTGGTGGTTCTCACCGACCGGAGCGATCTCGATGACCAGCTCTTCGCGACGTTCAGCCGCTGCCATGAACTACTCCGGCAGAAGCCGGTTCAGGCGGTAGACCGCGCTGACCTCCGGCACAAGCTGCGGGTCAACAGCGGCGGCGTGGTCTTCACGACCATGCAGAAGTTCGCACCCGAGGAGAAGGGCGACCGGTTCCCGCTGCTCTCGGACCGCCGGAATATCATCGTCGTCGCCGACGAAGCGCACCGGAGCCAGTACGACTTCATCGACGGGTTCGCCCGTCACCTTCGCGACGCCCTCCCCGGAGCCAGCTTCATCGGCTTCACCGGCACGCCCATCGAGACCACGGACAAGAACACCCGGGCGGTGTTCGGCGAGTACATCAGCGTCTACGACATCCAGCGTGCCGTCGAGGACGGCGCCACGGTGCCGATCTACTACGAGGGGCGCCTCGCCAAGTTGGAGCTGCAGGACTCGGAACGTCCCAACATCGACCAAGAGTTCGACGAGGTCACGGAGGGGGAGGAGGAGGTCCGCCGGGAGCGGCTCAAGAGCAAGTGGGCCCAGCTCGAAGCGGTGGTCGGCACCGAGAAGCGGCTTGCCGTCATCGCCAAGGACCTGGTGCGGCACCTGGAGCGCCGGCTGGAGACCATGGAAGGCAAGGCCATGGTGGTCTGCATGAGCCGGCGGATCTGCGTGGACCTCTACCGCGAGCTGACCAAACTGCGGCCGGAGTGGCACAGCGACGATGACGAAAAGGGCAGCATCAAGGTCGTGATGACCGGCTCGGCGTCGGACCGACTGGACTGGCAGCCACACATCCGCAGCAAGGGGCGTCGCGAGGCGCTCGCGACCCGCTTCAAGAACCCGAAGGACGAGCTGAAGCTGGTCCTCGTCCGGGACATGTGGCTGACCGGGTTCGACGCCCCCTGCGTCCACACCATGTACGTGGACAAGCCGATGCGCGGTCACGGGCTCATGCAGGCCATCGCCCGCGTGAACCGGGTGTTCAGGGACAAGCCAGGCGGTCTCGTCGTGGACTACCTGGGCCTCGCTGATCAGCTCAAGTCCGCCTTGGCCACGTACACGGAGGCCGGTGGCAAGGGCAGCACCGCCATCGACCAGAACGAGGCCGTGGCAGCGATGCTGGCGCGCTTCGAGGTCTGCCAGGCCATGTTCCATGGTCTCGACTACCAGGCGGCGCTCAGCGCGCCAAAGGTGCTGCTCAACTTCCTGCCCACTGCACAGGAGCACATCCTGAAGCAAGAGGACGGGAAGGACCGCTTCGTCCAGACCGTCACCGAGCTGAGCCGCGCGTTCGCGCTGGCAGTGCCACACGAGGACGCTCTTCGGGTTCGCGACGAGGTGGCGTTCTTCCAGGCGGTAAAGGCGGCGCTGGTGAAGCGAGCGGCAGTGGACGCCAAGCCCGAGGAAGACCTCGACCACGCCATCCGACAGATCGTTAGCCGCGCCGTTGCCGCATCCGAAGAGGTCGTGGACATCTTCCAGGCAGCCGGCCTGAAGAAGCCGGACATCAGCATCCTCTCGGATGAGTTCCTCGCCGAAGTGCGCGGCCTGCCGCAGCGAAACCTGGCCTTGGAGCTGCTCCGGAAGCTGTTGAACGACGAGCTGAAGAAGAGATCGCGGACCAACCTCGTCCAGTCCCGGAACTTCTCGGAGATGCTGGAGCGCGCGCTCCGGACCTACCGGAACAGGGCCATCGAGACCGCACAGGTGATCGACGAGCTGATCAAGCTCGCCCATGAGATGCGTGAGGCCCAGGCGCGTGGCGACGATCTCGGACTCTCCGACGACGAGCTGGCCTTCTACGATGCCCTCGGCCTGAGCAATGCCGCGCTCCAGTTCATGGGCGAGCCGGTGTTGAAGGCCATGGCCCGGGAACTGACCGAAATCATCCGCCGGAATGTGACCATCGACTGGGCACAGCGGGAGACCGCCCGGGCGAAGCTCCGAACCCTGGTGAAGCGGTTGCTCCGCAAGTACAAGTACCCGCCGGATCGGCAGGAAGTGGCGACACAGACGGTGATGGAGCAGGCAGAGCGACTCTGTGAAACCTGGGCCGAGGACGGACTATTGGGGGCGCCAGCGCCTGCGAGCCCGGACGCTCCGACCAGCGTGGTTCAACTGCCGACGCAGGAGTATCGGCACGGTCCGGCGAGGCCGCTAATGGCCGCTGAGACTGGCCCGAAGTTGGATCCCCCACCGAAGCCCCGCCGCCGGTAGTGGGTGGGTCAATCCAGCGCGCCTCAGCTCTCGAGCGCCAACGTCACGGCCTTGAACTCCTCCGTGTAGCTACGCCGTGGACGTCGCGGCTTCTCCTCTTCCTTCATATCGGACACCGTACCTGCCTCTTCCTTGGTGTCCAGTGAGGTGGATCAAGCCCAGTCCGTTTGAATTGGGGGATACACCAGTGCGACCACCTGCCCACGTGCCGATCCAGCCGGACGGGATTCGAACCCGTGTTACCGGCTTGAAAGGCCAGTGTCCTGGAGTCCTTGGGCGCGGAAGCACACGTTATAAGCGATTGGAGTGACTGAGCTTTTGGGGGCCGTCCAAAGCCAGCGGGTCCCCATGTTCGGCGGTCATAGGTAACCCCTACGACGTAATGGGTAGTTGACGGCTGGGACACTGGAACAGCTCCGTAGGAGCCTGAAGCACAGGTGCTTACGGGGATGAACCGTTTTCGGCGCCTGCCGGAGCCCGCCTCGGCGTCTTCTTCCTCGTCAGAAGCCATTCCTCGGCTTTTCGTGGAATACCGGCACGGCTAAGGTCCGCGGCCGTGAATCATCCGGCGACAGCTCGACTCTCTGGCTGGGGCAACAACCTCCGGGTCGACTGCGTGCTGCGCGAACCGGCGTCGACCGCGCAGGTGGCGTCCGTGATGGATCGCTCGGGCACGATCGCGCGCGGGCTCGGCCGCAGCTATGGCGACGCGGCGCTGAACGCGGGCGGGCAGGTGCTGGGACTGCGGTGGCTCGATCGCTACCTCGGATTCGAGGCCGATACCGGCGTCTTGACCTGTGAAGCCGGCGTCAGCCTGGAACAGATCATCCACGACTTCGCGCCTCGCGGATGGTTCCCCCTCATCACTCCCGGCACCAAGTTCGTCACGGTCGGCGGGTGCATTGCCAATGACGTGCACAGCAAGGCGCACCACGCCCATGGCAGCTTCAGCAACTGCGTCGAGGCCATCACCGTCCTCCTCGCCAGTGGCGAAGTCGTTCAGGCGAGCCGCGATGAAAACGCCGACCTGTTCTGGGCGACGTTCGGCGGCATGGGCCTGCTGGGCACCGTGCTGAACGCGCGCATCCGTCTGAAGAAGATCGAGACCACCTACTTCCGGCAGAAGTCGGTGCCCGTGAAGGACCTCGAAGCCATGCTGGCCGCGTTGGAGGAGAACGATCGCGCGTTCTCCTGGTCGGTGGCGACGTTGGATGTGATGGCGACTGGCGCACGGCTCGGCCGTGGCGTGGTGTCGGTTGGCGAGCCCGCCACGCTCGCCGAATTGCCCGCGCGCCTTGCCGCCAACCCACTGCGTGTGTCGGGTCCGCCCAAGCTCGCGGTGCCATTCGAGCTGCCGAACTTCACGCTCAATCGGCTCACGATTCGCGTGGTCAACGCTGTCATTCAATGGCTCCTGCGTGGAGCGCCCGCCTTTGGCCATTACGAAGGGTTCCTCTACCCGCTCGACAAGATTGCCTATTGGAACCGCGGCTACGGCCGGCGCGGCTTTACCCAATATCAATTCGTCATCCCGCTCGAGGATGGCCTGCGCCGCATGCGCGAAATCCTGGGCACCATCCTCTCGTCGGGAGAACTGCCCTTTCTCAACGTGCTCAAACGCCTCGGAAAAGAAAGCGGCGGCGTGCTGTCCTTTCCTCGCGAGGGCTATACGTTCGCGATCGACTTTCCCATTCGGAAGAACACGGTGACGCTGCTGCGCAGGCTGGACGCGATGGTGCTGGACGCGGGTGGGCGTGTCTATCTTGGCAAGGACTCCTACGTCGAAGCCTCCACCTTCCGCGCGATGTACCCCGCGGTCGAGCGCTGGCTCGCGGCCAAAGCCAAATATGACCCCCAAGGGGTCTTCACGTCAGACATGGCACGCCGCCTGGGTTTGACGTCTCGGCCCTGAATTCCAAACCCCAGAGGACACCCTCCCGGACCACCTATTCACAACATTGACTCTGAATTGTCGCGGAGTGGTAGGCTCTGATCAGTGATGGTGGTTCGCGTCGATTGTTCACCTCGGGGGCTGACTCTTGGACGTTGGAATTGTTGGTCTGAGCGGCCGCTTCCCGCAGGCCCATGAACACCATACGTTCTGGCAAGGGCTGTTAAGGAATCACAATTTCGTCGAGCCGGTTCCCGCCGAGCGCTGGTCTCATGCGCACTTCGTCGGTGACGCGGCCTCGAAAGCGTTCGTCGCGCATCAGTCGCGGTGCCGACACGGGTCGTTCGTCCCCGACTATGACTGCTTTGACGCCGGGTTCTTCGACGTCGATCCGGATGGCCTGGCCATGCTCGATCCCCAGGCGCGGATCGCGATGGAGGTGGCCTGGTCTTGCATCGAGGATGCGGGATACCGCCCGTCACAGCTCGGGCATGACGTGGGCGTGTTCGCGGGGTTGACCTACGCGGACTACCAGAAGCTCATCCCCCAGAGCACGCACCTGTACGCGCTGGCCTCGCGGCTCGCGTACTTCTTCGACTTCCGAGGCATCAACACCACCGTCGACGCGGGCTGTTGCTCCTCGCTCATGGCGATCCACCTCGCCTGTCAGGCCCTTCGCTCTGGCGAGTGTCGGCGGGCGCTGGTCATCGGGGCGAACCTCCTGATGCACCCGGACCACTACTCCACCTCCTCCTCGATGATGAGCCCCTCCGAGGAACCACGGTCTCGTCCGTACGGTGCGGACAACGGATGGATTCCCGCCGAGGGCGTGGTGGCGCTCATGCTCCGGCCCCTGGACTCCGCGCGGGATGACGCCGACCACGTCTACGGCATCATCAAGTCGAGCCACGTCGCCCAGGAAGGTCGAACCTCGTGGTTCACCGCCCCAAGCGCGGCACGCCAGGCTCAATTCCTCATCGAGAGCTTCGACCGCGCGAAGATCGACCCGGCGACGATCAGCTGCGCCGAGACCGCAGCCAACGGTTCTCTCTTGGGCGACGCGATCGAGTTCGATGGCATGAGCCGGGCGTTCCAGCACTCCACCGATGCGACCGGCTTCTGCGCCATCAGCTCGGTGAAGTCGAACGTCGGCCACGGAGAGAGCGTCTCGACCCTGCTTCAGCTCAGCAAGGTGCTGCTCCAGTTCGAGACCCGGACCCTGCTCCCCACGCAAGTGTCTGGCGAGCGCAACCCGAACATCGAGTTCGAACCCTCGCCGTTCTTCTTCTTGGCCGAACCGAGGCCCTGGAAGCCACAGCTCTCCATCCTGGGCTCGACTGTCGACATCCCACTGCGGGCCTCGATCACTTCGTCCGGGACGGGCGGGATGCTCGGTCACCTCATCCTCGAAGCCCCCGAGGACGCGCCGCCGACCGTCCACCGCGCCTTCGCGAAGTATCTGATCCTGCTCTCCTCCAGCACCCCGGAGCAGCTCCGCGAGACGATCCAGACCTACCTCTGGTTCTTCAAAGAGTCTGGCGTGCGCCAGCGCGCTGGAGCGCAGCGCTACTCGCCCCTGAACATCATGTACACGCTCATCGTGGGGCGACAGGCGTTCCCCGCTCGCGCCGGCTTCGTGGTCGAGACGCTCGACGATTTGATTCGCCTGTTCGACCACTTCCTGGCTGGCGAGCAGAATCCATCCATTCTCACCGCCTCCGACGTCGCGGTGGATGGCCCGACCGCATCCGAGTGCATCCGGAAGCGTGCCTGGCATGAGCTCGGCCGACTCTGGGTGCAGGGGCAGGACTTCGACGCCGAAGCGATGTTCGAGGGACTTCCGGTGAGGCGGCTCTCGCTTCCCACGTATCGCTTCCGCCGGACTCGCTTCCCGCTCCCGCGCCCGCGCCACCCGCATGAGGACACCGCGCCGTCGGCGGAGCGCGTGCTCGCGCCTGCTCCCGAGTCCACCGCGCGCGCGACTCCGCCTCCAGCGCGCGGAGATGTGCCAGCCACGACAGCACGAGCGCTCCTTCTTCAGCTCGTCGCCGAGCGCCGAGGCACAGCAGTCGAGTCTTCGGATCTTCAGCGGGGCTATTCCGAGCTGGGGCTGACCTCGCTCGAGTTGGTGGCGGTCGTGAAAGGACTCGAAGCACGGACCGGACTCCGCATCCTCCCGTCGGTCTTGTTCGATCACCGAACCCTGGCCGAGCTGGCAGACCATCTCGAGGCGAAGCACCCCGGGCGGTTCACGGTGCGGCCTTCCGCGGATCCGATTCCCTCCCCACCGAAGGCTCCGGCCCAAGAGCAGGGAGAGGCGGATCCCCTGTCACGCTTCAAGCAAGGCCGCATGACACTCGAGGAACTGGAAGCACTGCTCGACGAGCAAGGCGCGTGAGAGCCCCGAATCCATCGATCATGCCGCCCGCGACAACGAGCGTGGACGCGCTCCCCATCCTCTTCGAGCGCTTTGAGGCGGAGTTCCTCCAGGCGTTCATGCTGCGGACCGTCGAGACGAAGTTGCTCGAGTTGTTCCGGCAAGGACGGGTCTTCGGCACGGTCCACACCTGCATCGGCCAGGAATTCTCCGCGGTCATGGTGGCCAAGTACCTCGAGGCCCGGGACGTGGTGCTCTCGAACCACCGGTGCCATGGGCATTACCTCGCTCGGACGGGTGACATTCGCGGCCTCATCGCCGAGGTGATGGGCAAGGCGAGCGGCGTCTCGCGCGGGATGGGAGGGAGTCAGCACCTGTCGGCGGACGGCTTCTTCTCCAATGGCATCCAAGGGGGAATCGTCCCAGTCGCCGCGGGCGTGGCGCTCCACCATCGGCTCGCGACGAACGGCGCCATGAGCGTGGTCTACCTGGGTGATGGCACCTTCGGCGAAGGCGCCGTGTACGAGACCTTCAACCTCGCGTCCAAGTGGGAACTGCCGGTCCTGTTTGTCGTTGAGGACAACGGCTACGCCCAATCCACCGCGTCACACCAAACACTCGCGGGGAGCTACTCAGCTCGCGCCGAGGCCTTCGGCATCCCTTATCTCGAGGCCTCCATCTGGGACCTCGCGCATCTCGACGACACCGTGCGGGAGGCCGTGGCGCGCGTCCGTCGTGAATCGCGAGCGGTGATGCTGCGGATTCGCCTGTATCGACTGGAGGCGCACTCCAAGGGCGACGACGACCGAGAGCCCTCGGAGATCTCGGCGTACCGGGACATTGATCCGCTGACTCTTTTCGTGCGGGCACATGCACGGGACGAGCGCGTCCGGTCGCGGATGGATGCCATTGAGGCCGAAACCTTGGCCATCGCCACCGCGCTTCTCGATGAGCCGGTCAGCACGCTCACGCTGCCTGCGGCCGCGCCCGGGGTGGTCTCCACCGCTCCGGTGTCCTTCGAGGCACTCCCTCAAGCACAGGCCATCAACCAGGCGCTGTCGCGCTTCCTGGAACGCGAGCCGCGCGGCGTGGTGATGGGCGAAGACATCCACTCGCCCTACGGTGGCGCGTTCAAGGTTTGCAGTGGCCTATCGGATCGGTTTCCGGGTCGCGTCCTCACCACGCCGATCAGCGAGGCCGCGATCGCGGGCCTCTCCAATGGCCTCGCTCTCATGGGGACTCCGGTCGTCGCCGAGATCATGTTCGGCGATTTCATCACCCTGACCTTCGACCAGATCCTCAACCACGCGGCCAAGTTCAAGCTGATGTACGGAGACGACCGGAGCATGCGCGTCGTCTTGCGGGCGCCCATGGGTGGCCGGCGGGGCTACGGCCCCACCCACAGCCAGTCCCTGGAGAAGCACCTCGCGGGGATCCCCGGCACGGAGCTCTTCATCCTCCACGGCCGGACGCGAGTGGGCGCCTTCTACGACACCCTGCTGACCCGGTCGACCACGCCCGCGATCGTCATCGAGAACAAGCTGCTGTACACGCGGCGAGGTGACCGGAGCGCGCCCCTGCATCACTCGCTCCTGGAGACCACTGAATCCTATCCGGCGACGGTGCTGCGCCCAGCCGGTCCTCCCGACATCACGCTCGTGGCCTTCGGCCAGACGAGCGATCTGGCCGAGGAGGTCGCGACCCGGCTCTTCGAAGAGGAGGAGATCGCTGTCGAGGTCATCCTCGTCCTTCAGGCCTCTCCGCTGCACCCGGAGCCGATTCTCAGCTCCGCGCGCCAAACCGGACGGCTCGTGGTCGTCGAGGAAGGTTCTTCAGGTCACGACCTGGGCGCCGAAGTGATCGCCATGGTGAGCGCGCGGTGGACGCAGCGCACACCCCTCGCGGTCCGCAGGCTCGCGGCGAGACCGATGGCCATCCCCTGTTCGAAACCGCTTGAGGAGCAGGTGCTGCCCAGTGCCGATGAGCTGCACGCACTCTGCCTGGACGTGTTCTCGTGCTGACGAAGATCTTCGTTCCCCGAGTCAACGCCAACGACGACACCGCCGTCATCGTCGAGTGGTCCGTTCCTCCCGGTACCCGCGTCGAAGAAGGCACGCCCATCGCGGTGGTGGAGACGTCCAAGGCGACGCTCGACGTCACCGCGACCGCGGCCGGCTACCTCTACCCCGAGCACGCGGCTGGCACCGAAGTGGCCATCGGCGCGCTCATGGCCACGGTCAGCGATGCTCCGTTGAGCGAGGACGAGCGGCGGGGACTGCACCGCGACGTCTCGGCATCGACCGCCGAGTTCGTCAAGGTGACCGCGAAGGCGCGCAAGCTCATCCAGGAACATGGGCTGTCGGAGGCGGACTTCCCTGGGACGGCCCGCATCGCGGTGGAGGATGTCGAGCGACTCCTCCAGCAGCGCTCGACCGCCGCGACTCCCGCGCCGACTCAACGCCCGCCGCGCGCGCCTGAGGAGCCCGCTGCTTCCCTCCCTCCGAACCTCGAACGGCTCGAGCTCACTGCGTCCAAGCGGCACGAGGTCCGCGCGATGGCCTTGAGCAGCACGCGGACTGAACGCCCGCCGCGCGCACCCGAGGAGCCCGCTGCGTCCCTTCCCCCGAACCTCGAACGGCTCGAGCTCACCGCGTCCAAGCGGCGAGAGGTTCGCGCGTTGGTCTCGACCAGTGCCTCGGTCGTCCCGAGCGAGGTCGTGGTCCCCGTGGACTTCCGCAGGCTGCAGCGGAACCTCACCCGGCTGTCCGAGCTGCACCAGTACCCACTGACCGTAAGCGATGTGGTGCTCCACCTGTGCGGTCAGCTCCTGCCTCGCTACCCGGCATTCAACGGCGTCTTCGAGGCAGGCCACCCGCACCGATACAAGTCCGTGAACATCGGCTTCGTCCTGAACACGGGCCAGGGGATCGAGGTGCCGGTCGTCCGCGACGTGGACCGGCTCGCGCTGCTGGAGGTCGCCAAGGAAGTCCGCGCCTGCATCCTGAAGTACACGAAGGGACAACTCTCGAGCCGCGATTGCAGCAACGGCTCCTTCACGCTGACGGACCTGTCCGGCGAGGGCGTCCTCCAGTTCCGCCCGGTCCTCAACGCGATGCAATCGGCCATCCTGGGCATCGGCATGCATCGCCCGAGCGGGCAGGCCAATCTCATCCTGGCCTTTGATCATCGCATGGCCGATGGCCTGCTCGCCGCGCGCTTCCTCAACGAGCTTCGGACGGCGCTCGAAGGCAGCGCCGAGCCTCTTCCGATTGAGCCGCCGCGGCAGAGCGAACGCGTTCTCCGAGGACGTTCACGGGCCGAGCTGCTCCAGGCCTTCAAGCTCGACCAGATCAATGAGGACGTTCTCAAGGCGCACCTCCGACGGAAGAAGGAGGTCCACGGCGTGCCACTGTCGCATCGGCAGGCCGGATTCTGGGTCCTGCAGCGGATGGCACCCGCGACGACGGCCTACAACGCCTCGATCGGTTTCACGCTCGAACATCTCGACATCGAGAAGTTCGAGGCGGCCTGCCGCCTGCTCTTGGAGGAACATCCGTTTCTCGGCAGCACCTTCGCCGAAGAGCGTGGCGCTCCCGTCCAACTCACGCCGGCCGAGCCCGAGCTCGCGTTCTCGTACGAACAGGCGGTGCTCGATGGTGATGCCGCGCGCGAGCGGCTTCGGAGCGTCGCCAACCGCCCTTTCTCGCTCGAGCGCGGGCCGCTGTGTCGCATCCATGTGTGCCAGAGCGGAGCGCGCAGCTGGGTGCTGATGTGCGTGCACCATGCGCTGATCGACGGTTACTCGACGCCACCGCTCCTGACGTCCCTCTTCGAGAAGTATGCGCGCCTCGTGCGGGGTGAGGTTCCCCGCCTGCTGCCCCCTCGCGCCGACCACGCGGCGTTCGCCGCTTGGGAACGGGACCTGGTCGACGGGCCCTCGGGACATGAGCACCGCGCCTTCTGGCTCGCCGAACTCGACGGCCCCCTGCCCCACCTGGAGCTCCCGACCCACCGGCCGCGAGGGCGAAAGCCATCCGTGCGTGGTGCGACCGTCTCCCGGTGGCTCGAACCCGGACGCGCGGCCGCGGTCGAACAGTTCTCGCGGAGCCAGAACGTCTCCAAGCCCGCGATCTTCCTCTCCGCCTTCGCGACCCTGCTCCATCACTACACGGGACTGGATGACATCATCATCGGGGTCCCCGGCCGTGGCCGTCCCCCCGAGTTCACGGACGCCATCGGCTGCTTCATGAACATGTTGCCGCTGCGCGTTCGTGGAATCGCCGCGCGCTCGTTCCTGGGCACCAGCCAGCGGGCACGGTCCGCCCTGCTCGATGGGCTCTATCACGGCGACTACCCGTTCCAGGCCATCGTCCGAGAGCTCGCCAAGCGCCAGCCGCTCGCGACCCCACCGGTGTTTCAGGTCGCGTGTGTGTACCAGGATCTCCCGTTCGCACGGCTCGAACAGGAGCTCGGCATCCAGCTCCTCGACGACCTCGTGCAGGAGGGCCAGTACGAGTTGAGCCTGGAGATTGTCGAGAAGGCGGGACGCTATCGCCTCCACCTCAAGTACGACGCCGAGCTGTTCGACGCGACGACCCTCGAACAGGTGATGGAGGATCTCCTCCAGCTCCTCGACGCATCGCTCGCCGACCCCACGCGGATCCCCGCAGATGGCGAGCGGCGGCGCTTCCCGATTCGCGAGCCCTTGGCGGCTCCGGCCACGGTCGCTTCGCCCGTGCAGTCAGCGTCGACGCCGGAGCAAGTAGGGGCTGTCGAGGCGGCGCTCCTGGAGATCTGGCGCGACGTCCTCCGCACCTCGGAGATCCGCACGACCGATCGCTTTGCCGAGGTGGGCGGAAGTTCAGCGCTTGCCGTCGTGGTCGCTGACCGCATCGCCACTCGCTTCGGCTGTGAGGTCGACGTCACCACGTTGTTCAAGTGCCCCACGATCGCGGCGCTCACCGCGCATGTCCTCGCCAACGCGCCCGCATCTGCTCCCGTCGCCCCGGTGAGCCGGGGACAAACGCCCCCTGCTCGCGACGACGCTGGGCGAGCCACAGACAAGGACGAGCGGCTCGCGATCATCGGGATGTCCTGCAACCTCCCCGGTGCGAACAACCCCCGTGAGTTCTGGGAGAACCTCCGCCACGGCCGCGAGAGCGCGACCTGGTTCTCGCCCGACGCGTTGCGCGCGGCCGGAGTGTCCGAAGCGACAATCCAGGACCCTCACTACGTGCCGGTCCAGTACAGCCTCCGTGGCAAGGAGCACTTCGACGCGGGGTTCTTCAGGATCCCCGCGAAGAACGCGACCCTGATGGACCCGCAGGGCCGCCTGCTGCTGATGCATGCGTGGAAGGCCATCGAGGACGCGGGCTACGTCCCCGAGGAGATTCCGGACACCGCGGTCTACGTCGCCACGACCAACGCGCTCTATCTGTCCCCCGTCATCTCCGCGGCGGAGCAGCGAAGCAACTCCGAGGGCCTGGTGAGCTTCATGTACGCCCAGGCGGGGACGATCCCCACCACGATCTCGTACCACCTCGGACTGCAAGGCCCGAGCGTGTTCGTGGGAACGAACTGCTCCTCGTCCTTGGTCGCCCTTCACTCCGCCGCACAGGCCCTGCGCGCCGGAGATGCGCGATTGGCGCTGGTCGGTGCGGCCAGCATCTCGTCCTTGCGGTCATCTGACATTGGCTACGTGTTCCAGGAGGGGATGAACTTCGCGAGCGATGGCCATTGCCGGGCCTTCGACGCCAACGCTGACGGCATGGTGCCCGGCGAGGGCGTAGGCGTGGTCCTCCTGAAGCGAGCCTCGGACGCGCTGGCGGACGGTGACCGCATCTATGCGTTCGTGCGCGCCACCGGGATCAACAACGACGGCGCCGAGAAGATGGGCTACCACGCGCCCAGCGTCTCGGGACAATCGCGGCTGGTCGAGCAGGTCCTCGCGCGGAGCGGCGTGACCGCCGACACCGTCACCTACGTCGAGGCGCACGGCACGGGGACGAAGCTCGGCGACCCCGTGGAGATCAAAGCGCTCACCGAGGCCTACCGCCGCGACACGGACAAGACCCAGTACTGCGGGATCGGCTCGGTGAAGCCGAACATCGGCCACCTTGACGCCGCAGCGGGCCTCGCGGGGCTCATCAAGCTGAGCCTGTGTCTGTCCAAGGCCGAGATTCCGCCCTCCATCCACTATGAGCGCCCCAACCCCGCGATCGACTTCGCGCGGACGCCTTTCTTCGTGGTTACCGACCACCGGCCCTGGCCTGCGTCGCCCGGCCCTCGGCGAGCGGCGATCAATTCGCTCGGCATCGGCGGAACGAATGCCCACGCCATCCTCGAGGAGCATCGCGAGGTCCGAGGCCCGAGCCCCACGGACACGGGGCCCATACCGTTTCCCCTCTCCGCCCGGACCGACGAGCGGCTCCGTGCATATGCCAGCGAGTTGGCTGCGTTCCTCTCCGGGCCCGACGGCTCCTCCTTGTCCCCCACGGACGTCGCGTTCACGCTGCAGCGGGGCAGGAAGGCCATGGAGCGGCGGCTGGTGATCTTCGCCAGCGACCTCGTGGCCCTGCGTGCGGCGCTCGGTGAGTTCGCGCGCGACGGAAAGGGCGGCGCGGGCTGCTACGTGGCCTCGACCGATGCGGAGGGCTCGCGGGGCTGGCCGGAGCTTGCCCAGCGATGGATCAACGGAGGGGCGGTCGACTGGAGCGCGCTCCCCGGATCCACGAAGGGCCGGCGGGTGAGCCTGCCGACCTACCCCTTCGAGGAGAAGCGCTATTGGGTATCCGAGGAGCGCTCCGCCGCTCCGGTGCCACCGCCCCGCTCCGATGACGCGGGAGAGACTCGGGTCCTCGCGCCGCGCTGGTGCCCCATCGACTTGCTTCCCGCTCCCAGGGAGGAGACATCGGGCGAGGTCCTCGTCGTCGGCGGGACCCGCGAGCAGGCCGATGCGCTGAGGCGACACCATTCTGGGCTCCGTCACCTGCCCTCCCCCGAGGAGGCGCTGGGCTCGGCGGGTTTCCCGGCGCATGTGGTCTGGATTACCGACGCCCCTCGGATCAACGACGTGACCGCCGAGCACACCATCGCTCGCTGCCACGAGATCCTTCGAGGCGTGTTCCGGTTCGTACGGGCGTGCCTCGCGGCGCGTGTCGCGTCACGTCCCATCCACTGGACCTTCGTCACGACACTCGGACAAGCGGTGTCGAGCGGCGACGAGGTTGATCCGTGTCACGCGGCGCTCCACGGGCTCGTGGGTTCGCTCGCAAAGGAGCATCCCGAGTGGCGGGTGCGCCTCCTGGATGTCGAACCGGGTTTCGACTTCACGACCCGCGCATGGATGGAGTTGCCGTGGAGCGCGCGCGGCGACGCGCTGGCACTTCGAGCGGGCCGCTGGCACGAGCTGAAGCTCGCCCGCGTGGACGGCCTGGAGCGCGGCGGCCCCCCGTACAAGCACGGCGGCGTCTACGTCATCGTCGGAGGCGCGGGCGGCATCGGTGAGCTCTGGTCGCGCTGGATGATCGAGCGCTACCGCGCCCAGCTCGTCTGGATTGGCCGCCGAGAGGAAGACACGGAGCTTCGAGCCAGATTGGACTCGCTCGGGAGGCTCGGCGCGCGCCCGGTGTACATCCGCGCCGACGCGACGGATCGCGGCCAACTCGAAGCGGCGCACCGGCAGATCAAGAGCCGGTTCTCGGAGATTCACGGCGTCGTCCACTCCGCGGTCGGCGTTTTCGACCAGCGCATCTCGGAGGTCGACGAGGGCCGCTTCCAGGAGATCCTCTCGGTCAAGGTCGATGTCTCCGTGCGCCTCGCGCAGGTGTTCGGATCCGAGAAGCTCGACTTCGCCCTGTTCTTCTCCTCGATCGCGGCGTTCGAGAAGGCAGGCGGGCTCGCGGGGTACGCCGCCGGGAGCTGCTTCAAGGATGCCTTCGCCGAGCGGCTCGCGGCGCAGTGGCCATGTCCGGTCAAGGTGGTGGACTGGGGATACTGGTCAGTGGGTACCGGGGCCGCGCTCGCCCCCCAGGCCAAGCAGCGGCTGGTGCAGGGCGGGATCGCACCGCTCGAAGTAGAGCCCGGGATGGGCGCGCTCCAGGACCTCATCGCGGGGCCGTTCAACCGCCTCGTCGTGGTCCGAACGAATCGGACCGATGCCCTCGACGGCATCCTCGCTCCTGGGCGGCTCACCGTCCTGCCCGGCCCGTCCGTTCTCCCGGGCGTCCCGCAACCCTCGGCGGCGGACCTGAAGGCCCACGAGCAGTTTGCCAGGGAGTTCGAGGGCTCCCTCGCCGCGAACGCGGAGCTGATGCAACGGCTCGGCGAGTTGCTGGGGGCCATCCTGCATGAGCCCGGCCTTCGCTCGCGGGTGAGCCAGCTCTCGCCGATGTACCGGCGCTGGTACGAGACCGCCCTCGAACTCGTCCCGTCAGGGCCCGACACCGCCCCTCTGGCGGAGCGATGGGACCGCTGGGACCGGAGTGTGGAGGGCGTGCGCACGCACCCGGAGCTCCCCGCGCGAGCCCAGCTCGCCGATGCGTGCCTCCGCGCGCTCCCGGACATCTTGCTCGGGCGGCGCAGCGCCACGAGCGTGATGTTCCCCAACGCTTCGATGGCGCTCGTCGAGGGGATCTACAAGCACAACCGTGGCGCGGATCACTACAACGCCGCCCTCGCGGATGTTGTCGCCACATACCTCGCTCGCCGCCTGGAGGTGGACCCCTCCACCCCGCTGCGGATCATCGAGGTGGGCGCGGGCACCGGCGGGACGAGCGAGGCGATCCTCAAGCGCCTCGAACCGATGGCCCGGCACGTTGGCGAGTACGCGTACACGGACGTGTCCAAGGCGTTCCTCTTCCATGCGGAGCGGACCTATCAGCCCAGGTACCCCTACCTGAGACCTCGGCTGTTCGACATCACGCAGGCGGCGTCGACGCAGTCGATCGAGCTCGGGACCTACGACGTGCTCGTCGCCGCGAACGTCATTCACGCGACGCCTGACATCCGAGCGACCCTGCGCAACCTCAAGACGGTGCTGCGCAACGGCGGACTCGTCGCGCTCAACGAGATCAGCGACCGGAACCTCTTCGCTCACATCACCTTCGGACTGCTGGAGGGGTGGTGGAACGCGGTTGACGCTCCCTTGCGAATGCCGGGCTCACCGGGCCTCACTCCCGACGGATGGCGCCAGGCGCTCGCCGCCGAGCACTTCGCCGGTGTGACGTTCCCAGCGTCCCCCATCCACGGTCTCGGCCAGCAACTCGTCATCGCGCAGAGCGACGGAGTGGTCCAACACGGCGAGGTGCTCACGTCCGCGCCCAAGAAGACGGCGCCCACGCCGGCACCGGCGGCCGCTGCGCAAGGGATGCGCGCCACGGCCACGCGGTACCTTCGCCAGCTCTTCGCCGACGTGTTGAAGGTGAGCATCGACGAGATCGCCCCGTCCGCGGGCTTCGACGAGCAAGGCCTCGACTCGATCATCTTCAGCCAGATCAACAGCCGGCTCGCGGCCGATTTCCCCGGAACGAGCACCAATCTTTTCTTCGAGCACCGGACGATCGAATCGCTCGTCGAGCATCTCCTCACCGAGCACGGAGACAAGGCCGCTGAGCGGTTCTCGCCGTCCGCGTCTTCGTCCACACCCGTGGCACCGATGGCTCCCGCACCGATGGCTCCGGCTCCGCGCCCGAGCGTCGTGGCATCAGCGGACGATCCCATCGCCATCATCGGCCTGTCGTGCCGCTTCCCCCAGGCCGACTCGATTGAGGCTTACTGGAGTCACCTCGAGGCGGGCCGCGCCTGTTTCCAGGATGTTCCCGCGGAGCGATGGTCGCTCGCGGACTTCTACGAGCCGGACCCGGAGCGCGCCGTCGCCCTGGCTCGCAGCTACTGTCGACGCGGCGGGTTCATCGATGGCTTCGCGGACTTCGACCCGCTCTTCTTCAACATCTCGCCGCTCGATGTTCGCGACATGGATCCGCAGGAGCGGTGGGTCCTCACCTGCTGCTGGGAAGCGCTGGAGGACGCCGGCTACTCCCCACGGACCTTGCGCCGACACCAGGGCACGACGGGGGTCTTCGTTGGTGTGACCAAGGCAGGATTCAACCTGCACACCCATCGCGGCTCGACCTTCGCGAACTCGCGGATGCCCGTCACATCCTTCAGCTCGATGGCGAACCGGGTGTCCTACCATCTCGACCTCAACGGTCCGAGCATGGCCATCGACACGATGTGCTCGTCCTCGCTGACCGCGCTGCATCAGGCCTGCGAGTCGCTGCGCCGGGGAAGCTGCCAGGTCGCCATCGTCGGGACCGCCAACCTGTACCTGCACCCGAGGACGTTCACGGATCTGTGCCTCGGCAGGATGCTGACTCCGGGCGACACGATCGAGTGCTTCAGCGCGACTGGGCGCGGCTTCCTCCCCGGTGAAGGAGCCGCGGCGGTCGTCCTGAAGCCGCTGTCCGCGGCGATGGCCGACGGCGACCGGATCGAAGCCGTCATCCGTGGCACGGCCGTCAATCATGGCGGCAGGACCAACGGGTACACCGTCCCCAGTCTCGCGAGTCAGCGGGACTTGCTCTCCGAGGCGATCCGTCGCTCGGGCGCCCGTTCCAACGAGATTCAGTACGTCGAGTCGGCGGCGAACGGATCCGCCCTCGCCGACGCGAACGAGTTCCATGCGCTCCGCGCCGCGCTGGGTGAGCGGCGGGAGAGCTCATGCCTCGTGGGCACCGTGAAGCCGAACATCGGTCACCTCGAAGCGGCCTCGGGACTGTCGCAGCTGTTCAAGGTGGTGATGCAACTCCGTCACCGGAAGCTCGCGCCGACCCGGCTCGGGCCTGGAGGGCTGAATCCTGCCTTGGACTGGAACAGCGCGGGCCTCGAACTCGTGACGGCGTCTCGGCCATGGCCTGCCCCGTCCTCGGGGCCTCGCCGCGCCGTAGTGATGTCGGTGGGAGCGGGCGGCTCGAATGCGGCCGTGGTGGTGGAGGAGCATGTGTCTTCGTCTCCTCCCGCGAGCCTGGAGACAGCGGGCGCTCACCTCGTGCCGCTGTCGGCGCGCACCACGGAGCAGCTCCGGAAGATCGCGGAGCGGCTCGCGAGCCACCTGGCGACGACCGACGTCCCGATGGATGCGGTGGCGTACACCCTCGCCACGGGCCGCCAGCCCTTGCGCGTGCGGCGTGCCTTCGTCGCGCAGGACCGCGCGAGCGCGGTGCGCATGCTCACGTTGATCGCCGCCGGTGAGGAGGTTCCTGGTCTCTCCAGCGGTGACTCGAAGGGCCACGCGGAAACGAGCCAAGCGGAGCTCGACGCCGCGGTTGAGCGACGCGACCTGCCCGCGCTTGCCCAATGGTGGGTCCAGGGACACGACACCTTCGATTGGGCGCGGCTGTATCCCCATCCGCGCCGGTGCCGCCTGCCGGCCTACCCGTTCGAGCAGCGCCGCTTCTGGTACGAGCCGCTCCCGGCCGATGCGGAAGCGTCCCCGGGCTCGTCGAGCAGGGGTCCCACGCAGCGTGTGCCGGACGAAGTGCGGGCGTCGATTGTCAGCGAGCTCAAGTCGGTGCTGCTCCTCGACGGCGAGGTCGAGATCGACGCGGAGTCGACGTTCCAGGAACTCGGACTGGACTCGCTCGGGGTCGTGAAGTTCATGCAGGCGCTGGCGCAGCGTCTCGGGTTGAGCCTGCCCGAAACGCTCGTCTTCGATTACCCGACGCTCGGCGCCCTCGCGGGCTACATCGCCGAGCGCACCACTGCGGTGAAGCGCAGCGCGGCTCCGCCCGCCCCCGCTCGGACTCCCTTCGAGCACCACGTGGCCCAGGTCATCGGGGGCCACCCGGAGGTCGTCCCGCTCCAGCTCGAGGGCGAAGGCGAGATCCTCTTCTGCATCCATCCGATGTCGGGCGACGTCGGGCTGTACCAGAAGATCGCCGATGCGAGTGAGCGCCGCTTCCGGGTCCTTGGGATCAAGGCACGCGGCTGGCTCGCGAATGACGAGCCACTCCGCTCCATCGAGGCGATGGCGGCGCATTACGCGGGCGCGATCGCGGCGGTCCAACCCGAGGGCCCGATCCACCTCTTCGGCGCCTCGATGGGCGGCACGGTCGCCTACGAGATCGTGCGCGCACTGCAGTCCCGGGGTCGCCGCGTCGGAGCGCTGTTCCTCGCGGAGTCCCCCGTGGTCGAGGACCCCGAGGGCGCCGCGCTGTGGGACTCCGACGCTCGGCAGAACCTGATCATGAACGCAAACTTCCTCATGATCACCCTGCTGCACATGGACCCGGAGTTCCGGCGTCGCAAGGCGGCGGGCCAGCTCCGGTGGGCGGACCTGGAGATCCGCGCCGATCGTGTCGCCGAAGTCCCCCTGGAGCAGCTCGCGCGGCACCTCGTGGAGCTCGTGCGCCACACCGGTGTCCGAAAGGAGGCCGAGGGCCTGGCGGCCACGTTGCGATCGATGGCGGACATCCACCTCGCCAACCTCAAGGCGCTCAATCGCTATCGCGCGAGTCCCCTGTCCGGGGCCGATGGACTTGTCGCGGTTCTGCTGCGGACGCAGAGCGCCCACGCGTGTTCACCGGACGTCTACAACCCCGACTACCTACTCTCGGTCCAGCGGGCCCGTGGCTCGATGGCGCCCTTCTTCCAGGCATGGGGCCGGGTGCTCCCGGGGTTCGAGACCCATCTCGTCCCGGGCGCGAACCACTTCGACCTGATGAACACGGAAGCGGCGAGCCGCGCGATCGCCAACCGAATCGCGGACCACATGCTGCGCGCGCCGGCGCCACGGACCGTGGCGAGCACGCCCGACGACCTGGAGGGGATCGCCATCATCGGGATGTCCGGGCGATTCCCCGACGCCGACGACGTCTCCCAGTTCTGGAGGAACATCCGCGACGGCCTCGGCAGCGTCCGCGCCGCGCCGTCGGATCGCGGATGGAACATCGAGGACTACTACGACCCTCGGCCGCAGACCCCGCGAAAGACCTACGCGCGCAAGGGCGGCTTCCTCTCCGATGTCCAGAGCTTCGATCCGCTGTTCTTCAACCTCACGCCGCGCGACGCCGCGCTGCTGGATCCGAGCGTCCGAATCTTCCTCCAGGAGTCATGGCGGGCGATCGAGGACGCCGGGTACTCCGCCCCCGCCAGCGCTGGCCAACCTTGGGGCGTCTTCGCGTGCGCGAAGGGGGACTACGCCTACCGGATTGGCCAGGGCGACCCGACCTACATGGCGCCCACCGACGCCACCGCCGCCGGGCTGCTGTCCTACTTCCTGGACCTCGTCGGACCGTCGCTGACAGTCGACACCGCGTGCTCCTCGACGTTGGCGGCGGTGGCCATGGCGTGTGACAGCCTCTCGCAGGGGCAATGCTCCGTGGCGATCGCGGGCGGCGGAGGCATCTACACGACGCCGAACATGCTGATCTCCTCCAGCCAGTCGCTGCTCTATTCACCGGACGACACCTGTTACACGTTCGATGAGCGCGCGAACGGCACCGTGATGGGAGAAGCCGTCGCGTCCGTCGTCCTCAAGCCGCTCCGCCAAGCCATGGCCGATGGAGACCGCATCCACGGGGTCATCCGTGGGTGGGGGATCAACCAGGACGGCAAGACCCACGGCTTCGCCGCGCCGAGCGCGAAGTCGCAGAGCCAGTTGCAAGAGCAGGTGTATCGCCGCTTCCGCATCCACCCAGAGACCATCAGCCTGGTGGAGGCCCACGGCACCGGGACGAAGCTCGGGGACCCGATCGAAGTGCGGGCCCTGACCCAGTCCTTCCGTCAGTTCACCCAGGCGCGCGGCTACTGCGCGCTGGGCTCGGTCAAGACCAACATCGGGCACGCATTCTTTGGCGCCGGCGTCGTCGCGCTGATCAAGGTGTTGGGCGCGCTCCGACACCGCCAGCTCCCACCCACGCTGAACTTCGAGACCCTCAACTCGCAGATTGAGCTCGCCGACAGTCCCTTCTACGTCAACACGGCGCTGCGGAGCTGGGAGGTGCCGGCGGGCACTCCGCGACGGGCGGCGATCAACGCCTTCGGCGCCACGGGGACGAATGTCCACCTCGTCGTCGACGAGTGGCCCGAGACATCACCCGCCGGACGCCCGGAGCGGGCCACTGAGCCTCTGCCAATCGTGCTCTCCGCCAAGACTCCCGAGTCGCTCCAGGCGGCCGTCCAGAATCTGCGGAGCTTCCTCACGGAGGGTCGGGAGGAAGCCAGTCCCCGACCACGCCTCGAGGATGTGGCCTTCTCGCTCGCGGGCCGGACGCACCTGAGCGAGCGACTGGCGTTCATGGCGCGCGACCTCTCCGAGTTGGAGCGGATCCTCGGCGCGCTCACCGCGGGCGACGTACCGCAGGGATGCCATCGCGGGCGCGCGAAGGGCTCGCGGCCGAATCGGAGTCCATCCGCCAGCGGGGGCGCAGGCGTAGAGATCGCGCAGGCGTATGTGGCGGGTGAGACCATTGACTGGACGCAGGTCTTCCGAGGTCGCTCCCCCACGCGCATCCGCCTCCCGACCTATGCCTTCGCGAAGGAGCGGTGCTGGGTCGACATGCCGGTGTCGCCGGCCTCGCGGACCGCAGAGCCCTCGCCGCGCGCCGAGACGATGTGCTTCGAGCGGAGCTGGGTCCCCGCGGGCTCTTCGTCCACACCAGGAGACGTGGAGCAGCACGCGCTGCTGTGTGACTTCCCCGGGGACTTCGACGTCGCAGCCGGAGCGAGCGGTCCGCGCCTTCACGTCTCGCGTCTGTCTTCGTCGGCGGTGAACCCGGCCGAACATTTCCGCGACCTCGCGGCGCAGGGTCTCACGCAGACCCAGGCCCTCCTCGCCGGGCCGCGCGAGCAACCCGTCCTGGTGCAACTCGTCATCCGAGCGACGCCCGAGTCCGAGCTCACCGCGGGAGTCGGTGCGCTCCTGCAGACGGCCGCCCAGGAGGATCCGAGGTTCCGGGCACAGATTGTCCGCGTCCCCTCGGAGGCTTCACCGGCCGAGGTGCGAGCAAAGCTCGTCGAGGCCAGGGCGTACGCGACCACTCAGATCCGCTGGCGCGCGGGCCGCGCGGAAGGAGCGGACTGGGCCCCCGCGAAGGTGGCGCCCCCTTCCGTCGGTACTCCGTTCAAGGAAGGCGGCGTCTACCTCATCACAGGGGGCGCGGGAGGAATCGGCCGGCTCGTCGCCCAGGCAGTCGCGCGGTCCACTCGCAAGGTCACCCTGCTGCTCGCGGGCCGCTCCCAGCCCGGGCCCGAGCTTCAGCACATATTGGATGGACTCAGCGCGCCCGGCGTGACGCTCCGCTACGAGCGATGCGATGTCTCCCACCCAGGCGACGTTCGCCGTCTCGTCCAGCTCGCGACCCAGGAACATGGCGGGCTCCACGGCGTCTTCCACTGCGCGGGAGTGACGCGCGACAGCCTCGTCCGGAACAAGCGCCGAGAGGACTTGGACTCGGTGTTCGCGGCCAAGGTGTCGGGGGTCGTGGCCCTCGATGAGGCGACGCGCGATCTCGACCTCGACTTCTTCATCCTGTTCTCGTCCGGAGCAGGCGCGTTGGGGAACGTGGGACAGGCCGACTACGCGATGGCCAACGCGTTCCTGGACGGCTTCGCCGAGCTGCGAAACCAGCGGGTGGCATCCGGAGCGCGGGCGGGACACACGCTCTCGGTCGGCTGGCCGCTCTGGAAAGACGGCGGCATGAAGCTCGACGCCTCACACGAGGCACGGCTGCGGTCGGAGCTTGGAGTCGTCGCCATGCCCGCGGCGGAGGGGATCCACGCGCTCGTCGAGCTCCTGCGCGCACGGGTGACCTACGCGTGCGTGGTCCACGGGTACCGCGCCGTCGTGGAGGCACGGCTCGCCACCGGGATGAAGACCGCTCCGGCACCCATCGCGGAGAGGGAGAGCGCGCCCGCGTCCGCCACGCGTGAGAAAGACCTCCGAGGCCGCGTCCTGGACCGGGTTCGCTCGCTCGTCGCGGACGTCATCCAGCTCGACCCAGCCCGACTGGACACCGAGGAGCCGCTGGACGGGTACGGCATCGACTCGATCGTCATCGGCGAGATCATGAACCGGCTCGCGGCCGCCTTCGGCGGTCTGCCGAGAACGCTCTTCTACGAACATCAAAGCCTCACGGCGATCGCCGCGCACCTGGCTTCCACACGTGCCGAGGAGTGCATCACGTGGACGGGAGGCGGCATCGCGGAGCAGGTCCAAGAGCGACCGGCGGCCCCGGTCCGCGCCCCCGCCAGAGCCCGCGACGACATCGCAATCATCGGCGTGTCGGCGCGCTTCCCAGGGGGTGCGACACCCGACGAACTGTGGCGCACCCTCGTGGATGGCGCGTGCCACATCCAGACCGTTCCTCCCGAGCGATGGTCGCTGGACGGGTTCTACGAGCCCTCGCGCGATCGCGCGCTCCGGACCGTCAAGAGCTACCTGAAGCACGGAGCGTTCCTGGAGGACTTCAGCAGCTTCGATCCCCTCTTCTTTGGGATCTCTCCGAGCAGTGCCCGCGACATCGATCCGCATGAACGCCTGATGCTGATGTGCTGCTGGCATGCCCTGGAGGACAGTGGGTACTCACGGAGCACGCTGCGGCGGAAGCATGCGGGGAACGTCGGAGTCTTCGTCGGAGTGACGAAGTCCGGCTTCGCGCTCCACACGCACCTGACCGACGACCTCGAGAGCGCGCGACTGCCGCTGACTTCGTTCGGCTCGTTCGCGAACCGGGTCTCCTACAGCCTCGATCTTCAGGGCCCGAGCCTCGCCGTCGACACGATGTGCTCCTCGTCGCTGACGGCATTGCATGAAGCCTGCGAGCACATCCGTCGCGGCGACTGTGAGGTGGCCTTCGCTGGCGCGGTCAACCTCTACCTGCACCCTCGGAACTTCATCGACCTGTGCCAGATGCGGATGGCGAGCGGGGATGGACAGGTCCGCTGCTTCTCGAAAGACGGAGACGGCTTCGTTCCTGGGGAGGGCGTCGCCGCCATCCTCCTGAAGCCGCTCGAGCAGGCGCTCGCCGATGGTGACTCCATCCGTGGCGTCATCACCGGCAGCGCGCTCAACCACGGCGGCCTGACCCACGGCTACAGCGTGCCGAGCCTCGCCCGGCAGCGCGAAGTCATCGACCGGGCGCTCTCGCGCGCGGGGTGCGCGGCCAGCGAGATCGACTATGTGGAGTCGGCCGCGAACGGCTCGTCCCTGGGCGATGCGCTGGAGGTCGAGGCGCTCAGTCAGCTCTTCGGCCACGCCGGGGCGCAGAAGCCCTTCCTCGGAAGCGTGAAGCCGAACCTCGGACACCTCGAAGCCGCTTCCGGGTTCTCGCAGTTGTGCAAGGTGCTGCTCCAGTTCGAGAAGGGCTGCATCGCGCCCACGCTGTTCAACCCCGAGCAGCTCGATCCCAAGCTGGCCACGAAGGACGCACCGCTCCGACTCGTTGACCGGCCCGCGCCGTGGAAGACCTCCACCTCCCGTCCGCGAACAGCCCTCATCACCTCCTTCGGAGCTGGGGGCGCCTACGCGGCCGCCGTCGTTCGCGAGCCCCCTGCGGCACCCGCTCCCGACCGCGCCCCTCGCTCCGAGCTGATCGTCCTGTCCGCGCGGACCGAGGAGCAGCTCACCCAGGTGATGGAGCGCCTGCACGATCGGCTCTCGCGACGTGACGAAGCGCTCGATGCGGTGGCGTGGACGCTCCAACAGGGACGGGATCCGCTTCGCTACCGGGCCGCTCGGGTCGTGGACTCCACGGCGAGCCTCGTCTCGGCGCTGGCGAGTCACCTGACGGGGACTCCCACCTTCCGGATCCGCGACGCGCAGAGCGCCGAGCGGCGACTGGACGCGAACCTGGACACGGCGCTCGCCGAGCGTGACCTGGAAACCATCGCGGCGCTGTGGCTGGAAGGGGCCGACAAGATCCCCTGGGAGCGACTCCACCCGCCGTCCGTGCGCCGCTGCCAGCTCCCGGGCTATCCCTTTGACCGGCGCTCGTTCTGGTACGGCGAGGCGAAGGTCGAGCCACGCGGCGCTCAACCGCGGAGGGAGGACGCCTCGGCCCCCGCTGTCCCGGCGGCGCCGACGGCCCCGGTGCTCCCCGGCGCGGACGCGATGCGGCGGCATCTGCTGGCGGAGATCCGGTCGATCCTCATGCTGCGCCCGGAGGATCCGCTCGACTCGCGGTCGACGTTCCTCGAACTCGGCCTGGACTCCATCACGGCGCTTCGGTTCATGCGCCGCCTGTCGGACAGCCTGGGGCGCGACCTCCGTGAGACGCTCGTGTTCGAGCACCCGACGGTCGAGGACCTGACGCGACACTTGCTGGCGGAACGCGCGCTCCCCGCGAGTGCGCGCGAGCCCGCCGCGCCCCAGCCGTCCGGACCGCGCGAGCGGCTCGCCGAGGTCATCGCCGAGCATCCCGAACTCGTGCCCCTCCAGCTCGAGGGGAATGGCCCCCTGCTCTTCTGCATCCACCCGATGTCAGGCGACGTCGGCCTCTACGAGAAGCTGGCCGAAGCGTCTCGAAACCGCTTCCGCATGCTGGGGCTCCGGGCGAGGGGCTTCCTCACCGACCGGGGGACTCTCGATTCCATTCCGGAGATCGCCACGTACTACGTGGAGATCGCGACGAAGGCCGACCCGGTGGGCCCGTATCACCTGTTCGGTTCATCGATGGGAGGAACTGTCGCCTACGAGATGGCCCGTCAACTCCAGGAGCGGGGCAAGCAGGTCGAGCGCCTGATTCTCGTCGAGTCGCCGCTGGTCGAGAACAACGCCGACGGGCTGCTCTGGGACTCCGACGAGCGCCACAACTGGGTGATGAATGCCAACTTCCTGATGATCTCGATGCTGCACTTCGACCCGGAGTTTCGCCGGGCGAAGGAGGAGGGGCGGATCCGCTGGTCCGAGATCGCCCTGACTCATGACGAGGTCGCCGGGCTCGATGGGCTCGAACTGGTTCGGCAGCTCGTCGCGCGCATCGAGCAGCGTGGCGTGAAGACCGGAGCCGAGATCCTCCGAGGTCGACTGGTGTCGATGGCGCGCACGCACCTCGCCAACCTGCGCGCGCTCAGGCGATACCGCGCCACGCCGCGCTCCTGGGCCAAGCCCGTGCAGAGCCTGCTCGTGCGGACCCGCTCCGCCGCCGCGACGTCCGGGCACGTCTACAACCCGGACTATCTGGTGAAGGTGCAGCAGGCCAAGGGTTCGATGGAGCCGTTCCTCGCGGGCTGGACGCGCCTGCTCCCGGGGATGCGGACGGCCATCGTGGAGGGCGACAATCACTTCGACCTGCTCGGCACGCGGCACGTCGTCCAGAGTGTGGCCGACCAGATCGCGAGCGAACTCGGCGCCGGAGCCCGGACCGAGACGCCGCATGTCCAGCCCTCGCGCCGGCCCACGGATGCAGACGCGCGGATCGCGGTGATTGGCATGTCCGCCCGATTCCCGGGCGCGGCCAACATCGACGACTTCTGGCGCCTGCTCGAACGGGGCGAGTGCGCGGTCGGCGAGTTCCCCACGAACCGTGGCTGGGACCTCGACCGGCTCTTCGGCGCCGAGCCCGGGAGCTATGTCCGTCGCGGAGGATTCCTCCAGGACATCGCCGGATTCGATCCCGGGTTCTTCCGCATCACCCCGAAGGAGGCGGAGCTCCTCGACCCGACGGAGCGGCTCTTCCTCCAGGAGTCCTGGAACGCCATCGAGGACGCCGGGGTTGATCCCACGGCGATTGGCGGCCAGCGGTGGGGGGTCTTCTGCGGAGCGGGGGGCGACTATGGGCTGCGACTGCGGGAGCTGACGGGCATCGCGCCCCAGGTGACCTCATCGAGCATCCCCGGGCGGGTGGCCTACACGCTCGACCTCACCGGCCCCGTGCTCGCCTTGGACGCGGGATGCGCTTCGTCCCTCGTCGCAGTGAGCCACGCGTGCGAGCAGCTCGCCTCGGGGAGCTGCGACGTGGCGCTCGCCGGCGGAGCGCTCGTGTACAGCACGCCGAACCTGATCGTGACTGCGTGCCAGGCCCGCCTGTTCTCGCCCGACGGCAAGTCCCGGGTGTTCGACGCCGGCGCCAACGGGATGGTCCCCGGAGAGGCGGTGGCCGTCCTGGTGTTGAAGCCACTGCGGCAGGCGCTCGAGGACGGAGATCGCGTCTACGGCGTGATTGACGGCTGGGGCAGCAACCACAACGGCAAGACGAACGGGATGGCCTCGCCGAACGGGGCCGCTCAGCGCGCGCTGTACGCGGGGATCTCGGAGCGCTTCGGCATCGACCCGTCGACCGTCGACCTGGTCGAGGCGAACGCGAACGGCTCGCCCGTGGGCGACGTCATCGAGGTGCAGTCGCTCAACGAAGCGTTCGCGCCGCTCATGAAGGCCGGGCGCGAGTGCGTGCTCGGGAGCGTCGAGGGCAACATCGGGCATGCGTTCCAGGCCTCGGGCATGGGGCATCTCGTGAAGGTCCTCCTGTCCCTGCACCACCAGGCCATTCCGCCCACGGTGGGCATGAGCGCGCCTCACCCGAGCCTGCGACTGGCCGAGGGTCCCTTCAAGGTCACCACGGAGCTGCGCCCCTGGCTCCCCAGCCCGGAGCGCCCGCGCCGCGCGGCCATCAGCTCGTTCGGCGCCACCGGGGCCAACGCGCACCTCGTCCTGTCCGAGGCGCCCGCCACCGCGACCACGACGGCGCCCACGCTGCCCGCGCTGATCACCCTGTCGGCCCACGCCGAGGAAGGCGTGCGTCGCCGGAGTCAGGACCTGCTGGACTGGACGCGGCGGCAGCGCGGTTCGATCGACCTGGGGCGCCTCTCCGGCACACTCCTGTCCCGGCGGGGCCACTTCGCGCATCGCGCCGCCTTCGTGTGCGCCGACGCCGAGACGCTCGCGCGGCGACTGGCGGATCTCGCCGAGGGGCGGCCCGCGGAGCATCTCTTCCGTGGGCACGAGACAGCGCCCGCGAGCCCCGCGCTGGTGCGGCTCGGAGAGCTGACCCAGCCGAGCCTGGCCTCCGGTTCCTCGTCCCGCGAAGAGGACCTGCTCGTCCTCGCGGACCTCTATTGCCGAGGCGTGATGCCCAAACGGGGGGCCGTGGTCGCCGTGCCGCCGCTCTCCCTGCCCGGCTACCCGTTCGCCCGTGAGGCGCATTGGTACGGGGGCGAGGTCCGCCGCGAACCGGCACAGAGCCGACCGCGTCCCCCGCCGCCGACGCGACCGTTGCAAGACACGCTCACGGCCCTCGTGTCCGAGCTTACCGGCTACCCGCCTGACAGCATCGACGCGGACCTGCCGCTCAGCGCGATGGGGTTCGACTCGCTGTTGAGCATGCGGCTGCAGGCGTTGATCCAGGAGCGGCTGCGCGCGGAGCTCGCCCCCGACGTGCTCATGCGGGCGAAGACGATCCGCGGGCTCGCCGAGCATCTCCGCGCGATGGAGCTGCCCGTGGCGCGGACGATTGCGCCGGGGGCGTCACCCACCCTGCCCTCCTGGCTCGAGGAGCGACTCGCGCCCGCCGCGCCGGCCCTCCAGGGCATGGCGCTCCCGTGGCTCCAGCCGCGTGATGGCGCGGTCGAGGACATGCTTGCTTCGGAGATCGCGGAGTTCCTCCGGGGTGGGAGCGCCCTCGCGCGGAGCGACTCCCAGGTCTTCGCCGTCGGGCCTCGTGCAGCGGGCCTTGCCTCGCGGCTCGAAGGTTCGCCGGGGCTGTCCATCGCATTGCCGTCGCGGGCGATCATCGCGCCAGCCTCGCGCGAGCAGCGCCGCAGCCTCTACCACTCCGAGGTCCTCGGCCGGTACGCGCTGAACCTCCAGCACGCCTTCCTCGTCTCCGGGCGACCGCTCGACTTCGAACTCCTGGAGCGCGCGTTCACGCAGGCCGCGAGCCACCACGACATCCTTCGGACCCGCTACCTCCGCGCTGGCAAGGATTGGGTGCAGGTCGTCTCGCCCGAGGCCACACTCCGCCCGAGGCGGGCACCCACCGAGACGCTCGAAGGGTTTTACCGATTCCTGCTGGAGCGACGCTCGCGCCTCTTGGACGTGAGCGAGGGCCCGCCCCTCGAACTCTGGGTCATGGAGCGCTCGCCGGACTTCGTGGTGGGCGTCGTGGCCCATCACGCCACGGCCGATGCGTTCACGGCGCCGCTGCTGCTCGACGAGGTCCTCGGTGACTATGACGCCTTGCTCGCGGGCCGGGCTCTTCCCGAGCGCGGCCCCACCGAGCAGTACTGGCAATACGCGCTCCGCCAGCACGACTCCGGGCTCGACCGATCCGAGTTGGACCTCGCGTTCTGGCGGCGCCTGCTGCCCGGCGCCGGAGCGGCGATGCGGCTCCCGTATGCCGCGGACGCAGCGGAACTGTCGCCCGATGAGCTTGAGCTCGGAGACGGACACCTCCTCGAACTGCCCGCCTCGCTCGGGGAGACGATCGACGCGTTCTCGGCCGCCCATGGGCTGAGCCTCACCCAGATCTTCGCGGGCGCCCTGGGACTGGTGCTGACCGAAGGGCTCGGAAACGAGCGCGCCGTCCTGCGACTCTTCAACAACCAGCGCGACCGCGCGCCGCTCTTCCGCGCGCTCGGAGAGTTCAGCAACGTCCTTCTCCTGCCGATCGATCCCCCCACGGAGGGCTCGACCCTGGAGTACCTGTTCGGCGTCAGGGCGAGGCTCATGGACGGCCTGCGCCATGCGCGCGTCGACCTCGAGGCACTGCTCCCGCTCGCGGGGATCGATGGCCTGCGGGGCTACTATCAGTCTCCCGGAGACGTCGTCCTCGACAGCGCCGACGTGGACTCCGGGACGAAGGGCGCGAAGAGCCCCGGCGTTCGTTCACTCTTCGTCGACGCGCTCCGGGCGCACGAGCAGCACCTGGCCCAAGGGCAGGCGCTGGCGACCTGGTTCATCCAGGTCCTCCGCGTCGACGGGCGCATCCACCTCTTCTCCGTGTTCCGCAAGCGCCTGTTCGAGCCGACGCGCATGAGGAGCGTGGCGGAGTTGCTCGTCGCGATCGCCGGTGCGCTGTGCGCGCCCGACCATCGCTCGGTGGGGGACCTCCTCCAGGACTTCGCGGAGCCGCTCCGGGTGCTGCGGGACCAGGCCGCGCGGCCCCCTTCCGCGCGCGGGCGTTTCCCCGAGCTCGTCCGACTCAACGAGCGGAGTGAGGGGCGCCCGGTGTTCTGGATCCACGCGGGACTGGGTGGCGTGGAGCTGTACCGGGGACTTGCGGCCTCCATCGATCGCCCCTTCTATGGGATCCAGGCGCGCGGCTGGATGACCGACCGCGCACCGCTGCGCGGCATCGAGGCCATGGCCTCGTACTACGTGCACGTGCTCACGTCCGTCCAGCCGCACGGCCCCTACGATCTCGGTGGGTACTCGCTCGGCGGGATGCTCGCGTACGAGGTGGTCCGTCAGCTCCAAGCGATGGGCGAGGAGGTCCGCTCGCTCGTCATGCTGGACACCTTCGATGCCGAGACCTTCCAGCGACTGGAGTTCTCCGAGCGCACCGCGATCCTCCAGGCGGCGAACCTCGCGCTGCACGCGAGCGCGGGGAATCGCGCGGCGCCGCTCGAAGAGTGCCTGGTGCACAGGGACGCGCTCGACGCGGGGTTGGAGCCGTCGGCCTTCCTCACGCGCATCACCGAACTCGCGAAGCAGCGCGGGATGATCCAGAGCCCGACCCAGCTCCGCCTGCTGATCCAACAGATGCTCAAGGTGCAATCCACCTTCGAGGCAGGCCGCTACGCGATGCCGCCGCTGCCGTCCGCTGGGACGGTCCGCGGCTACTACGTCCGGAACCGGAGCGGGCGTTTCTACGGGGACCTGTCGCCGTACTACCTGTGGCGCGACGAAGAAGCGTCCATCGACGGACGCGACTCTTGGACGGCCTGGCGCGAGCGTCTCCCCGGGCTCGGCCTCGCCGACGTCGACGCCGCCAATCACATGACCTTGCTCGCGCAAGCGGAGCCGCACGAAGTCATCCGCCGACTCTGCGCCGAGCTCTATCGAACCGACATTGCCGTCGAGAGGTTGAACCGTGGACCGTAACTTCGAGCACGAGAGCTTCGACGCATTGGTGCGGCAGCGCGCCGAGCGCGAGCCCGACACCCGGGTGTTCACCTTCCTCGAAGGCGGCGAGCGCGAGGAGGCGAGGCTGACCTATCGGGACCTCCACCACCGTGCCCAGGCGATTGCAGGGTGGCTGCGGCAGTTCGGCCAGCCCGGCACCCCGGTGGTCCTATCCTATCCCGGCGGCGCCGACTTCATCTGCGCGTTCCTCGGCTGCGTCTACGCCGGGATGCCCGCCGTCCCCACGCCAGCGCCCTCGGGCCGTCCAACGGGGAGGTCCGTGCCCTGGCTGGAGCACATCCTCACGGATGCCAAGCCGGCAGTCATGCTGGCGCCGGCGTCGGTCCTCGAGTTCCTGCGGCCGTTCGCGGACACGAACGGCGGGGACTTCCGCTTCGTCGGCACGCCGATCCGCGAGCTGCCGCGAGACCTCGAGTCCTGGGCGGGCGCCTTCCGCGCGGTGGACAACCGTGGGGACTCGGTGCTGCACCTCCAGTACACGTCGGGGACGACCACCGCTCCTCGAGGCACGCAGATCACGCACCGCAACGTGCTCGTGAACTGCGGGATGATGCAGCGGAGCTGGGACTTCCGCGCGGACAGCGTCGACATCGTGTGGGTCCCGAACCATCACGACGATGGTCTGGTGCACGGCCTCCTGTGCCCCATCTTCAACGGCCATCACGCGGTGGTGATGCAGCCCAGCGACCTGCTGCTGAAGCCCGTGGCCTGGCTGCGCGCCATCACCCACTACCGGGGAACGCACACGGGCGGCCCCAACTTTCTGTACAACTACGCGGCGGAGCGGGTGCAACCGGCGGAGCGGGAGGGGCTCGACCTCCGATCCCTGCGCGTCGCGTACTGCGGCGCCGAGCCAATCCGCCGGGAGACGTTGGAGCGCTTCGCGCGCCTGTACGCGCCACACGGCTTCTCCCGTCTGGCCTTGTATCCGTCCTACGGGATGGCCGAGACGACGCTGCTCATCACGGCCAAGGCCCACGGCGAGGAGATGCGCTTCGCCGTGGTGGATGACGCGGCGCTGACGCGCGGCGTGGTGGCGTGGCGGCCCCCCGAGGAGGACGGACGGCCCGGGACGCGCACGGTCGTCGGCTGTGGCCAGCCCTGCCCTGGCTCCCTGCTTCGCATCGTCGACCCGGAGACCTGCCTGCCTTGCGCGTCGAGCCGCGTGGGGGAGATCTGGATCCAGGGGTCGCACGTGGCGGCCGGCTACCGGAACCGCCCCGAGAAGAACCGCGAGACGTTCGAGGCGCGAATCACGGGCGCGCCCGAGGAAGGCCAGTTCCTGCGGACAGGGGACATGGGCTTCATCCAGGACAACGAGCTGTACATCACCGGGCGGCGCAAGGAGATGATCATCCTGCGCGGCCAGAACGTGTACCCGCAGGACGTCGTGTGGGCGCTCGACTCATGCCACGAGGCCTTGAGGCAGGGCCGGTTCGCCGCGTTCGCGTTCGAGCACGAGGGGCAGGAGCACCTCGGGGTGGTGGCCGAGGTCAAGGAGAAGGACCTCGAGCGCGCGCGTCGCCAGGACTGGAAGGACGTGTTCGGCGCCATCCGGGAGACCCTCACCGAGCGCCTCCAGGTCCAGCCCTCGACCGTCTGGCTCGTCGGCTACAACGCCGTCCGCAAGACGAGCAGCGGCAAGCTGCAACACCTCGGCACCAAGGCCGCGCTCGAAAAGGGAGAGCTCGCGGTCGTGAGCACCTGGTCGCGGCTCGCCCCGGCGGCCAGCGCCCCGACCGAGAGCGACCTGGCGGGCTGGCTCCGCGCGCGGATCGCGAAGCACGTCTCGGCGAAGCCCGAGGAGATCGACCCGAACGCCACGTTCTCGAGGTTGGGGTTCGACTCGGTGAGCGCGGTGGCGCTCGCCTCGGAGATCCGCGAGCACCTCGGCCGGGATGTGCCCGCGACCCTGTTGTGGCGCGCCACCACGCCGGGACAGCTCGTCACCTACCTCCTCAAGGGCGAGGTGGCCGAGACCCGCGAACCGGCGCCCGTCGCCGAACCCGTCGCCGTCCAAGCGGCGGAGGGCCCCGAGCCCATCGCCATCATCGGGACGAGCTGCCGGTTGCCCGGCGGCGTGGATTCCGCCGAGGCGCTGTGGCGCCTGCTGTCCGAGGGAATCGACGCGGTGACCACGGTTCCCAAGGACCGATGGGACACCCACGCGCTCTTCGACGCCGACCCGGCGGCACCGGGGAAGATGTACACGCTGGCGGGCGGCTTCCTCGACGACATCGCCGGTTTTGATCCGGCGTTCTTCGGGATCAGCGACGTGGAGGCCCAGGCGATGGATCCCCAGCAGCGGATGCTGCTGGAGCTCTCGTGGGAGGCGTTCGAGGACGCGGCGCTCCCGGTCGATCAGCTCTCGGGTCGGCAGGTCGGCATGTTCGTGGGCTTGTGCAACACCGACTATGCCCAGCACGGCTACTTCTCCGGGGATCCGAGCACGCTCGACGTCTACTCGGCGACGGGAGCCATCCCGAGCATCGCCGCCGGCCGTCTGGCGTATGTCTATGGGACGCGCGGCCCGTGCCTCTCGGTCGACACGGCCTGCTCGTCCTCGCTGGCCGCCGCCCATCTGGCCATCGAGTCACTCCAGCGCGGCGAGTGTGAACTCGCCTTCGTCGGCGCGGCCAACGCGCTGCTCGCCCCCGAGCCGACCGTCTACATGTGTCGCACGGGCGTGGTCTCTCCCACGGGGCGCTGTCGCAGCTTCTCCGACGCGGCGGACGGCTACGTGCGGAGCGAGGGCGGCGCGGGAATCGTCCTCAAGCGACTGGCCGACGCGAGGCGGGATGGAGATCGCGTCCTGGCCGTGATCCGCGGCTCCGCGCTCAACCATGATGGCCGAAGCAACGGCCTGACCGCCCCGAGCGCGGCCGCCCAGGTCCAGCTCGTGCGCCGAGCCCTGGCCCGCGCGGGCGTCCGCCCCGACGAAGTCGGATACGTGGAGGCCCACGGCGCGGGGACGCAGCTCGGTGATTCGATCGAGGCGGAGGCACTGGGAGAGGTGTTCGCCGGACAGCGCGCGCAGCCGCTGTGGATCGGCTCGCTCAAGTCCAACCTGGGTCACCTGGAGTCGGTCTCGGGGCTGGCGGCGCTGCTGAAGGCCGCGCTGACGCTGCACCACCGTCAGCTCCCGGCGAGCCTCCACTGCGAGACGCCCAACAAGCTGATCCCCTGGCAGTCCATACCGCTGGAGGTCGTCACCCGGCGCATGCCCTGGCCCTCGGGGCGGCCCGCCATCGCGGGCGTGAACAACTTCGGCCTGTCCGGCACCAACGTCCATGTGGTGCTCGAGGGCTTCACCCCACCCGCCCCCGGGCCCAGCGCCCAGGGGCCGCACCTGGTCACCTGGAGCGCCAAGACACGGACCGCGCTCGCGACGCTGGGCAGCCGCTACGCGGACTCCGCCGGTGGGCGCGCGCTCGCCGACATCGCGACCACCGCCAATCGGGGCCGGGCCGCGCTGCGCGAGCGCGCGTTCGTCGTCGCGGATGACGCGGGCGATCTGGAGCGGCGGATCCGCGCGGGCGGCGGGTCGGCGGCGACGACCGAGTCGGGTCCGCGCCGGATCATCTGGCTGTTCACGGGCCAGGGCAGTCAGCGGCTCGGAATGGGGCGACAGCTGTACGACGCCGAGCCGGCCTACCGTGAGAGTTACGACCGGTGCGCCGCCGTCGTGCGCGAGGTGACGGGCGTCGACTTGTACCGCTGCATCGAGGACACCGCGGCCCTCACCGAGCCACGAGCCCAGCAGCCCGCGCTCTTCGCCCTTCAGGCGAGCCTGGCCGCGCTCTGGGCCCACCTCGGGCTGCGGCCCGATGTCGTTCTCGGGCACTCGCTGGGCGAGCTGGCCGCGGCGCACGTGGCCGGCATCCTGAGCCTGGAGCACGGCGCGGCCCTCGCGGCGAAGCGCGGCGAGCTGACCGGAGCGCTGCCGCCCACCGGCGGGATGCTCGCGGTCCGTGCATCCGAGGAGGCGGTTCGCGAGCGGCGGGTGGAGTGCGGCCTCGCCATCGCCGCGGTCAACGGTCCGGAGTCGCTCGTCCTTTCCGGTCCCTTGGAGGCACTCGCGCGATTCGAGGCGGGCTTCACGGGCGAGCACAAGCGACTCGCCATCGCGCACGCGTTCCACTCGCCGGCCATGGTGGCGGCACGCGGGCCCCTCGAGGACTTCGCACGGTCCCTCGCGCTCAAGGCCCCGACGATCTCCTTCGCCGCCACGACGGACGGCTACGCGCCGACGGATCCCCGCTACTGGGGTGCGCAGCTCGTGCAGCCCGTCCAGTTCGCCCCGGCGCTGCGGAAGCTGGACATCACCGGCGCGGACCTCGTCCTGGAGCTGGGGCCGCACGCGGTCCTCACCCCGCTCGCGGATGCCATGGAGATCCGCGTCATCCCCAGCATGCAGCGCGATCAGGATGAGCGCCGCTCGATTCGGGAAGCGGCCGGCGAGTGTTTCCTCGCCGGAAAGACGCTGGCGCTGGGCGCTTTGTCACCGGGTGGCAGGCCCATCCGCCTCCCCACCGCTGTCTTTGAACGCCGGCCGCTCTGGCTCCCTCGTCGGCAGCGGCTCGGCGGCGCGCGCGCGGATGCGTATCGCGGGACGGAGCTTCCACTTCCGGGACCCGCTCGCCACTTCCGCAGCGATCTCGACGCGGCCGAGCTGGCCGACCTCCGCGATCACCGGGTGTCTGGCCGGGCGCTGGTGCCCGCCTCCTATCACCTGATGGCACTCTGGCAGTCGGGCGCCTCGCGACTGCGGGACATCCGCTTCCTGTCTCCGCTCCCCATCCACCCCGGCACGGCCGTCCACTTCCGCTTCGAAGGCGACCAGGCCGCGAGCTTCACGCAGGACGGCACGGGGTGGCGCACGCTGGTCGAGGCGGAGCTCGCCACGGAGCGGAGCCAGCCCCCGGCCGTCGACCTCACGGCCGCAGGGAGGAACCTCGTGCACGCGCTCGCCCCCGAGGCGTTCTATGCGCGCGTGGCGGAGGCGGGCCTGGACTTCGGTCCGGCCCTGAGGCGGCTCACGGAGCTCCGGTTCAATGAGCGGTCGCTGCTCGCGCGGGTGAACGGTGGGAAGCACTGGGCCCCCGCCATCCTCGACGCGGTGATGCAACCGCTGCTGTGCCTCACCCCGAGCGGAGGCGAAGGGCCCCGCGTGCTCGCGGCCATCGAGGAGGCCGAGCTGTTCGCCCCTCCCGTCGACGAACTCTTCGTCGTGGGCCGCGAGGGTGAGGTCACCGTCACGGACGCGCAGGGGCGGGTGCTCGCGCGGCTGTCGGGCATCCAGACCCGCGCCCGGGCCACGGAGCAGCTCGGCCTCCGCTACGCCGTCCGGTGGGAGTCCGCACCCAAGCGGCCCGCTGCCTCCGGGTCGCTCGCGGTGATGAGCCCGAATGCGGAGCTCGTGCGGGAGGTCCAGGCGGTGTTCCCGAACGCGCGGGAGGCCCGCCGCGATTCGCTGCGCGGAGAGCGGCTGGTCTACCTGGTCCCGGAGCTCGCGGAGCCCTCGGCCGAGGGGCTGGCGCACCTGGTGGATGTGATCCAGGCAACCCTTCGCGGCGAGGGACCGGACCACCTCACCCTCGTGACCCGGCGAGGTATCGCCCTCGATGAAACCGAGGAGATCCGACCGGGCTCTGCCGCGGTCTGGGGCATGGCGCGCGTGCTGGCGACCGAGCATCCCGAGCTGTCGCTCACCCTCGTTGACGTGAGCGACGCAGCCCACCTGTCGGATCTCGCGGGCGTCGTCGGACGGTCTGGCGCACAGCTCGCGCTCCGCGCCGCCGGCGTCTTCCGCCCCGTCCTGGAGCGCCTCCCTGCCCTTCCGGTGCCGCCGCTTCCCAAGGACTTCGCGCTCGTGGCCCGCGAGGTGGGCTCGGCGGACTTCGTCCACTTCACCGAGCGCCCCGTGCCCGCACCGGCGGCGGGGCAGATCGCGATCCGCGTCGAGGCCGCGGGCCTGAACTTCCGCGACGCGTTGCTCGTGCTCGGTCGCATTCCCGGGGACCTCGGCGCGCTGGGTTGCGAATGCGCTGGCACCGTCGTGGCCGTGGGCGAGGGCGTCCGGCGGTTCTCGGTCGGTGACGCGGTGATGGCATTGGCGCCGGGCGCGTTCTCGCAGACCGTCGTTATCGACGAGCGTTGGGCGGCGCGCCGCCCCGCGGGGCTCACCTCCGTCGCGGCCTGCACGCTGCCCGTCGCCTTCCTCACGGCGTGGTACGGGCTCCGGGACATCGCCCATGTGAAGCGCGGTGAGCGCGTGCTCATCCACGCGGCGGCCGGAGGCGTGGGGATGGCCGCGGTGCAGGTGGCGCGGATGCTCGGCGCCGAGCCGATCGGGACCGCGAGCCAGGGGAAGTGGGGCGTCCTGCGCATGATGGGGCTCGAGCCGCACGACTCGCGCTCCGTCGCCTTCGCGCAGGCGCTCTCGGCCCAAGGTGGAGTCGACGTCGTCCTCAACGCGCTCACGGGCGCCGCGATCCCCGCCTCCTTGTCCGTGCTCCGTCCCGGCGGCCGGTTCGTCGAGTTGGGCAAGACCGAACGCTGGACGCAGGAGCAGGTGACGGCGGTCGCCCCGAACGCCGCGTACCACGCGTTCGACCTCATGCAGCTCGACCCGGAGGAGATCGCGTCGATGTTCGACGCCCTCGTTCGCGCGGTCGAGGCGGGTGAATTGCGCCCGCTGCCTTCCCGCGTCTTCCCGATGCGGGACGCGGCCCGGGCACTCCATGTGCTTGGCCAGGGTCGGCACGTGGGCAAGGTGGTCCTCGATGTCCAGGCCGATGCGCCGGGGTTCGCCGCAGATGGCGCGGGGACGTACCTGGTCACGGGTGGGCTCGGAAGCCTGGGCCTGCGGATGGCTCGCCACCTGCTGGAGCGAGGGGCTCGCAACATCATCCTCTGTGGGCGCTCGTCCCCCTCGGAGCACGCGCGGGCGGCCATCGCGGACCTCCGCGCGGGCGGTGTCCGCGTCGAGGCGATGAGCGTCGACGTCGGCGACGAGGCCGCGGTGGCCGCGCTGGGCCGGACGGTGGCGCAAGACTGGCCCCCCCTGCGCACGGTCATCCACTGCGCGGCCACGCTCGAGGACGGAGCGCTCGTCACGCTGGATCCAACGAGCCTGGACCGGGTGGCGCGGCCCAAGGTGCAGGGGGCCCGGAACCTCATCCATCACCTGAGGGGGCCTCACCTCGAACAGATCGTGCTGTTCTCGTCGCTGTCGGCGCTCATCGGTGTCCCGGGTACGGCCGCGTACTCCGCCGCGTCGGCCGCGCTCGACGCACTGGCCCACCAGTGGCGCCAAGAAGGTCTCGACGTTCTCAGCATCGGCTGGGGCTCGTGGGCCGGAGACGGGATGAATCTCCGGACGCGGTTCTCGAGTCGGGTGCAGCCGCTCGCGGACGATGATGGCTTCCGGGAGTTCGAGGCCGTCCTGTCCGAAGGGCGCGCCCACACCGTGGTCGCGGCGGGACAGATCGACGCCTTCGGGAGCGCCCGGAGCGAGCAGCCCTCGCCGCCCCCCGCGGCGGGACTCGACAGCTCCCCTCCCGGCAATTTGGAAGAGCTCGCCGCCTTGGTGAAGACGGAGGCGTCGCGCATCCTCGGGGTCGCGCCGTCGGCGCTGGCGTCCGATGCGCCCTTCGGTGAGGCGGGCCTCGATTCGCTGATGTCCGTGCAGCTGCGCTCGAAGCTGGCGAACCGGCTGAAGCTGCGACTGCCGGCGACGCTGGCCTTCGACTACCCGACGATCGAGCGGCTCTCGAAGCACCTCTGGGAGTCACTGGCCAGCGCCACCGTGGAGGTGGCCGCCCCACCGCCCGCGCTGGCGGGCCCGCAAGCCGTCGCGGTCGTGGGGATGGCGTGCCGCCTGCCGGGGGGCATTGATTCGCCGGAGGCCTACTGGCGAACCCTGTGCGAAGGGATGGACGGCATCGTCGAGGTGCCGGGAGATCGGTGGAGCGCCGAGCCGCCGGGTGCTCGACCCCAGCCGCGCCACGCGGGCTTCATCGACGGGGTCGATCGCTTCGACCCGGAGTTCTTCCAGATCACTCCGCGCGAGGCGGCCTACCTCGACCCGCAGCATCGACTGCTGATGGAAGTGAGCCACGAGGCGCTCGAGCGCGCGGGCCTCACCCGGGCCGCGCTCAAGGGTGCGCCCGTGGGCGTGTTCGTTGGAATCGGCGGCAGCGACTACGCGCGGATGCAGTTCGCCAATCCAGACCTGCTCTCGGCGTGGACCGGGACGGGCACCTCGGCCAGCACCGCCGCCAACCGGCTCTCCTACTGGATGGACTGGCGCGGCCCGAGCCTCGCGGTCGACACGGCCTGCTCGGCGTCGCTCGTCGCGCTTCACCTCGCCGTCAAAAGCCTCCGCCAAGGCGAGTGCTCCATGGCGCTCGCGGGCGGCGTCCACCTGATCCTCGGACCCGAGTCCGGCATGGTCCTCTCGCAGGCGGGGATGCTCGCGCCCGACGGACGCTGCAAGACGTTCGACGCGAAGGCCGATGGGTTCGGTCGCGGCGAAGGCGCGTGCGCCATTCTCCTCAAGCGCCTCGAGGACGCGCAGCGCGACGGAGATCCCATCCTCGCGGTGGTGAGAGGAAGCGCGGTGGGACAGGACGGGCTGACCAGCGGGCTGACCGCGCCCAACGGCGTGGCCCAGCAGGCGGTTGTCCGCGCCGCGCTGGCGGACGCGGGCCTGAACCCCGAGGACATCGGCTACGTCGAGACCCATGGGACGGGCACCCGACTGGGTGACCCGATTGAACTGCACGCGCTGAACGCGGTGTTCCGCACCGGGAAGCGCGCACAGCCGCTGCGCGTCGGGGCGGTGAAGGCCAACCTCGGACACCTGGAGGCCGCCGCGGGCCTCGCGGGCGCGATGAAGGCCGTGCTCTGCGTGCAGCACGGAGAGATCCCAGGTCAGGTGAACTTCGAGCAGCTCAATCCGGAGATCGACGTCGATCCCGCCACGCTCCAGGTGGCGGCGCATCGCGAGCGGTGGACGGGGGCGGGGCTCCGGCGAGCCGGCGTGAGCGCCTTCGGTTTCGGCGGCACGAACGCCCACGCGATCTTCGAGCAGGCACCCGCGACTCCCTCGTCGCCAAGAGGTGACGCGCGCGGCGAGCACCTGCTGCTGCTGTCCGCGCCGAACGCCGAGACCCTCGCCGTGCTGACCGAGCGGTTCGAGCGCTTCCTCGACGCAGACGTCTCAGAGGCCATGGTGGCGGCCACGGCCGCGACCCGCCGAGCGCACCATCGCGTGCGGCGTGCGGTCGTCGGCAATCGCGCGGCGTGGCGCCGAGCGCTCGCCGAAACGAGGCCGCCCTCCGAGCCCATCCACCGCCTCGCGTTCCTCTTCTCGGGGAAGGAGGAGGAGTGTCCGCCCGTCGCGAAGGTCCTGGAGCATCCCTTCCTGGACCCGGAGCTTCGTGAGTGGCTCCGCTCGCGGTCCAACGAGGTGCCGAACCGTCGCGTGGTGTTCCTCGCGTGGCAATGCGCCCTGGTCGCGCAGTGGGCCCACTACGGGGTGAAGCCGAGCGCGGTCGCCGGGTGCGGCATCGGCGAGTACGCCGCAGCGGTGGCCGCGGGGGTGATGAACGCCGCCACGGCCATGCGCCTCGTCACGGGCCAGGCGAACCGCAGCACGACCTTGCGTCCGCCGCGCATCCCGCTCGTGTCCACGGTGTCGGGGATCCAGAGCGGCGACGAAGTCACGCGCGCCGAATACTGGACGTCGCGAGCCACGGCGCCCGCCCGCGCGGCCGATGCGCTCCGCACCCTGGTGGAGAGCGGGGTGGATGGCTTCGTCGAGGTGGGACTGCCCGGCGCTCGTGGAGAGTGGCCGGACGGTGAGCGGATTCCGAGCCTCCAACCGGGCGGTGGGCTCGAGGTCGCCCTGACGTCACTCGCCGCGCTCTACGAGCGAGGCGTCGACCTGAGCTACGCGAACGCGGTGCCTCACGCGCCCGCCATCGCGCTTCCGCCGACCCCCTTCCGGCGACAGCGGCACTGGCTCGAACGGCCCGCGCCTTCCGCTGGTGGACGCCTCCACCCGCTCGTCCACCGGAACACCTCGACGCTGCGCGGGACCTCCTTCCGCGCCGCGTTCTCGGGACAGGAGCCCTTCCTCCGCGACCACCGCGTCGCGGGCGAGCGCACCCTCCCCGCGGTGGCGTACCTCGAAATGGCCCGAGCAGCGGCGACGGCCGCCTTCGGCGAGGCCGACCGTTTCGTGGCGATGCGGCTCACGCAGTTGGTGTGGGCGCGCCCACTCCAGATGGGGACAGCGCCTCCGCTCGACGTGCGCATCGAGTTGGTGAGCGGCGCCGCGAACGAGGCCGCCTACACCGTGGCTCCCGCGAACGACACGGGCAGCGCTCCGTACCATCGGGGGACCGCCTGGTACGCCGTGGAACTGGAGCCGGCGCGCATGGACGTCGAAGCCGTGCGCCACCGAACCTCCGCGAACGTGGTGGCACCGGAGTCCTGCTATGCGGCGCTCGAGCGTCGCGGCGTCCACCTGGGCCCGGCGCACCGCGCGCTCCGCCACGTCCAGCGTGGCAACGGCGAGGTGCTCGCGAGGCTGGAACTCCCCCCGGAACTCCAGCCCGAGGCGAAGTCCTTCGTCCTCCACCCGAGCGTCATGGATGCGGCGCTGCAGGCGATGATCGCGCTCGACGCTGGCGAGGATGCGCGGAGCTACCTCCCGTTCGCGCTGCGCTCCCTGGAGGTCCTGGGGCCCAGCCCCCTGGCGGGATGGGCGCACGTGCGGAACGTGCGCGGCGCCGCGCCCTCGACGCGAGAGCTCGACATCGATGTCTGCGACGACCAGGGGCAGGTCCGCGTCCGGCTGCGCGGCCTGTCGCTCCGCGAGCGCGCGGACGTGGATCCCACGCCAGTGGGTTCGGGCGAAGTGCGGCTGTTCCAGCGGCGGTGGGCCGCGAATGCATCGAAGGCGTGGGAGGGGACGCCGGCGCACCACCTGGTGATCGCGCCCGAGCCCGACGGCGAGACGAAGCGCAAGTTGGCCGCGACACTCTCTGGGGCCACGTTCCTCTGGCTGCCCACGGGCGGCGGGGAGGAGCAGCTCGCGCGCGAGTTCCCAGCGCGCGCGGCTGAGTTGCTTGAACGCATCCAAGCGCTCACGGGAGCGTCCACCCGAGGAGAGCTCTTCGCGCAGCTCGCGCTGCCACCCGGCCCCGAGCACCGGCCCTGGCATGGCCTCTCCGGGCTGCTGCTGACCGCGAGGAAGGAGGCACCGGCGCTCCACGTTCAGTTCGTCGAAGTGGACGCAAGCAGCACTGCCTGGGCGAACCAGCTCATCGAGGCGCGGGCTCATCGCGCCCTCGTCCACGTCCGCTTCCGCCACGGAGAGCGGCAGGCCGCCGAGTACGTCCGTGCGGAGCTCTCCGAGGACCGAGCCACGCCGCCGTGGAAGGTCGGCGGAACCTATCTGGTCACCGGCGGCGCAGGAGGTCTGGGGTCCATCTTCGCCGAGGAGATCGCGAGCCGCGTGGCACCCGTCACGATCGTGCTGGCGGGCCGCTCACCCGTGAGTGACTCGCAGCAGCGGCGGATGGAAGCGCTGCGCGAACGCGGGGCGAAGGTCGAGTATCGCCAGGTCGATCTCGGCGACGCCCACGAGGTCGAGGCCCTGATCAGCTCACTCGTGGAGAGGCACGGCCACCTCGAGGGAATCATCCACGCCGCGGGCGTCCTCCGAGACAGCTCGCTGCACCGCAAGACCCGAGCGGAGCTGACCGCGGCGCTGCTCCCGAAGGTCCAGGGGACGCTGCACCTGGACCGGGCGACGCGCGAGCTGGACCTCGACTTCTTCGCCCTCTTCTCGTCGGTGGCGGGGACGTTCGGCAACCCAGGCCAGGCCGACTACGCGGTCGCCAACGCCTTCATGGATGCCTTCGCGGAGGCCCGAAACGCGCGCGTCCTGAACGGCGAGCGCCGAGGGCACACGCTCTCGGTGGCGTGGCCGTACTGGCGCGACGGTGGCATGCGGCTCGACGCGGCGGGACTGCACCGCCTGCGACAGAGCGGAGGGCTCACGCCGATGCCATCGGCGGCCGGAGTCCAGGCGTTCTACCAGGCGCTCTCGCTGGGTGACGGCCACGTCGTGGTCATGCACGGCCCCGCCGAAGAACTCGAGCGGGCCGTGCGCCAGGAAGCGCGATCGCCGGAGCCTTCGCAACCCAAGCCCGCCGCGCGCACCGGTGCCAACTCCGCCGCGCCCTCGCTGGCGACCGTCCGGCGGCTCGTCACGAGTCGGGTCGCCGCGCTGGCCAGGCTCTCCGAGGACGACCTCGACCCATCCCGGGAGTTGGGCGAGTACGGGTTCGACTCCATCTTGCTGACCGAACTCACGAACGCCCTGAACGCGGAGCTGGGGCTGTCGCTGGTTCCCACCCTCCTCTTCCAGCACCCCACCATCGGCGACCTCGCCGAGGCGCTGCTGCGCGAGCACCCGGAGGTCTTCACCCGCTCGAATCCGGTGCCCTCCTTGCTCCCACCAGCGCACGCGCCGAACGTCGAGGCCGCGCCCGCCCCCGCGCCGCGCGCGGTACGTCCCCCCGAGTCGGACGAGCCCATCGCCATCGTCGGGATGAGCGGCCGCTTCCCGGGCGCTCGCACCCTCACCGAGCTCTGGGACAACCTGCTCCAAGGGCGGGACTGCATCACCGAGGTCCCGGCCAGCCGCTGGGACTGGCGCGCGATCTACGGAGACCCCGACACGGGCGATCGAACGCGCGCGAAGTGGGGCGGCTTCATCGACGGGATTGACGAGTTCGACCCGCTCTTCTTCGGCATCTCCCCCAAGGAGGCCGAGGCGATGGACCCGCAGCAGCGCCTGCTGATGCAGCACGTCTGGTGGGCGCTGGAGGATGCTGGCCACTCCCCCGGCGCTCTCGCCGGCAGCGCGACGGCGCTCTTCATCGGCATGTGGGCCAGCGGCTACGACAAGCGCGCGACCGCCGCGGGGATACCCATCGAGGGCTTCAACGGCGGAGCCACCCTCCCGTCAGTGGGCCCCAACCGCCTGAGCTACTTCCTGGATCTGCACGGCCCGAGCGAGCCCGTGGAGACCGCCTGCTCTTCGTCCCTGGTCGCCATCCACCGGGCCATGGAGGCCCTGCGCAGCGGCGCGAGCGACGTCGCCATCGCCGGAGGCGTGAACGTCCTCGTGGATCCCGCGACGCAGATCAGCCTCAGCAAGGCGCGGATGATCTGTGACGACGGGCGATGCAAGACCTTCTCGGGCCAGGCCAACGGCTACAGCCGGGGCGAAGGCATCGGCATCCTCGTCCTGAAGCGCCTGAGTCGCGCCGAGGCGGACGGGGACACCATCCGCGCGCTCCTCCGTGGCAGCGGCCACAACCACGGCGGGCGGGCCAACACGTTGACGTCGCCCAACCCGCTGGCGCAGGCCGCGCTCATCGAGGCGGCGTACACCCGTGCTGGCGTCGACCCGCGCCGGGTGGGTTACATCGAGGCGCATGGCACCGGAACCCCGCTCGGGGATCCGATCGAGGTCGAGGGGCTCAGGCGTGCATTCGCCACGTTGCGCGAGCGGACGCCCGGCGCGACGGACGCCGCCGAGCCGCACTGTGCCCTGGGTTCGATCAAGACCAACATCGGCCACCTGGAGACAGCGGCGGGCGTGGCCGGACTGATGAAGGTCGTCCTCCAGCTCGAACATCGGACCCTCGTCGAGAGCCTGCACTGCGGCGAGGTCAATCCCTACATCGACCTGCGGGGCAGCCCGTTCCGCATCGCGACCACTCGGACCCCGTGGCAGGCGCCACGGGAGGGAACGCGGGTGGGAGGCGTGAGCTCGTTCGGCGTGGGCGGCGTCAACGCGCACGTCATCGTCGAGGAGTACGTCCCGAGCGCGAAGCACGAAGCCGACGTGGCGGGGCCATACCTCGTCGTGCTGTCGGCGCGAGACGCGGACCGACTCGCCGAGAGCGCGCGAAACCTCCACGACGCGCTCATCCGGGAGCCGCAGCCGATCGCGGACGTCGCCTACACCCTGCAGGTGGGCCGGCAGGCGATGAACGAGCGACTCGGGATCATCGCTGGAGATCTCCCCGAGCTGCTGGCGAAGCTGCGATCCGTGAGCACCGGCGCTGGCGGCGGAGGCGTGTTCCGCGGGCAGGTCCGGTCGCACCGGCAACTGCACGCGCTGTTCGCCGACGAGGATGTCCAGCACGTCGTCGACCGGTGGTTGGCGAAGGACCAACACGACAAGCTGCTCGAGCTGTGGGTCCATGGCTTCGACATCGACTGGGCACGGCTGTATCGCGGGAATACGCCTCGGCGCGTCCGCCTGCCGGGCTATCCGTTCGCGAGGGAGCGCCACTGGCTCGCGCCGCCGCGTGCGGCGTCTCGAGGTGGCCGCTCGGTGCTGCACCCGCTGCTGCACGAGAACACCTCCGACCTCGAGGCACAGCGCTTCACGTCCCGGTTCGACGGCACCGAGCCTTTCCTCGATGACCACCGCGTCGGGGGACAGCGCGTCCTGCCGGGCGTCGCCTACCTGGAGCTCGCGAGGGCGGGCCTCCGGTTCTCGTCGCGTGGCGGCCAGGGCAAGGACACTCCCGTCGAACTGCGCGACGTCGTGTGGAGCCACCCGCTGGTCGTCCCGGAGGAGCGCACCGCCGACGTCGAGCTCCACGTCGAGTTCGTCGAGGACGCGCAGGGCGACAGTGGGGTCGCCTTCGAGGCGTACACCACGCCCGCCGGCATGGAGGCCCCGCGCGTTCACTGCCAAGGCAAGGTGCGCTGGGGTGCGGCGCGTCCGCCTCCCGCCCTCGACGTGCGCGCATGGCAGGCGCGGCTCGACACAATGGAGCGCTGGACGGGCCAAGCCTACTACGACGCCTTCGAGCGGCTCGGCGTGGGCTATGGCCCAAGCCACCGCGGGCTCCAGACGATCTACCGCGACGGCAACGAGGTGCTCGCCCGGCTCGTGCTGGCGCCGGAGAACCGCGACTCGGAGTCCGCGGACTGGGTGCTGCACCCGGGCCTCATGGATGCGGCATTGCAGGCGGCCATGGTGTTCGTGCTCGACGAGGGGCGCCCGTATCTCCCCTTCTCGGCTCGGGCGGTCGACGTCCACGCCCCGTGTCCAGCAGAGGCCTGGGTGCACGTCGTCCGCCGGACCGAGCACGCGCTCGCGGTCGACGTGAGCATCTGTGATGGCGACGGCGCGGTCTGTGTCCGGATGCACGAGGTCGCGGCGCGGCCGATAGCCTCCGGGCAGCAGCTCGGCGAGGGATTGGAGTACCTCCTGCCGGTGTGGGAGCCCTTGCGTCCGGAGGAATTCCTCGACGCGCCACGGTCCGCGAAGGGCTCGCTGCTCGTCATCGGGGCCGACGCCTCCTTGCGCGCCGAACTCTCGCGCCAGCACGACGCGCGCTTCCTGGAGTTGGACACCGGGAGGGAGCGCCTCGCGGCGGCCTTCGCTGAGCACGCCTCCATCTCGGACATCGTCTGGGTCGCTCCCCGGCCGGACTCGATGTCGCCCTCCAGCGAGGGGCTCATCGAGGGGCAGGAGCACGGCGTCATGGCGCTGCTGTCCTGTCTCCAGGCCGCGATCGGCAACGTGCCCGGCTCGCGCCCGCTGCGCTTCACCCTCGTGACCCGCCAGGCTCAGCGCGTGGGCGCCCATGAGCCACTGAACGCGACGCACGCGAGCCTCGCCGGGCTCGTGGGCTCCGCGGCCAAGGAGCATCCCCACTGGAGCATGCTCCTCGTCGATCTCCCGGCCGAGGAAGCGATCTCGGTCGACGCGCTGTGGCGCCTCCCTCCGTCCTCATCGGGCGACGGGTGGGCCCTGCGCCACGGACAGTGGTTCCGTCAGGTGCTCGCCCCCCTGCGACAGCAGGGCGAGGGACCGCTGCCCTATCGCCGAGGCGGGGTCTACGTGGTCATCGGCGGCGCCGGCGGTATCGGTGAGGTCTTCACCCGGCACGTCATCCAACACCACGCCGCTCAGGTGGTCTGGATCGGACGCCGTGAGCTGGATCGCACCATCGAGGCGAAGCTCGACGCGCTGGGTGCCCTCGGGCCACGGCCGCTCTACGTCCGCGCCGATGCGACCCAGCGCGCGGACCTCGAGCGCGCGCGTGAGTTGATCAAGCGCCAGTTCGGCGCCATCCACGCGGTCATCCATTCGGCCATCGTGCTCGATGATCGGCCGATCGCCGCGATGGAGACGGAGCGGTTCCGCCGAGCCCTGGCGGCGAAGGTCGAGACCAGCGTGAGGCTCGCGCAGGTGTTCGAGGACGAGCCGCTCGACTTCGTCCTCTTCTTCTCCTCGATGCAGACGTTCTCCAAGGCCCCTGGCCAGAGCAACTACGCGGCCGGGAGCACCTTCATCGACGCCTTCGCGCAGCAACTCGGGCAGGCGGGGCGCTTCCCGGTCCGGGTGATTGACTGGGGTTACTGGGGCAGCGTGGGCGTGGTGAGCAACGACGTGCACCGGCGGCGGATGGCCAGCGCGGGCTTCGGATCCATCGAGCCCGACGCAGCCATGCGGGCACTGGACGCGGCGCTCGCGACAGGGCTCGCGCGGGTCGCGATCCTCAAGTCCACCGGCCGCCTCGCCCTCACGCCACTCTGGGACGGCGCCTGGGCGGGAGCCGCTCCCTCGCGAGAGCCACGAGCCACGCTCCCGGAGGTCCGCCGCATCCAAGCGCCTCAGGAGCTCCTCGCGCTCGGACAGCGCCACGACGAAATGGATGCGCTCGCCGCCGAGCCGCTGCTTGCCCAACTCGTGGCCTGTGGTGCAACGCTCCCCGCCGAGCCTCCGGGGCTCGCCTCTCGCTACCGGCGGTGGTGGGCCGAGTCGTGCCGGCTCCTCGATGAGCACGGCCACGCCCGCTCCGGAGCGGGCTGGGACCGATGGGCGCGCGCCGCCGCGAAGTGGGCGGAGGACCCGAGCCTGCGAGCCCGCGTGGCGCTGATGGACGCGTGCCTGCGAGCGCTGCCCGATGTCCTGCTGGGACGACGCCAGGCCACGGACGTCCTCTTCCCGGGCGCCTCCACGGCGCTCGTCGAGGGAATCTACAAGGGAGAGCCCCTGGCCGATGCCGCGAACGCCCGGCTGGCCGAAGCGATGCTCGAAGCGCTCACGCCCCTCACCCGAGGCTCCGGTCGCAAGCTCCGAATCCTGGAGATCGGCGCGGGCACGGGTGGATGCACGGCGGGAGTGCTGGCCGGCCTGAAGGAGCGCGGGGTGCCCGTCGAGACGTACGTGTACTCCGACGTCTCGCGAGTCTTCCTGGAGCAGGCGCGGGCGCGCTTCGCCCCCGAGGCGCCCTTCCTGGAACCGCGCCTCTTCGACGTGAGCCAACCGCTGTCCGCACAGGGCTTCGTGCCGGGCACGTTCGACGTCGTTCTGGCCGCCAACGCCCTCCACGCCACGGCCGACATCCGCCGTGCCCTCCGCAACGCGAAGGCACTGCTGCGCCGGGGTGGCATCCTCCTGCTGAACGAAATCAGCCAGAACAGCCTGTTCGCCCACCTCACCTTCGGCCTGCTGGAGGGCTGGTGGCTCCACACCGACAGCCCGCTCCGCATCCACGGGTGCCCGGGGTTGCGTCCGGAGGCATGGCGCGCGCTCCTCTCCCAGGAGGGCTTCCTCGACACGCGCTTCGTCGCGGAGGAACTCCACGCGCTGGGGCAGCAGGTCATCGCCTGCGTGAGCGACGGCCTCTACCTTCAGCAGCCGGAGCCCGCCCAGGCTCACACTTCGCGGCGGCGCCCCGTGGAAGCCGCCGCGCCCACCGTCGCCCCCATCGAGCGAGCGCAGTCCAAGAGCACGGAGCCGCTGCGTGCGCGGACCCACGCCTACCTGAAGCGCACGGTGGCCTCGGTCTTCGATCTGCGACCCGACCAGCTCGACGCCACGGAGCCGTTCGCGAGCTATGGGATTGACTCGATCCTCGTCGTGAAGCTGGCCAATGCGCTGTCGCAGACGTTCCGAGACGTGACGACGACGCTCTTCTTCGAGCTGCAGACGCTCGAGGAACTCGCGGAGCATCTGCTCGCGACGCAGCCGGACCGGCTCGCCGAGCTGCTCGGTGCAGAGCAGCCCTCGCCAGAGCCCGCGCGAGCGTCCGCGCCAAGCGCCAACGACGAGCCCCTCCCGCAGCCCCAGGTCGGGCGGCGTCGCGGGCCTCCACGAATGGATCGAGCCGCGCCAGTCGTGGAGAGAGGGGGCCAGGAGATCGCCATCATCGGAATGAGTGGCCGCTTCCCAGGGGCCAACACCGTCGGCGCGTTCTGGGACAACCTCCGCGCCGGCGTGAACAGCGTGACGGAGATTCCCGCGGAGCGCTGGCGCTGGCAGGCGCAGCCTCCCTCCATCACCAGCAGGTGGGGCGGCTTCCTCTCCGACGTGGATGCGTTCGATCCGCTGTTCTTCGAGATCGCGCCCCGCGAGGCGGAGCGGATGAATCCTCAGGAGCGGCTCTTCCTCCAGGAGGCGTATCGGGCGCTCGAGGATGCGGGCTACACGCCCTGGACGCTCTCATCGACCCGCCAGGTCGGCGTGTTCGTGGGCGTGATGAACGACACCTACTCCGCGCAACCGGCACACTGGTCGGTCGCCAACCGCGTGTCCTTCGCCCTCGATCTCCGAGGACCGAGCCTCGCGGTGGACACCGCGTGTTCCTCATCGCTGACCGCGCTCCATCTGGCTGTCGAGAGCCTCCGCGCCGGGACGAGCGAATGCGCCATCGCGGGCGGCGTGAACCTCATCCTCCATCCGCTCCACTTCCATGGCCTGAGTCAGGCGGGGATGTTGTCGCCACTCGGGCGCTGTCAGACGTTCGGCGAGGGCGCGGATGGCTTTGTCGACGCCGAAGCGGTGGGAGCGGTCCTGCTCAAGCCACTCGATCGCGCGCTCGCCGACGGTGACTCGATTCATGGCGTCATTCGAAGCACGATGATCAACGCGGGGGGCCGGACGAATGGCTACACCGTCCCGAACCCGAAGGCGCAAGCCGAGGTGCTCGAAGCCGCGCTGCGACGCGGAGGGGTCAACCCACGGCACGTCAGCTACATCGAGGCGCACGGGACCGGGACGTCGCTGGGCGATCCGATCGAGGTGGCCGCGCTCAGCCGCGCGTTCGCGAGCTCGGACGAGAATGCGGGTACGGCGCCGTCGCAGTTCTGCGCGATCGGCTCCGTCAAGTCGAACCTCGGGCACGCCGAGAGCGCGGCGGGAATCGTGGGGCTGATCAAGGTCCTCCTGCAGATGAAGCACCGCCAGCTCGCGCCAACGCTGCACGCCGAGCAGCTCAACCCTCGAATCGACTTCGCTCGGACGCCGTTCAAGGTTCAGCACGTCCTCGAGGCGTGGGAGCGGCCGGTCGTCGAGGTGGGAGGCCAAAGAATCGAGTGCCCTCGCATCGCCGGCGTGTCCTCATTCGGCGCAGGCGGAGCGAATGCCCACCTCATCGTCGAGGAGTACGTGGGCGAGTCCTCACCGCCACCCGAGACCCGAGCTGTCCCTCCGCACATCGTCCTGCTGTCCGCGAAGCAAGAGGCCGAGCTGGTCGCCACCGCGCGGCAACTGCTCGACTTCGTGTCGCGGGCACCGGAGGAGTCCGTCGACCTCGCGGCGCTGGCGTTCACGCTCCAGGTCGGGCGTGAGCACCACGAGGAGCGGCTCGCCATGACCGCCGCGTCCTGGACGGAGCTGAAGGAGAAGCTCCAAGCATTCATCGACCATGGCGGACGGGCCGAGGGAGTGATCCGGAGTCGAGCCGAGACCGAGCGCACGCCCCCCGAAGAAGACGAGGCGCTGGCGGCCCTGGCGCGCGCCTGGGTCCGGAGCGGAAGACATCACAAGCTCCTCGCGCTCTGGGGACGAGGGATGACCTTCGACTGGCGCGCCCTCTACGAGGGGGGCGTTCCCCGACGCATCAGCCTCCCGACGTATCCCTTCGCGAAGGAGCGGTACTGGAAGCCCGGTCGCGAGGGCGAGCGCGCCAGGAGCGACACGCTCGGAGTCCAGGAGGTGTTCCCGAAGGACGACCCGCTCTTCTCCGACCATGTCGTGCGGGGCCAGGGAATCCTGCCCGGCGTGGTGTTCCTCGAGATGGCGAGGGAGGCGATGTCGGAGCACGCGACGTCCCCCTCGGTGGTGCGGCTGCTGGAGGTCGCATGGCCCGCGGCCGCGCAGCGCGAGGACCAAGCGCGTCAGGTGCGGCTGTCCCTGCGCCCGGGAGCCAACGGAGCCTTCGAGTTCGAGGCCACTTCCGAAGCCCGGCGCGAGCGCATCAGCCACTGCCAAGGTCAGGCGCGTCTCGAAGCCGCGGCGCGTCCCGACGCGCACGACGTCGCGGACCTGTCTCGGAGGGCGCGAACGACGCTGGACGGAGCGAACCTCTACGAGCGCTTCGCCCACCTCGGAATCCAGTACGGCCCGCGCCTGCGTGCGATCCAGAGCGTCTCCATCGGCGAGTCCTTCGCCGCCGCGAAGCTCAGGTCGCCCGCCACGCGCGAGCGAGATCGGCAGGTCGCCCTCCTCGACGCGACGCTCCAGTCGGTGCTCGCCCTCGCGGGAGAGGGCGAGGAGCTTCACCTCCCCTTCTCGATCCGTCAGGTGACGTTCCACGCGCCCTGCCCCACGGACGCCTGGGCGATTGTGCGCCCGAGCGCCGGGACAGTCCGCGCCCAGGCCCACGAATTCGATGTGGATCTCTGTGACGCCTCGGGCAACGTCTGCGTGCGCTTCGAGGGGTTCGGCATCCGCGCCCTGCGCGACCCAAGCCGCCGCAAGGAGCGGGCCCGCCTCTACCGCGAGCAGTGGCGCGAGGTGAGCCGCGCTACTGCGTCCGGTGGCGCGGAGCCGGCGTCCTTCGACTCGCATCAGGTGGTGCTGTTCGGCTTCGGCGCCGATCATCGCGTGGAACTCGAGCGCAGCGGACTGTTCACGCGCTGCGAGCACGCCACGCCCCCCATCGACGAGCCCGCCCCGAACTTCGAGCGGATCGCGCTCCAAGCCCTGGAAACGGTGAAGCGAGGACTGAGAGAGACCCAGGGCGGCGCGGCCCTCTTCCAGTTCGTGGTCCCTCGTGAGGAGCGCGCGCTCTATCGCGGACTCGTGGGGCTGGTCCGGACACTCGCGCAGGAGAATCCGGACTGCATAGGTCAGCTCATCGAGGTCGACGCCGCGGAGTCGCCCTCGGGGATGACGCAGAAGCTCCGGGACAACCAGCGCTGGCTGGACGCGTTCCACGTTCGCTACGAAGCGGGCCGACGGTTCATCGCGACCTCCGAGGCGCTCGACTTCGCCGCGGAGCCGCCGGTGCCCTGGAAGGTCGGGGGCGTGTACCTCGTGACCGGTGGCGTCGGCGCGCTCGGGTTGCTCTTCGCGCGGGAGATCGCCCGGCTCGTGTCCGAGGCGACCATCATCCTGGTCGGCCACCGGCCGCTGACCGAGGAGCGGCGTCAGGTGCTCCAAGCGCTCGGGGCGCGGGTGCACTACCGAAACGCAGACGTCGCGAAGAAAGAGGACGTGGTGGCGCTCGTGCGCGCGGTCCAGGCCGAGCATGGGCCGCTGAGCGGAGTCATCCACGCCGCCGGCGTCCTCCGCGACGCGTACCTGCCGAGCAAGACGCCCGAGCAAGCGCGGGAGGTCCTGCGCCCCAAGGTCGCCGGAGCCGTCAACCTCGACGAGGCGACGAAGGACCTGGCCCTCGACTTCTTCGTGCTGTTCTCCTCGGCGGCCGGAGTCCTCGGCAACGCAGGGCAGGCCGACTATGCGATGGCCAACGCCTTCCTCGACGGCTTCGCGGAGCACCGCAATGCCCGGGTGTCGGACGGCCGCCGCTCGGGCCGCACCCTGTCGCTCGCTTGGCCTCTGTGGGCCGAGGGCGGCATGACCATCGACGCGGCCCATCGAGCGGTGCTCGAGCGCACCATTGGCCTCACCCCGATGCCGACCGGAACGGGCCTCCGGAGCTTCTACGAGGCGCTCTCGACCGAGGGGCCCTCGGTGCTGGTGCTCCATGGCGATCCGGAGCGACTGTCCGCGGCGTTCGCTGAACCCAAGCCGCGCCGCCAGCCACGCGAAGCCACTCCAGCGCGGGGCGCTGACGAGGGGCTCCGAGGCCGGCTCCTCGCGCACGTGCACACCACCGTCTGTGCGTCGTTGCAAGTCGAGCCGCAGCGGCTCGGACACGACTCGGAACTCGGTCGCTTCGGCCTCGACTCGATCGTCGCGCTCGAGGTGACGCGGCGCCTGGAGGACCTCTTCCGAGGACTCCCGAAGACGCTCCTCTTCGATCACGGGTCGGTCCGCGCGTTGGCGGACTACCTGTGGACGTCGCGCCGCGACGATGTTGCACGGGTCTTTGGCGAGGCGGAACCGGCACGGCCGAAAGAACAAGAGGCTCCGCCGCCGCGCGCCGCCGAGCCACAAGGCGAGTCCCCCGAGCAACTCTTCCGGCAGGGGAAGATCGGGCTCGATGAGCTGGTGCGACGCGCCGGCCGGACCGGCGTGAAGCCCGCGCTCCCCGGGAAGGCGAAGGAGCAAGAGAAGGCGAAGGAGACCGCCCGGCCGGAGCCTCGCCTGCTCCACGTGGGCGAACTGGACCGACACCCGTCCGTGCGCCAGCAGGTGGAGCGGCTGGAGCGCAACGGCCTGGCCGTGGCGTACGAAGCGGCGCTCTACCCGCACCTCTTCCTGAACCGCGCCGGGGACGACCTGGCCCGCGGAATCCTCATCGAGGAGGCGCGCCTGTTCGTACCGTATCTGCCCGTCCTCGCGGGCGTGTACGCAGAGCTGCAGGAGCACGCGCAGCGTGACGGCTTCCAGGTGTTGCTCGTGGATCGCTACCACGCGTGGGCGCACACGGCGGACACCAAGCTGCTCCCGCTCGGCGAGTGGCAGGACCTTCCGATCCAGGGCTTCAGCCTCGGCGGCCGGAAGATGCGGAAGCTTCGCTACCTCGTCGAGAAGTTCAAGGCGCGAGCGGGCGCGAGGGTCGAGGAGTACGACGCGTCAGCCGACCTCCCTCTGCAGCAGATGCGCGACGTGATGGCGCGCTGGAGCGAAGCCAAGGGAACGGTCATCCGACACTCGGTGGACTGCATGCAGGAGTTGCTCTCGCGCAGGCTGCGGCTCGGCTACCGAGCGTTCCTGACCTACGACGAGAACACGCTGTGCTCGGTCATCGTCATCGGCGAAGGCGAGCCCGGCTACTACGTCATGGATCAGGAGTTCTACGATCCGGCCAGCGCGCCCCTCGGCCACATGGAGTACGCCATCGTCGAGATCATGGAGCGGCTCGGGCGCGAAGGGGCGCACACGTTCTCCCTGGGCCTCACCTGGTATCCCTTCGCGGTCGAGGAGGATCCACGCCGCGATCCCGAGGGCTGGGCCTGGCTCCAGCAACAGGTGGAGCACCGGACCCTCCTCGGGCAGATCTTCGAGCAGGCCCGCTCCAACCATCAGTTCAAGAGCAAGTTCGGGGTCGAGGGCGAGCCCGTCTATGCCTACCTGCCCAAGGCCGCCCCGCTGGCCACCGTGCTGAACTACTGGCCTATCTTCTCGCGCAACTCACTCCCGGGCTCGGAGGTGGCGTCGCGCCTCGGCGAGCCGGTGGAGAACGCGCGAGAGCACCGACAGCGACTGCTGGCGGACCAGCCCCTCCACGCGCTCGCGACCGAGCAGGTGCCGCTCGATCTCATCACGGACTCCTGGTTCAGCGTGCGCTCCCGAGCTGGCGCGCGGCGCGCGTTCGAGCTGCGACGGTGCGAGCCCCCAGCGGAGACCTCGCTCGCGAGATGGCTCCCCTTTGAGCACCTCCTGCCCTTCAGCCAAGGCCGCGATGCGGAGCAGGTCTTCTACCGCGCGCTCTTCGAGAAGAGCGCGCGCGAGGGGCGCCGTCGGATCGTCGGCAGCATCCCCTGGCTCTCGACGTTGCACGCCCAGCTCGAGAGCGGATTCGAGGTCATCGAACTCCCCTCACCGGACGTGCTGTCGGACGAGCCGCGGCTCTTCCGTGGAGAGATGGACCTCGTCGCGATGGAGCGCCACCTCGGCGAGTCGCCCGGGACGCTGGCCATGGTCGGCCTGGAGGTCCTCAGCAACGCCAGCGGTGGCCACCCCGTGCGCCTGGACCATGTCCGCCGGCTGCGGGCACTGCTCGAACCCCACGGCGTGCCGCTCGTGCTCGATGCCTCCCGGGTGGTGCGCAACGCGATGCTCCTGCACCGCCACGGCGCGTCGGGCGGAATCGACGACGTCTGGTCAATCGTCACCGCGACGCTCGAGCTGGCGGACCACGTCGTGATGAGCCTGAGCAAGGACTTCGCGATGCCTCGGGGAGGGGTGATCGCCACGCGCGATGGAGCCCTGAAGCACGAGCTGGCGGCCGCGCAGACAGCGCTCCGCATCGACGCGGACCCCGAGGTCCTGCGCCTGGCCAGTGCCGCGCTCCACGAGCGGGAGTCCCTTGATCGCCTGCTCGACGAACAGCTCGCGTTCGCGCGTCGACTGGGACAAGCGCTCGACGCGCTGGACGTCCCCCTGCTGCGTCCCGCCGAGGGGCATGCCGTGGTCGTGGATACCTCTCCGTTCCCTGGTGGCAGGGAGCAGCTCCTGCAGCGCCTCTTCGTGGAGACGGGCATCCGCGGCGCGGTTCACCACGCCGGGAAGCAGCGGAACAATCGGCTGGGGCACTGTGTCCGGCTCGCCCTGCCGCTGGGGGTCGACGCGGCCGCGCAGGAGCGAATCCTCGCCCAGCTCCAGCGCTTCTTCGCCGAGCTTGCTACGACTCGGCCACGACCGTGAGTTCGTCCAGGGCGAAGTAGCCGTTGTAGTCCTGGAGGTAGACAGCAGCGCGGTGGCCGAAGAGGACAACGGCCTTCGTCTTGGTCTCCAAGACGGGGCCCTTGATGACGTGGGACCGGACCTTCGTGCCCACGCCATGCTTGGCGTTCCAGCGCTGGACGCTCTCGTCCGCGCTGAGCCGCGGGGCCGCGGGGCGCCGGGCCTTGGCGATCTTCGCCACCATGTGAGTCAACGTCTTGCCCGCGCCCATCTCCTCGAACGTCATCTCGCCGAGTCCCATCAGGTACTCGATCCCCTCGGACCACTTCACCGGGTTCGCGAGCTGATGGGCCAGGTTGGCGCGAATGTCGCCGTGGCCATAGGGCCTCGCCGTGTAGTTCGAGATGACGGTGATTCGCGGGGCGAGGAGTTCGACGCCCGCCAGCAGCGCGTCGAAGCGCTCCTGCGCCGGCCGCATGTAGCGGGAGTGGAACGCCCCGCTGGTGTTCAGCGGCACGAACGGCGTCTGGCGCGCCGCGAATATCGCCCGCGCCTGTTGGATGTCCTCGGACCGACCCGAGATCACGATCTGGTCCGGCGTGTTGAAGTTGGCCAGATCGATTCCATCCAGGCCGTGGTCCCGCAGAAGTCGCCGGAGCTCCTCGGCGGGCACGTTCATGACGGCCGCCATGGCGCCGCCCTGGGCCTGGCTCATGAGCAGCCCCCGTTGCTGGGCGAGCCTCAACCCCGTCTCGAACGAGAACACCCCCGCCGCGAGCAGGGCATTGAGCTCCCCCACGCTGTGGCCAATGAGCGCATCCGGGGCTGGGCCCCGGCGCAGCCTGTGGAGGCACCCCATCGCGTTGACGACATACAGCGCGGGCTGGGTGAACTGGGTCTGCCCCAGCTCGCCCCGAGGGTCCTGGAGGCACAGCTCTCGGACGGAGTACCCCAGGATGTCGTCCGCGGTGGCCACAAGCTCTTGGAACTCGTCAAACAGCGGGCCCCCCATGCCCTTCGTCTGGGAGCCTTGTCCGGGAAACATGAACGTGGTGCGCATGGTCATGAGCCTCTGCCTTGCACCGTACTCTCTTGTTACCCGGCGCTCCAGGCATAGACATTTCAAACGGGATTAGCGGGCTCCAATCCCATCGGGCCGTCCCCATACAACGTGGGGGTTTGACCCATCCAAGCAGGTATGGCCAATCGCGTGGGGCATGGATGGACTCGACGGGAGTTGGCGGAAGTCCGCATCATCTGGACATGCCCCTCGGTCCCCGCCCCCTCTCGCTGTTCGCCGTCGGTGTCCTGACCTTGTCCGTCGGATGCGCCAGCACCGCGGTGAGCACTCGCACCTCCTCCATGTGGGACTTGGGCGCGGTCGATGCCCTGTTCAGTGAGTACACGGGCGAGGAACAAGCGGGCGCCAGTGTCATCGTGGTCCAGGATGGGCACGTCGTTCTTCGCCGCGCTTACGGGCAGGCCCAACTCCTCGCCCCGGTGCCGGCCACGCCCGAGAGCCACTTCCGACTCGCCTCCCTGTCCAAGCAGTTCACGGCCACCGCCATCCTGTTGCTGGTCCAGGACCAACGCCTGCGGCTCGACGATCGCGTCGTTGACGTCCTCCCGGGCTTCCCGCCAGCGCTGCGCGAGGTGCGTGTGCGCCACCTCCTCCAGCACACATCCGGCGTCTGGGATTACGAGGCCTTTGTCCCCGATACCCACCCTGTCCAGGTCAAGGACCGCGATGTGCTGGAGCTGATTGCCCGCACGGACCAGACCTACTTCCCGCCAGGGACGCAGGTTCGCTACAGCAACTCGGGCTACGCCCTGCTTGCCCTCATCGTGCAGCAGGTCAGCGGCATGCCCTTCGCCCAATTCCTGCGCGAGCGAGTCTTCCTCCCGACCGGTATGGCCACCACCGTGGCCCACGAAGAGGGCATCTCCACCGTCCCACACCGTGCGTTGGGTTACGCCCCCGCGCCCAGCGGGTTCGTCCCCTCGGACCAGAGCCCCACCAGCGCTGTCCTGGGCGATGGCGGCATCTACTCATCCATCGATGACCTCGCCGCGTGGGACGTGGCCCAGGAGGAGCACCGCATCCTTCACGCGGACCTTCAATCCCAGGCATGGACTCCGCCGGTTCTTCCCGATGGATCGGTATCCACGTATGGCTTTGGCTGGTTCGTCGATGACGACCAGGGCCTCCGACGCCTGTCTCACCATGGCGAGACGTGCGGCTTCACCAATGCCATCGTGAAGTACCCGGAGCGGCGCCTCACCGTCATCGTCCTGACGAACCGCCGCGGGTGGACGCCCTGGAGAATCGCGCAGGAACTCGCGGACATGAGGCTCGGGAGGCAACCCCAGACGGATCCCCAAGCCGTCCACCCCTGGCCCTTCGAGGCGATGCCCAACGCTCGCTGACCCGCCGGGCCTCCCCTGCCGCCTTCGGCGCAGACGCACATCGTGGCGTTCCGAGCCCCCGCACTCCAGCGACACGGCCCTCCTCCGCCGTGTCTGAATGCAGCGGCATTTCCATACAACGCTGACGCCGCACCCCACTCGCCCCACATTCACGAATAAGCAGCAATTCGCCACAATAAGGCATCACTCGAAGTGGGGGAGTCTTCGATGACAAGCGCGTTGAGAAGTCTATGGGCAGCCTGGGCTGGCCTGTCGCTTTGCATGGGCGGCATGTCAGCGGAAGCCTCGGCGGATGCGCAGGCGACGAGCGAGCAGGACATCCAGGCCGCGCTGAAGAATCTGCACGATGCGCGGAGCCTGGGAACGCAAGGAGGCATTCCCTATTTCATCCGAGGCGACCTCGGGCGAATCGACAGTGGCTCGGAGGCGCAGCAACTGCGCGCCGCGCCTCGAGTTCAGGCGTCGCTGCGAGGCATTGCCCCCGCGTTCCGCTTGCGCGCCGAGGACCTCGCCCTGTCGAGCGTGAACGTCGACGCGATGGGCCATCGCCACTTGCGCTTCCAGCAGTTCAAGAACGGCCTCCGCGTCGTGGGCGGCGAGCTGCTCCTCCACGCGGACGTCACCGGACGCATCTATGCGGCCAACGGCTCGGCACGCGACGGCGTGACGGCGGCGGTGACGCCTTCGATCTCGGAAGCCGTGGCCCTGCGCGTCGCGGTGCACGACCTGGACGTCACGGCTCCCGAGGTCGAGCGCCCTGCTCCGCTCGTGTACTTCCTGGGCGAAGACGACCGCCCGATGAGACTGGCCTATGAGGTGCGCGTCACCGGACAGCGCGGTGAGCTCCCCGTCGATGAGCGCGTGTACGTGGACGCGGAGACGGGCACTCGGCTGGCCGTCCACTCGCAGATCCAGACGGCGCTGAATCGGCAGGTGTACTCCGCCAACAACGGCACCTCCTTGCCCGGAACGCTCCGACGTTCCGAGGGAAGCTCGGCCACCGGCGACACCCACGTGGACATGAACTTCGGCCACCTGGGCACCTTCTACCAGTGCTTCTTCCAGAACTTCGGCCGTGACTCGTTTGACGGAGCGGGCGCGCGGCTCCGCAGCTCGGTGCACTACAGCTCCAACTACGTGGGCGCCTTCTGGAATGGAACCCAGATGGTGTACGGCGACGGTGACGGCGTGAACGCCATCGCGCTGGGAAAGTCCCAGGACGTCACGGTCCATGAGCTGACCCATGCCGTGACGACCTACACCTCGAACCTCACCTTCTCCAACCAGTCGGGTGCGCTGAGCGAGTCGCTGAGTGACATCTTCTCCGCCTTCTGCGAGTCCTGGATGAAGGGCTGGGTCATTGACAGCGGCGTGTACAAGATTGGCGACGACGTGTGGACGCCCGCCATTCCCAACGACGCCATCCGCTACATGAACGACCCGGCGCTGGATGGCGCCTCGCTCGATTTCTACCCGAGCTACACGACCGGCACGGATGTGCACTACAGCTCTGGCATCGCCAATCTGGCCTTCTATCTGCTCGCGCAGGGTGGCAGCCACCCGCGCGGCAAGACCACCAACATCGTGACAGGCATTGGACTCGAGAAGGCCGGACAGATTTTCTATTGGGCCAACACGAACCTCTTCACGCCCAACACCACCTTCGAACAGGCCAAGCTCTACACGCAACAGGCCTCGGACATCCTGGGCTATGGCTCCGGGGTGACCCACTCCATCGAGGGCGCGTGGCGCGCCGTGGGGGTCGCGCCCCTCGGAGTCTTGGAGCTGACCAACAACGTGCCCGTGTCCGGACTGGGTGGCGATACGGGCGGCGCGCTGTACGCCGAGTTCGTCGTGCCGAAGTCGCCAGATGGCGCGCCCTGCACGGAGTTCGCCCCGGGCGCTCCGGATGCCCGTTCGCTGGTGTCCACCCCGAGCAAGCTCACCATCACCCTGAGCGGCGGCACGGGCAACGCGGATTTGTATGTGAGGTTCGGGGCGCAGCCCACGCTCACCACCTTTGATTGTCAGTCCGCGCTTCCTGGCAATGAAGAGGTCTGTGCGTTCGTCGCCCCGACGCCCGGGCGGTACTACATCATGGTGTATGGCAAGGCGGACTACACCAACGTCACCCTGAAGGCTTCGTTCACGTCCGCCACGTACGACCCGGCGATGCGAGGCAACATCGCGGCGGGAGAGCAGATCCTGTATGGCCCGCTCTGCGTCACAGCAGGAAAGAAGATCCTGGCCACGATGACCGGGACGGGGAACCCAGACCTGTATGGCCAATGGTCTCAGCCCCCCACCCTGGTCAACTACACCTGTCGCTCGAACTCCGGAACCGCCACCGAGCAGTGCCTCATGACGGTGCCGGCCGCGGTGAAGAACGTCTACTTCCTGGTCTACGGAAGCGCGGCGGGCACCTACGACCTGAAAGTGAACTTCAACGCCCCATAGCGAGGGAGGTGCTGGATCCGCCTGGGCGAAGGCGCAGGGCGTGCCGTTGCCCCTGAACGGCACGCTCGGATTCGCGAGGCGCCCGCGCCTCCTCCGTTGGGCCTCTACACAACCGACGCGTCGATACGCTGCCTGGCGACCGGCGTCAGGACCACAGCCCGGAATCCAGCGTGTCGAGCAAGGTCATCGCGACCTGCGGCGTGGGCAGGCCCACTTCGGAGACGAGGCGGGAATCCACGGGGGCCGCCATCTCCTCGCGCAGGAGCGCGACCGCGCGTCGCTGAGCTTCTCGCACCGCGGACTGCTCCTGCGGCGACAGCCGAGGGCTGCCCCACTGGTGAATGTCCCAAGACAGCTCCGCGTGGTGCGTCTCGTCTTCGGCGATCCGGACCATGGCCTCGCGGACCTCGGCATCCCGCGCCTTCAGCGCCTGATGGTGAGCGACGAGCGCACCACAGGTCTCGCGCACGCAGCCCTCCACCGCGTTGTCCAGGATGACGTCCAGCAAGGGACGCAGGGGGCAGTTCGTCGAGCCCCAGGCTCGAGGTGCTGCACTCGGCGGGCGAGTAGCCATCCAGGTCCACAAATTGACCGCAGCCCTCCAGGACCCGCGGGGTGGCAAACGAAGCACGTAACGCCCGGGAGAAGAGATGGCGCAAGCGGGGTGTATTCACGAGGAGGCTCCAGGGCAGTGAGACACCTGCCGGCACAGCAACGGCGATGCCAGAGCCACACCTCGGCGTCCAGCTTCAGGGCTCGCCGAGACTCACCGTGACTTCAGCGTCTTGAAGACATCTCCCCGCCCAAGGGGCCCACCTGGGCGGGACTCACGTCATCTTGCGTCACGCGGGCCCCTCCCTCCGGTCAGGTGCCTTCCACTCGCATCGGGATGGGGCGCGATTGCGCCTCGATGTCTCCCGAGGCCTGGACGTGGAGCACGACCTGTTTCAAGTCCGTGCCCTCGCGGCCTCCGGCGCCTTGATTGGCGATGACATCAAAAGAGCCATCGGGATTGGCCCTCACGCCTCCCTGGCCCACCCGGTGCGGGACGTAGGTGTAGCCCGAGGCGAAGACGAGCAACGTGGCTTCCTGAGCCGTGTCGATGTCCCCCAGCAGCATGCGGAGCGCCTTCACCGTGGCGTAGGTGTGAATGTCGTCACCTTGAGTCGTGACGATGTGGAACGCCGTGCAGGTCTCCGCGCAGACCGGATTGAAGCCCTTCGAGCCCCCCGTCCGCTTCAGACACTCCTGACACAATGCGGCGTCCGTGGCCGTTCCGCAGGTCTCTCCCGATTGAGACACCGTGATGAACGATGGCTCGCCAGGCACGACACGCGCGACCGTTTGCCGCAGCTCGATGGAATCCGGCGCGGAAGGGATGCGCAGGCCATCCAGGACGGGATACCCCTTCGGGTTCAGTTGGACCTCGCTGAATCCGTCAAGTTCGCTCTCGCCGTCAGCGGTGACATCTCCCCCACCGCAGCCCGCGAGCCACATCGACGTGGCGAGACAGAGCCGGAGAATCGGATGGATGCGCTGGCGAAATCGCGTGGTCGTCACGAACTGTCCCCCTGAGAGTGGAAAGCGCGCGGCGATAGCAACGAGGGTGCCAACCGTGCGTCCTGGGAGACGGCCCACCCACGTGCCTCAGAGAGTTGAGGCGGCCTCAAGATCCTGAGACGGCGAACAGGTGCTGAGGCTACGCGTCCTCGATGTCGACGAGGTTCTCCAGGGTCCCCGCGTACACATGGTCGTAACGGTAGCCCGTCAACGTCTGGCAGACCTCGAGAGGGACCGAGAAGACGTAGTCCACGCCACGGCCCTTGGCGCGCTGCTCCGCGAGCAATCGCTGTCGAATCCCCATGTAGCAAGGGGGTGGCGTACCGGTCGCCTCGATGTGGAAGCGGTTCAGACTGGCGTGGTGCTCGATACTCCAGAGCATCTCTCCGTCGCGATAACCCCGGGCGAGGGACGACATGGAGGTCTCGTCCGCGTACAACTGAAGGACCTCTCCCTGCTCGGACAACGCGCACGGAATGTCCTCGTCATAGCCCCGGATGTAATTGCTGATGGAGTTGAACGAGATGAGATTCCAACCCGAGGGCAGGACGGTGCTGGTGATTTTGTCCGAGTCGAAGTCCGACGGTGCCTTCGTCAGCCCGAATGCCGACCACAGCGCGTCCATCTCGATGCCCCGCGTCGCGATCCAGGAAACGTGAAACCCCAAGAGCTGCCTCCGCGTGAAGCCCCACCCGAGCAGGCGGGTACGTCGTTGGATTGACGGGCGGAACACTACCGCAGGCGTCTGACAGATTTGAGACTCCAGGCCCACCCGTGCTTGGCTCAGCCGCGCTGCACTCGGCGCAGTCCCTCGCCTCACGGAGGAAGCATGAAGAAGACCCTGATGCTGCCGTGCGCGTTGTTGTGGCTCACCGCTTGTGGTGGATCCGAGGCTCCGGAGCCCACTGCCCCAGACTCCAGTCCCTCGTCGCTCGTGTCGCAGGAGGCAGCCATCGGACCGCTGTACTGGTACACGTGCAATCTGCCCTGCCCCACCGGGTATTGCCCCACCAGCTCCGTCTACTACCCGGACTGCATCCCCTACGGCTCGTCCACGCGGTACACCTGCACGCCGTGCAGCGGCGGAGGCGACCCCACGCCCCCGTGAGTCCCGTCGCTTGATCCGCACGATCCGGCGAAGCGATGGCTTTGCCGGATCACTTTCTCCGTGTCATCGGAGTGGCCATGACAGACAGCGCGTCGTTGCAGGAGACGGTGCCCCCGTCCGGGGCGGTCCCCACGAAGCAAACGGGAGTGGTGCGCACGGGCGTCAGCAGTCTGGTGGGCATTGCCCTGCTTCCGTGGGCGGTCGCGCAGGAGTGGAGTTGGAACCTGTTCATCTTCGAGCCCATCGCGCTGGCACTCGGGATGGTCCAGACCGGCATCGCCCTGTGGGCCCTGCTCGCAATGAAGCCCGCGAGACCGGACTTGGCGCGGCTCGTCACCCACTTGAAGGTGCTCGCCTGTCTGGCCCCGCTCATGACCGGCTGCGCCATGGTCTATGCGTGGACCCATACCCACGGCGGCTGCTGAACTCCGAGCCTCGTGGCCCGCTCCTGGCGCGTGAGCGGACCGCCGCGCGCCGGAAATAATGCGCCACGAAAATCCCACCGCGCTCCTCCTGGGGACGAGTCCCTCTCCCCCTCGTAGGAGCCTCCCATGGGTTTTGACTTCGGAGTCCGTTCCCGGCCGACCGCGGCCCCCCAGACGCAGCAGGCCACGACACCCGCCGCAGCCACGCAAGCGCCCCAGGCCACGACGGGTCCCGCTCAGGTCCAGGATGGGTTCGATCCTCCCGCGCGAATCTACGGATCCACGCTCTCAGGGGGCGATGCTCCTCCCGCGAATCTGCCTCCCGCCAATGTCCCTCCCGCCAACGTCCCGCCCGTCACCGCGGCGCCGTCACCCGCGGAGGAGAGCGCCCGAGTGGATGCGGAGAAGGTGGCAGAGGCGTTCTCCAAGGATGGCTCGGACAAGGCCACCAAGAAGCTGGAGGAGTTCGTCAAGAATCACCCGAACGACCCCGCCTATGCGGATGCCCTCATCGCTCGCAGTGACGAGACGCTGAAGAAGATCTCTGAGTCGGTGGTGAAGGAGGGAAACAATCCCATCTCGCTCGTTCCCGGTGGCAAGGCGATGGATGACCTCCAGCGACTGACTCGGCTCGCGGAAGCGGCCAGCCCTGCCGGACGCGCCCAGCTCGGTTCGCGGCTGGCCGAGGCCATTCCCGACTCAAGCAAGATTGGGCCGCTGTCAGATGCCTTCAAGCTCCTGGCGAAGGAGGGACGCGGCGCCCTCATTGACATGACGATGGCGTCAATCGAGGCGAGCAAGCCGCAGGCCGCGAAGGAGATGACGGGGGTTCGTCTCAAAGAGGTGGAACGCTCCACCGACAACCTGGAGGACGCCCAGAAGAAGGCCTCGGAGATGGACGCGCGTCTGCAGTCAGACCTCGCCCAGTTCGGCCAGGCGATGGAGCCAGCACAAATCTCCGAATACCAGAAGGCATTCTTGGAGAAGCACAAGGACGTCTACGACGCGGTCGATGCCGCGGCGAACGACCTGGCCGGGGTGCTGGATCGCAATCACGCCGCGCTCGAAGCCGCGGGAGCTGGCGGCGACAAGGACGCCGCCAGCCAGCTCTATGATGGCTACAAGGGGCTGGCGCATGCCCCGGGCCACGCCGATGAAGCCGTCCAGTGGATGGGCCGCGTCGCCCAGGCCCCCAAGGAGCAGAACCCGTTCTTCGCGACCCTGGAGAAGGACCAGGGGAAGGACTTCCAGAAGAAGCTTCGTGACGAGTTCCTCGCGCCAGCGATGCCCCTTGTCCAGGCGGAGATTCTCGCGAACAACTCTGGCGGCAGTCCCGAGGAGGCGAAGAAGGCGGCCTATGAGCAGACGTCGGCCATCGTGACTCCGCTCAAGGGGGCGGCAGCATTGACGGGTGTGGCGGACGACATCAGCATGCTTCTGGCCGTCACGGGCCCATCGCCACTCCCCATTTCTCGCGATGCCCTCGCCGCGAGCCGGCTGCTCTCAGGATGGGGGGACAAGAACCCCTTCGACAAAGCCGTGTCGGTGATGGCCGTCACACAGAGCGCCTTCGGGGCAGTGGGGGCGGCTCAGGATGGAGATTACTTGGAGACCATCCGCAACTCGGCGGCGTTCGCGGATGGCGGCCTGGAGTTGTCCGCAGGAGTGCTTCACACGTTGCGATACTCATCGGCCGGCACGCTCCGCCCGATGGCGAATGGGTTCGCGAACCTCAGCGCCGATGCGGGCGCAAAGTTCGCTCCCGTGCTGGGGATCGTCGCCGATGGCATCCAGATGCAGAAGGACATCCAGGCTGTCCTCAAGTCACCGGACAATGCGGGGCGCTACTTGGAACTGGTGGGCACCGGAATGTCCCTCGGTGGGGATTTCGCCATGCGCGCGGGCCCGGTGGGGCTGATGGGTGGCCTGCTGCTCAAGGGCGTGGGGGCGGCGCTCAATGGCTTTGGCGGCGTGGTGGCGTCCGTCATCGACGGGAACAAAGAGAAGAAGAACCTCACCAAGGAGCAGGCGGAGCTGCTCACCCGCGCCACGGGACTCGACGACAAACAAGCGAAGGAAGTCATCAATGCTGGAAGCGATGACCTCCAGCGACTGCAAGCGCTCGGTGTCACGCCCACGCAACTCCAAGACCTGGCAAGGGACCCCAACGTCAAGCTGGACTCGCTCGCCACCGCGCTGTTGACGAAGACAGCCATTGGCTTCGGACTCCACGGGCAGGACGTCGTGGACCTGCTCAAGTCGTATACGGGAGGCGACCAAGACCGAGTGACGACAGCGCTCGCGCGGGCGTTCAACACCACCGAGGCGAGGGGTGGCGCCGCCAACAGGGACCTCTCTGCGTACCGGACCAAGCTGCATGAGATTCTCAGTCCCAACGAGAAGGGTCGGGCCATCCTGGCCGTGCTCGATCGCGCGCAGAGCCCGAACGTGGACTACGGCGCTTTCCTCCGCGCTGACATCCTCAAGGGTGATGGCATCGAGGTCTCCGCCTGACCTCCGTCACGTCGGCGACCAGGGGACGCGTGAGCACTTCGCGTCCCCTGCCCGGCCTACGCACTGACAGACAACAGCTTGTCTGAAACTTTCCCACCCAAATCCATGCATCAAGGAGGAGGGCCTGGTTTGTCTTGCATTTCGGTTGAGCGGACCCGTGGCGCACGCTAAGCCGTGGAATCATGGCCAAAACAGGACTCCCCCTTGTCGTGGCGTTGGTTGCACTGGCTGGCTGTTCACCGGAGGTTGGGCCTGTCTCCGGCGCTCCCCAGCCGGGGACGGCGCCCCCATCCCAGACGTCCACCGCGACGCTCGCGCGGGGATGCCCGCTGCCGGATCACCCCACTCCGGACTGCACCGGCGTGCCCCCGGGAACGGTGCTGACGAACTTGCCGCTCAATGACTCGGGAACCACCTACCGCGTCACCACCGCGGGTGCCGTCATCGATGGCAAGCACATCGCGGGGAACCTCCTCATCGCCGCCAACAACGTCACCGTCGTGAACAGTCAGATCGACGGCACGGTCATCAACGAAGACGGCCCCAATCACTATCCGTTCACCATCACCGACTCGACCGTCGGTCCGGCGACCGGATGCATCACCGCCCCTGGCGTGGGCGAGTCCTCCTACTCCGCGCTGCGGGTCCACGTGCGCGGCCATGACGACGGCTTCCGGATGTCTGGCAACAACGTGACCATCCGCGACTCGTTCGTGAAGCAGTGTGCCAATGCCGCCAGCCACGCGGATGGACTCCAAGCCTACTGCCCCGACGCGGCCTGCACCCAGCTCGCCTTCGAGCACAACACCGTCGACGCGCGCGGCATCGACGCGACGTTCATGGTGAACCTGGTGGACCCCAACGTCGGCGGGGTCTCCGTGCGGGACAATCTCCTGATGGGCGGCGCCTTCACCCTCGTCACCGAGTGGCACTCGGGCGCTGCTTGGGAGATCCATGACAACCGCATCGTCGACGGCGCCTGGGCCTATGGTCCGGCCAGCGCCGAGGGGACGTGCAGCCACCAGAACTGGTCTGGCAACTCCATCGTGACCATCGATACCACCTACGCCATCACGTCCACCGTCAGCCCCCTCGCCTGCATTGACTAGGAGCGGGCTGCGCTCGCGCTACACGGGGCCGGCCGGGAGGAAGGCCTGCTCATACGCCGAGAGCAACTCCGGGAAGGCGACGCACTTCTGGGTTTCGGGATACACGCCGGTGGAGTAGCGGATCGCCGCGTAGCTCCAGATCTCGGTGAACAGGGCCAGCCGCGCCTCGCGTGGCGCCCGGCGCACGTGGTCGTGGAACGCGAGCACCTCCCCTTCGAGCGAGAAGGTCCGCAGGTAGCGCGCGTGCGGCACGATGTCGTGCGCGACGCGGAAGATGCAGTTCTCCTCGGGCGTCCACAGCGGGTGCTCGCAGTGCTCGGTGTTGATCTCCAGCCGTCCTCGCTCCATGTCCGCGAGGATGTCCTCCGGGCCGGAGTACACCGTGCGCGTCGAGTAGGTGATGGACAGACGCGACTCCACGAACGCGTAGACCTCTCGCGCGTGCTGGAGCAGCGCTCGCCATGAGTCCGCGTAGACAGGGTCGACGGCTCTCGCGTCGGCCTTGTAGGCCTGGGTCACGCGCGTCGCGAACGCGAACAACGGCTGCGTCTGGAAGCGCTCGGGGACCGGGTCGGGATAGGCCACTTCGGGAAAGTTCGCATCCAGCCCCGCCCACAGCTCGCGCATCGCTGAAGTCATCACACCTCTCCGATCTTCCACGATATCACTTCGAGCGAAGTCGCCATGTGGGAGATGCTCCGCCCCGCCCTCGAAGCCCTCGTCCATTCCAGGGGCGACTTCCGCGCTGCGGTCCCCTTCGCATCCCTCGGCGCTGGCCTCGCAGGGAGGCTCCCTCCGCGTCTGACGCGTGACGCTCCCGGGTCGCTTCCGCGTCCGCACTGGACCTCGCACTCGGGTTGAGGCTTGCTGTCTGGGCATGAGTTCCCATCCCATCGATCCGGTCGAGCGTGAGCGCCGCCTCGCGCGCCTCGCCGCGGCGCTGAATTCCGAGCAGCCCTCCCCTCCCCCGGTCCAGCGGGAGTCCGGACCGAACGTGCCCGTCATCGCGGCCTGCGTGACGTTGGCGGCGGGACTCATCGCCGTGGCCTTCTCCACTGGCGACTGGGCCTGGGTGATTCCCGCGCTCATCCTCGGGGTGTTCGCGGGCATCGCGGCGCTGGGGCGCTCGAGCAACCTCGTCACGAGCAACCTGCCCGCCGGACTCGTGCCGGCGGATCCCACGCAGGCGCGCATCGGCATGGGCGCGGAGATCGCCGAGGACGCGGTGGTCGAGCCCGGCGCCACCGTGGAGATGGGCGCCACCATCGGTCCTGGCGCCATCATCCGCAGCGGGGCGGTGGTGCGCATGGGCTCCACCGTCTTGGACGGAGCCATCGTGGAGGAGGGAGCCATCGTCTCGTGGGGCTCGACCGTCTACGAGGACGCGGTGGTCGGACGCGGGAGCGTGGTGGGCGCGGGCTCCACGGTGACCGAAGGCGCGCACGTCCCCGCGGGGCAACACCTCATGCCCGGCTCGACCTGGGCCACTCGGGCGAGCCTCCCTGCGACCTCTTCCGCGCCGTCAACGTCGCCTCGCGCCACGGAGCCCACGCGGAGCGCCGAGGTGGATCCCCGTCAGGTCCGACTGGATGGCATCTGCGACCGGCTGGAGTTGGAGCTGCGCCAGTCATCCCCCGAGCTGCGGAAGGCGATGGGCGTGTCCGAATCGACGGTGACGGCCCTCCGGCAGATGTGCCTCCGCGTGCTCACGCGCGAGAAGCTGCTGCGCGCCGAGGCAGCCCCCCAGACGATGTCCCTCCTTGAACAAGAGAAGGCCGAGTTGGAGCGCAAGCGCGACGCCGCATCCGACCCCGCCGTGCAGCGCTCGCTCGGCAGCGCGGTGCAGGCCATCTCCGAGCAACAGCGGCACCGCGCGCTCCTCCAGAAGAGCGCTGACCGACTGGACGCCGAGCTGACGCGCCTGCAGTGGACGCTGGACGGCATGTCGACCCAGCTGGTCCGACTGCGGAGCGCGGGGCTCGAAGCCACCTCACCCGACGCGAACACACTGGACGGACTCCAGCAGCTCTACGGCGAGATCGACGCCATTGCGGAGGGACTCGAAGAGGTCGCGAAGGTGGATCAACACGTCCACGGCTTCGAGCCCATCGCCGACATCGGGTCCGCGTCTTCGCCCGTGCCCGTGGGGCGCACCCGCACCCGATAGCGTCGTGCGCTAACCGCGGCTCCGCCAGGAGCCCAGCATCTGGAGCGCCACCGCGACGAGCACCGCCACGGCCCCCACCGGCGCGAACACGATGCCGAGTGATGGATCGCCTTCCGGATGCGCGATGCCGCCCAGCAGGAAGCCGAGCGGTAGCGCCAGACTGCCTGCACGCAAGAGCCCGGAGGCCCACCTCCGGCTCGCTTCGCTCAACGCGGGCGCGTCCGCCCAGCCCACGTAGACGAGGTGGAGCACCCCCAGCGCCGCGCCATGAAAGTGGGCCAGCGACCAGAGTCGATGCGCCCAGGCATCGCCCACCAGCGGGGCCCATCGGAAGCCTTCCATCGCCTCCAGCACCACGCCGAAGGTGAGCGAGACGAACAGGAGGGTCCACCCCCAGCGAGCATGGGCGCGCGAGCGTCCCTCCGTGCGCGATTGCGTCTGCGTGTCCGTCACGTCACTCGCCTATCTGGATCGCGGGCTGTGCCGCGCGCCGCCGAAGCAGTTGTTCGATGATGAGGGGTTGAGGCCTCAGCGCGTCGTCCAGAGGGACGGCCGCGTCCGGGCGAGGAATGCCCCGCGTGTCCAACTTCTCCCACCACGCTCGCCACTGGGCAATCACGGCGGCGCGCTCGGCAACGGGCGCCTGGAAGTCAAAGCGCGGCAGTCGTGCGGACGCGCCCGCCAGCGCCGGGCGCACCCCACCCGCCTGGGTCACGAGCCGCTCCAGGGATTGCCAGGCCACTCGCCGGACCGCGGGATAGTCGTCCTCCAGCGCCTGCGTGAGGAAGGGCACGGCCCAGAGCCGCGCCAGAGGCTGAGCGGTGGCGCTGCGTGCATCGCCCAGCGCCGAAGCCGCGACCACGCGCTGCACCACATCCCCCGCGAGCAGCGCGCGGAGGCTCTCAGCGACTTCGAAGCTCGAATCCTCCGGGAGGTCCTCCCGTGGTGACAGGCCCCGCTGCGCTTGAAGCGTGGTGGCCGCCCACTTCGCGCTCCGGTCGGTGTGACACAAGGTGCAGGCCTCCGGCATCTCGTGACGCCACGCGCGCGAGGGGTCCGGCGTCTGGATGCGATGCGAGGGATGCACCGTCATCACGCCATAGACCAGCTTCGGCATGTGGCAGGCGTAGCAGTCCGTGCCCGGTGAGCCCTCGCGGTGACGGCTGTGCTCGGCGGCGCGCGCGACGATGTCCGCGTGACAGCTCCGGCACGCCTCGGGCCCACGCATCTCGGGTTCGAGCATCCCGCGGGGATCTCCCGCGTGCATCGCATGGCAGTGCGTGCACGTCAGCCCGCCGCGCTGGAAGTCCTTCGAGAGCAACAGGCCCTGGTACTCATACGCCGTGAGCCGAGGCGTGCCGTCCCGCCAGAAGCGCAGCGACACGTCCACGCCACTCAGGTGACTGTCACGCTGAAGCGGTGCGGTGTAGCGCGCGAGGTCCTCGCCCGCCGTGTATGGGTCCCCATTCGACAGGAACTCGCGAATGCGCTCCAACGGCTCCGGCGTGCGTTGGCCGTGACAGTGCCCGCAGACCTGCACGCGAGGCAGCGCGTCCAGGCGGTCTGGATTCAGGATGGAAAGGTCCGCGGCACCCGAGTAGTGCAGGTAGTAGCGCCGCACCGGCGAGGTGTTGCGCGCCACGTGCTCGGCCCCCGGGCCATGGCAGGCCTCACACGCGATGCCCAGCTCCGCCACATGGCTGTCGAAGCGGGCGCGCGCCCAGTCGTAGCCAGGCTGGGCCTTCACGTTGTGGCAGAAGATGCAGTTGCCGTCCCACAGCGAGCGGTGCGCGTTGAAGTCCAACCCGTCGGGGTCCAGGAACCCCGCGCTCAAGTGGAACCAGCGCCGCGCCTCGATGTCCCACGCGACGGGCAAGCGGATGTAGCGATCGCCTTCGCGCACCAGGAACTGCTGCACGCGCCGAGAGCCCACCGTGCGCGCCACCACCTGCTGGCGCATGCGCCCCTCGCCATCCCGCGTCTCGACGAGGAAGCGCCCACCCTCGCGAAGGAAGCGCGAGGTGACGCCCTCCACGCTCAAGCTCACGCCGCTGAAGTCACCCAGCACCGAGTCGGCCGTCGCCTCCTGCGTCATCGTCCGATGGAACGTGCGGCGCCAGCTCTCCTCGTGCACGGGATGGCACGCGCGACACGCGTCGGAGCCCACATACGCCACGGGCGCCAACGCCACGGGAGTCCGCGCATCGCGCGCGGCGGAGCGCACACTCCACGCGAGCAGCACCGCCCCCAGAACGAGCGCGAGACTCCACCCCAGGGCGCCCCTGCGATGTCCCTCACGACTTCGCGTCATGAGGTCAGCTCGGCCCCAGGCTTCACGCGACTATTCCTGAGCTTTCCCGAGATGCATTCACGGTTCTTACCTCTGGCTTGATCAATTGTGATTCCGTCCCATGCATGGTACCAAATCCGCTCCGGCGGGATTGATCCGCTGGAGCAACACGGGCCGGCGAATTGGATGACAGGTCGCGGCCCGACATGCGGGGCCTCACTTGAAGAAGCAATCTGCAACGCGACGGTCCGGGAGCTCCCGGACCGCGATCGCCGCGAAGCTCTTGGGCGCGGTCTGGCTGGCGACGACCCTGGGTTGTCACGGCGCGGGCCAGGATGGCCAACCCACTCCCTTGGATGAGACGTCGAGCAGCGGAGCGACCCACAAGGTCCAGCTCAGCGCAGCGTCGGCCGCCAAGCTGGAGAAGCAGGGCGCGAAGGTCGTGGGCGACTACGGCGCCTTCAAGGTGCTCGAGGTCAACGAGTCCGTGGCGAGCACCCTGCCCCAGGACGCGGAGATCCGCGATGACTACAACGAGATCCTGCTGAACACGGGGACGCTCGACACGTCCTCGGCGCATGGCAAGTCGCTGCGCGCGCTGACGGCGCCCGTGGGCAAGGGCTTCCACATCGTGCAGTTCGCGGGCCCCGTCCGGCCCGAGTGGTACCAGGCCCTGGTGGCCACGGGCGTTCGGGTCGTGACGTACATCCCGAACAACGCATACATCGTCTACGGCGACGCGCCCACGCTCTCGGGCCTCCAGAAGCACGTGTCGCGCGTCGGCTCGGGCATCCAGTGGAACGGCGACTACCTCGCCGACTACAAGCTGCACCCGTCCATCCAGTCTTCGGATGCCAAGGTCTACAGCATCCAGCTCGTCAAGGATGCGTCCGAGAACGCGCTCACGCTGAACCTCCTCCGGCAGCTCCAGTACCGCGAGCCGGTGGTGCAGGAGAGCCAGGACTACGTGAACGTGGTGGCCTACGTGAACCGCGAGGCGGTCTACGAGCTGGTCTCCCGTCCGGACGTGTTCTCCGTCAACCCGCGGGCGGCCCGTCGGAAGTTCGACGAGCGGCAGAACATGATCGTCTCCGGTCACCTCAACGGGACGAACCCCACGGGGCCGGGGTACCTGGCGTGGCTCGCGTCCAAGGGCTTCACGCAGGAGCAGTTCACCGCCTCGGGCTTTGGCGTGGACGTCAGCGACAGCGGCCTGGACAACGGCACGACGACGCCCAACCACTTTGGCCTGTACCTGGGCGGAGACATCACCAGCACGAGCCGCGTGGTGTACAGCCGCCTCGAGGGCACGCCGAACTCGGGAAGCACGATCCAGGGCTGCGACGGTCACGGCACCCTGAACACGCACATCATCGCGGGCTACTCGAACCGCACCGGCGCGCCGTTCGCGGACGCGGCGGGCTACGACTACGGCCTGGGCGTTGCCCCGTTCGTGAAGGTGGGCGCGTCCGTGGTGTTCGATCCGGACTGGACCGACGCGGACTACGAGGACCTCCAGTCGCGCGCGTACCGGGATGGCATGCGCATCAGCAGCAACAGCTGGGGCGCGGACGAGAACATCTACGACGCCGACGCGCAGCGGTACGACACCCTCGTGCGTGACGCGCAGCCCACGGGCGCGGCCGTCGCGGCGCCGGGCAACCAGGAAATGGTCATCGTGTTCGCGGCCGGCAACGCGGGCCCCGACACGAAGACCATGGGCACCCCCGGCACGGCGAAGAACGTCATCACGGTGGGCGCCTCGGAGAACGTGCAGTCCTTCGGTGGCGAGGACGGATGCAAGACGCCCGACAGCGAGGCGGACAGCGCGCTCGACATGGTCGGGTTCTCCAGCCGCGGCCCCACGACGGACGGCCGCAAGAAGCCGGACATCGTCGCGCCGGGCACGCACGTGTCGGGCGGCGTGGCGCAGAGCGCGGAGCAGCGCGCGAACCCGCCGGCCTTCCCCAACGGAAAGGCGCTCTCCTGCTTCATCGCGATTGGGGATGGCGTCTGCGGCGGTCCCAGCAACTCCCAATTCTTCCCCACGACACAGCAGTGGTACTCGGCTTCGTCCGGCACCAGCCACTCCACGCCGGCGGTCGCCGGTGGCGCGGCGCTCGTGCGCCAGTACTTCATCAACCAGGGCATCGCTCCGCCCAGCGCGGCGATGACCAAGGCGTACCTGATGAACTCCGCCCGCTACCTGACAGGCACGGACGCCAACGACGACCTGTACTCCAACAACCAGGGCATGGGCATGATGGACCTGGGCATGGCGTTCGACGGCGTCGCCCGCAAGCTCGCGGACCAGACGCCCGAGGACCTCTTCACCGCCACGGGCCAGACGCGCGTCTTCACGGGCGCGGTGAAGGACTCCAGCAAGCCGTTCCGCGTGACGCTGGCCTGGACGGACGCGCCGGGCTCCACGACGGGCAGCGCCTGGAAGAACAACCTGAACCTGACGGTGGACGTCGCGGGGAAGAGCTACAAGGGCAACGTCTTCGCGAAGGGCGACTCCGTCACGGGCGGCACGGCGGATGACAAGAACAACGTGGAGAGCGTCTTCCTGCCCGCGGGCGTGTCGGGAGCCTTCACCGTCACGGTGACGGCGGCGAACATCAACTCCAACGGCGTGCCGAACAACACCCCGGCGTTGGATCAGGACTTCGCGCTCATCGTCTACAACAGCTGCAACGACACGTCCGCACAGCCCACCAGCATGACGGCCTCGGTGGGTGGCGACAACGTCATCAACCTGGCCTGGGCGGCGAACGACGCCACGGCCTACAACGTTTACCGCGCCACCACTGCGGGCGGCCCGTACACGCGCATCGCCACCACCACCAGCGCGGCGTACTCGGACACCAGCGTGTCCGGCGGTACGCAGTATTTCTACGTGGTCCGCGGCGTCGTCTGCGCCGAGTCCGCCGCCTCGGACGAGGTCTCCGCCACCGCGACGGGCCTGTGCACCTTGCAGCCCGATTTCGATGGTCTCACCTCGGCCACGAGCGCTGGCGCCAGTGTCTGCGCCGACACGCTGTCGTGGTCCGCGGGCACTCCGCACTGCGACGGCACGCTGAGCTACTCCGTCTACCGCTCCACCACCGCGGGCTTCGCGCCGTCCGAGGACACGCGGATCGCCACGGGCCTCACCGCCACCACCTTCGCGGATGACGCGCAGCTGACGTCCGGCACCCGGTACTACTACGTGGTGCGCGCGACGGAGACCGCCGGTGCGGCAGTCGAGGAGAAGAACACCGTGGAGAAGTCCGCCACGCCGTACGGCGCCTCGCTTCCGGGCCTGCGCTACGGCGACGACTTCGACAGCAACCGTCCGGCCAACGCGGCCGCGTACTGGATTGCCACGGCGCAGACGGGCAACGCGAACACGCTCAACATCGTCACGAACTGCCACTACCAGTCCGCGACGAAGTCGTATCGCTTCGGCGCGGCCACGGCGAACTGTGGCGGCACCTACCCCATCAACACGGCGACCACGTTGGCGCTGGGCGGCAACGGCACCACGGCGGGCATCAACGGCTTCGCCATCCCGGCGGGCACCACCGCCGCGACGCTGTCGTTCAACGTCTGGTACAAGTTCGAGAACCTGTGGGACGGCGCCTACCTTACGTACAGCACCACGGGCGCGAGCGGTCCCTGGACCAACGTCCCCGACACGGTGACGGCGAACGCGCCGTACATCACCGCCGGTGGCTATGACGGCGCGCTGACCAGCACCCCCACCACTCGCGTCTGGACGAACAACAACGCGGGCGCGAACGGCGCGCTGAAGGCGGTCTCCGTCAACCTCAACGCGCTGGCGGGCCAGACGGTGTGGTTCGGCTTCCGCTTCTACAGCGGCAGCAAGACGGTGGCCGAGGGCCTCTACCTCGACAACGTCAACCTCGTCGCGGACAGTGTGGCGAGCTGCACGACCAAGCCGCAGAACGCGGGCCCGGCCGTGGGCTACACGCTGAGCGGTCTGTCCGGCACCACGCCGGTGGGCTCGCCCGCGACCTTCACCGTGAAGGCGGTTGACGCGCTGGGCCTGGTGGCGACGGGCTACACGGGCACGGCGGCCATCACCTCCACGGACACGAACGCGGAGCTGCCGGCCAACCTCACCTTCACGCAGGGCGTGGCGACCAACGTCGCCATCACGTTCCACACCCTGGGCGCGCAGAGCGTCACCGCGACGGACACGGTGAACGCGACGTTCACGGCGACGGCAAACACCACCGTCACCCCGGGGGCGACCAAGTCGCTCACGTTCACGTCCACGGTGGGCGATGCCGTCGCGGGCACCGCCTTCTCGCCGGTCGTGAAGGTCGGCCTCAAGGACGCGTTCGGCAACGATGCGACGTCGAGCACGAACAGCGTCACGCTCACCCTGGGCGGCGCCTCGGGTGGCACGCTCTCTGGCACCACCACCGTGGCGGCCGTCAACGGCGTGGCGACCTTCAGCAACCTGTCGATCAACAAGGTGGGCACGGGCTACACGCTCGTGGCCTCCAGCACGGGACTCACTGACGCCACCAGCTCGGCGTTCAACGTCACCGAGGGCCCGGCCGCCAAGCTCGTCATCCGCGCGCAGCCCTCCGACGGCACCGCGAGCACGACCCTGTCTCCGGCGTTCCAGGTGGCTGTCGTGGACGCGTTCGACAACGCCACGCACGGCACGCAGCAGGTGACCGTCACGCTCACGGGCGGCACGCTCTCCGGCACCACCACCGTGACGGCCGTGGATGGCGTCGCGACCTTCAGTGACCTGTCCATCGCCCAGGCGGGCACGGGCTACACGCTCGTGGCCTCCAGCACGGGACTCGCTGACGCCACCAGCGCGGCGTTCAACGTCGCCGCGGGCCCGGCCACCCAGCTCGTCATCCGCACGCAGCCGTCCAACGGAACCGCGAGCACGGCCCTGTCGCCGGCGTTCCAGGTCGCCCTCGTGGACGCGCTCGGAAACACCACGCACGGCACGGATCAGGTTTCCGTCACCCTCACGGGCGGCACCCTCTCCGGCACCACCTCCGTGGCGGCCGTGGACGGCGTGGCGACCTTCAGCGACTTGTCCATCGCCCAGGTGGGCACGGGCTACACGCTCGTGGCCTCCAGCAACGGACTGCCGAGTGTGACCAGCGAGTCCTTCGCCATCGCCGAGGGCCCGGCCGCCAAGCTCGTCATCCGCACGCAGCCCTCCAATGGGACGGCGGGCTCGCCCCTGTCGCCGACGTTCCAGGTTGCCCTCGTGGACGCGTTCGACAACGCCACGCACGGCACGCAGCAGGTGACCGTCACGCTCACGGGCGGCACCCTCTCCGGCACCACCTCCGTGGCGGCCGTGGACGGCGTGGCGACCTTCAGCGACCTGTCCATCGCCAAGGCGGGCACGGGCTACACGCTCGTGGCCTCCAGCAACGGCCTCCCGAACGCGACCAGCGAGTCCTTCGCCATCGCCGCGGCTCCGGCCGCCAAGCTGGCCATCCGCGCGCAGCCCTCCAACGGCACCGCGGGCACGACCCTGTCTCCGGCGCTCCAGGTCGCTGTCGTGGATGCCTTCGACAACGCCATCGTTGACGCCTCCTCCATCACGGTCGCACTGAAGGGTGGCGCTGTCGGCGCGACGCTGTCCGGCACCACCACCGTGGCGACGACGGCGGGCGTGGCGACCTTCGGTAACCTGTCCATCGCCAAGGCGGGCACGGGCTACACGCTCGTCGCCAGCACCGGCTCCGTGCCGGGCGCCACCAGCAGCGCTTTCGACATCGCTCCGGGCGCGCCGCACCACGTGGCGATCGTGCAGCAGCCTTCCACCGTGGCCGCGGGCAGCGCCATCGCCCCGGCGGTCTCGGTGCAGGTGCTGGACGCCGCGGGGAACCTGGTCACCCAGGGTGGCACCACCGTCACCGTCGTGCTCGGCAACAACCCGAGCAGCGGCACGCTGTCCGGCGCCACCTCCGTGGCGGCCGTCAACGGCGTGGCGACCTTCAGCACCCTGTCCATCAACAAGGTGGGCACGGGCTACACGCTGGCGGTCGGTGGCAATGGCCTGACGGGCGCGACGACGGCCGCATTCGACGTGCAGCCGGGCGTCGCGGCTCAGCTCGTGTTCGAGCAGGGCCCGGCGGCGGTGCTCGCCACGGGTGAGGCGTTCTCCGCTCGCGTGGCGGTGCTCGATGCGCAGGGCAACAAGACGCACGGCACGACGCGGGTCACCCTGTCGCTCGTCAATGCGGCGGGCGCGACCCTGAGCGGCACCACCGCGGCGAACGCCGTGGACGGCGTGGTCACCTTCACGGGCCTGTCCGTCGCCAAGGCGGGCACGGGCTACGCGCTGAAGGCGGAGGCCACGGGCACGGCCGCCGCGACCTCGTCCACCTTCCGCGTCAACGCGCCTGCGGCGACGCAGCTCGCCTTCCGCGCGGCTCCGGGCAACATCCAGGCGGGCGCGACGCTGTCGACCCTTGAGGTCGAGGTGCGCGATGCCTCCGGTCAGCGCGTCACCGAGGGAACGGTCCACGTCACGCTGGCGCTGGGCGCGAATGCCGCCCAGGGCTCGCTGCTGGGTACGCTCGAGGCCGACTCCGTCAACGGCGTGGCCACGTTCAAGACGGTGTCGCTGCGCAAGGCCGGCACGGGCTACACGCTGGTGGCGAGCGGCACGGGTGTCTCCAGCGCGACGAGCGCGGCGTTCACGGTGGCTCCGGCCGCCCCCGCCCGCTACACCGTCACGCTGGCGGCGACCACCGCGGCCGGTCAGGAGACCTCGTTCTCCGCCGCCGCCTTCGACGCGTACGACAACGCCTGCACGCAGTACACGGGCGCGGCTCGCGTGACGTCCACGGACGCGGCGGCGGTGCTGCCCTCAACCGTGACGTTCGCGGCGGGCGTGGTGACGGACGCGAAGGTGACGTTCAAGACGGGCGGCGCGCAGACGCTGACCCTCACGGACGTGGCGCAGACGAGCCTCACGGCCTCCGCGCAGACGACGGTGTCGCCGTACGCGGCCCCCACCGTGGCCATCACCAGCCCGACGAACAACGCCAAGGTGTCCGGCAGCGTCAGTGTCATCGCCAAGGCGACGACGGCGCCGGGGACCACCATCGCCAAGGTCACCCTGTTCGTGGACGGCACGGAGATCGCCTCGGGCAAGACGGCCACGGTGTCCGGCTCGTGGGACAGCCGGGGCGCCAAGTCGGGCACGACGCACACCCTCACCGCCGTCGTCGTCGACAGCGCGGGTAACACCGTGACGTCCGCCCCCGTCACGGTCGTCATCGAGGCGGAGAGCGGCGGCTGCAGCGCGGCCTCCGGTGGCGAGGCGGGTCTGTACGCCGGCCTCCTGGCGCTGGCGCAGGTCGTCGCCCTGCGTCGCCGTCGCAACCGGGCGGCCTGATGTCGGCCCCTCCTCCGAGGCGCTGAGTCTGGCGCCTCGGAGCTGCTCGGGCGGGAAAGTGCGTCCCGCCCGAGTGTCACCCCATCGATAAGTGGTCACGAACGCGCCGGCGGGAGCTGCCTCCCTCCGGCGCGTTTCCATTGGATGGGGGACTCGTCGAATCCCCGCGGCTCCTCTTCAGCCACGGCGTTGCAGCGCGTGAGGGCGACCGTTGAATCTCCGCCCAGCAGGCTCCGTCCTCTCGCCATCTCGGAGGTTCGCCTTGTCACGACCGTGGAGCAGGTGGTGGGCACAGAGCGCGGCGCTGATGTTCCTCGTGGGGACAGCCCATGCGACCGAGCCCGCTGAGTTGAAGTCTCGAGCCGACCAGCTCGCACAGGAGGCGCGAGCCCTGGCGAACCCGAGCGGCTGTGAAGAAGTCACGCAGTGCGAAGTGGCGGGCTTCGGCCACAAGGCGTGTGGCGGCCCTCGCGAGTTCATCGCCTACTGCACTCGCACCACGAACGTTCCGGCCCTCCAAGCGAAGCTCGATGCCCTCATGCAGGCGGAGCGCGACTGGCAGCAGGCCGTGGGACTGCACTCCAACTGCGGACTCACCCGTCACCCCCGGCCTCGGCTGGTGGACGGCCGGTGCGTCGCTCGGTGAGCAGGGTCGCTCGGACCCATCCACCCAACCACGTGCGTGCTCCCCGTCGGCGCCGGCCCGTGTTAGCCAAGCGCCGTGGACACGCGCATCACCCTCCTCGATGCCCCGGCGACGGACTCGCGCGACCCCGGGGACTTCCCCAGTCCCTTCGATGAGCTGGGCCCCGCTCCACTGGCCCGCCTGGCGGCGGAGCGCATGCAAGCCGAGTTGCGCGCGGGCCAGCTCGCGCCGGGACTCGCGACGACCGTGCTCGAAGGCCCCGAGGACGGAAAGATGTTCGGCGTGCTCGTCGTGGCGCTCCCCGATGGGCGCCTCGGGTTCACCCGCGCGTTCTCCGGGATGCTGGGCGGGAAGTGGGAGCACGAGGGCTTCGTCCCGCCCCTCTTCGATGCGAAGGCCCGCGCCCGCGTCGAGATTCCCGGCGAGGCCGAAGTCAAAGCACTCTTCGCACGCGCCGAGGCTCATCGCACCTCACCGGAGCATCAGGCACTCGGTGCGGAGTTGCTTGGACTCGACGCCCGCCATGCCACTGAGCGCGCGACGCTGCGCGAGCAGCACGAAGCCAGGCGCCGTGAGCGACACGCGCGTCGGGCCGAGCTGACCGTGAGCCTGCCAGTGCCCGCACGGGCCGAGGCACTTCACGCGCTCGACCAGGAGAGCCGCGGAGACAAAGCCGAGCGCCGTCGCATGGAAGCACGGCACGACGAGGAGCGCGCGAGCATCCTCCCCCGCGCGCGACGCTCGGAGCGCCGGCTGCGCGCATTGGAGCGACTGCGGCACATCGTCTGTCGCGAGCTCATGCGCCGCATCCATGACAGCTATCGCGTCCCCAATGCGCGCGGGCAGGTGCGTGCCTTGCGTGAGCTGTACCTGCCGGGTGAGCCACCCTCGGGCGCGGCGGACTGCGCGGCACCGAAGCTGCTCGCGCATGCGTTCGCGCAGGGACTTCGCCCCGTGGCGCTCGCCGAGTTCTGGTGGGGCGCGCCGCCCAGCGCGGGAGGCCGCGCGAGTGGCGCGTACTACGCCGCGTGCCGAGACAAGTGCGGTCCCCTGCTGCCCTTCATGTTGGAGGGCCTGTCGGTCGCGAGACCGCGCACGTTCATTCCCCCCGCACATCCTCCGGCACCGCTGGACATCGTCTACGAGGACGCGGCCGTGGTCGTCCTCGACAAGCCCGCCGGGCTGCTCTCCGTCCCCGGCCGGGACAGCGCCCTCACGGACTCCGTGCTGACCCGACTGAGGGAGCGCCATCCGAGCGCGGCAGGGCCGCTGCTCGTGCATCGGCTCGACCTCGACACCTCGGGCCTGCTCGTCGCGGGGCTGCATGCCCAAGCCCATGCGGAGCTGCAGCGTCAGTTCACCTTGCGCGAGGTCACCAAGCGCTACATCGCCTGGGTCGCCGGGAGCGTCCAAGGAGAGCGCGGCGTCATCGACTTCCCGATGCGCGTCGACCTCGATGACAGGCCTCGGCAGATCCACGACCCCGTCCACGGCAAGCCCGCGCTGACCCGCTGGCAGGTGCTGGAACGACAGCCGTCGCGCACACGCGTGGCCTTCTTCCCGCTCACCGGACGAACACACCAGCTCCGCGTCCATGCAGCCCATCCGCTCGGGCTCGGCGCGCCCATCGTGGGAGACCGCCTCTACGGACACGCGGACGCGCGCCTCTTCCTGCATGCCGAAGCGCTGTCGTTCTGCCATCCAGTGACAGGGCAGCGCCTCGACTTCGAGCGACCCGCGCCCTTTTGAAGCGACCGCTCAGGCCGCTCCATCGGCGGCCGGCGATCCGCTCGACGACCGCTGGGCCAGCCCCGTGTGCAGCTTCTGCATCAGGTGCGTGAGCTGCCGGAACTCCGCGTCGGTGAGGCACTGGCGGGCCTCGGCGTCCAGCCACAGGAGCCCCGCGCGCAGCACCTTCAGCTCTCGGCGCCCCGCGTCCGTCACTTCCAGGTGGACATTCCGCCGGTTGGTCCCTGCCCGGCGCTCGATCAGCCCATCCTCCGCCAGTCGATCGACCAGGCGGCTCACCGCTGGTGCGTCCACCATGAGCCGCTCCGCGATGAGCGACTGGTGCCGCAGCCCTTCAGTCTCGACGACCTTCAGGACGAGGAGCTGCATGAACGGACGGCTGGTGTCCTCTCCCACACGTTGCCGCACCAGACGACCAATGACGCGCTTCAACGCGCCCACTTGCTCCGCGAGGGTCATTGCGCGAAAAGATGATTGCGAACCACAACAGTTGTCAATTACATCCCCGCCGCTGTCCGCAGCCTGGGGGGACCACCGAACACGCTGCACCCACCTCTCCCGCCAGGTATGCACTCCGCCTCCCTACTGATTCTGGTGCTCGCCGCCGCCTCGCCCCAAGCCGAGCCGGCCTCGCCACCGGTGCCCTTCCAGCCGACCGTGGAGGACCCCATGCTCGCGCCCGTCGCTCCGGCGGCGCAGCAGGTCGGCACCTGGGATGAGGCGCTGACCCTGGTTCGAGAGAACTCGACCAACCTCCACACCGCCGAGGCCGGCGTCGAGCGCGCCGATGGTCGCTGGCGACAGGCCCTGTCCGCGCTGCTGCCCAATGCACGGCTGACCGCGAGCGTCAGCTACGATGTCCTCAACCCCGATACCCCAAGCGCAAGTCCGACCGCGGCGGGAACGGGACGCACCCTCACCTCGCCGCTGGGTACCGCCACCGCGTCGCTTACGCAGTCCGTGGTGGACGTGAGCGCCTGGCGAGGCCTGTCGTCGACCTCGTCCGGGCAGAAGAGCGCGGTCGCCAGCCTCCAGGACACGCGCAGGCGCCTCACCTTGGGGCTCGCGCAGACGCTGGTGGCCACGGTGGCCGCCGAGCGCGCCGCGGAGATCAACCGCGTGGGCCTGCGGCAAGCGCTGGAGCGCTCCGCCCTCACGCAGCGCTCCTTCGAGCTGGGCGCGAGCAATCAGCTCGACGTGGTGCGGGTGAACCAGGACGTGGCCGTGGCACGTGGCGCGCTCGTCTCCGGGGACGAGCAGCTCCGTCGTGCCCGCGAGGCGCTGGGCGTATCGCTCGGCTTCGACCACGCCATCGGCGTGAGCCCCGCGTTCCAGTTGCAGGGATTGGTCGACAACGCGCGGGCTGTCTGCGCGCCGCTCGACACGGTGAACGCCCGCGCGGACCTGGTGGCCGCTCGCGCGCAGGTGGACGCGGCCCACGACAGCAAGCGGCAGGCGTCCGCGGGCTACCTGCCCACGCTCGGGGTGACGAGCAACACTGTCGGATACACGACGGATCCAGGCTTCGGCCGGGTGGCCACCTGGAACATCGCGGCGGTGCTCACCGTACCCATCTGGGAAGGTGGACTGCGCGAGGGCCTGGTGCGCGAGCGCGCGGGCGTGGAGCGGCAAGCCGCCGAGGCGCTGGAGAGCGCGCGGCGCGAGGTGGAGATTGAAGTGGCGCGGGCTCGCCGAGGCGTGGAGGTGGCCGAGGCGCTGGTGAAGACGGCGACGGAGTCCCGCGACCTGGCGGACCGGACGGACCGGCTGACGCGCCGCGCGTTCGAGGTGGGCCGGGGCGGCAGCCTGGACCTGGTCCAGAGCGGCGCGGCCCTGCGCCAGGCGGATCTGACTTTGGTGTTGCGTGAGTTCGAGCTTGTCCAGGCGCGCCTGGACGCTTTCCTGACGGAGGCCCGGTGCGACTGGTGAGAAGGGTGCGCCCCCTGACGGCGTTGGTGAAGACGGTGTGGTGTGCGTCCCTGATGACGGGGGCGGTGGCATGCACGGGCAAGGCGGCGCCTCCTGCCGCGCCGCCCCCTCGCGAGGTGGAGGTGCTCACGCTGGCGCCCTCGCCCGTGCGGGACACGAGCGAATATCTGGGCTCGCTCCTGTCGCGGCAGAGCGTGACGGTGCTGCCGCAGGTAGCCGGCTACGTGCGCCGCATCCACGTGAAGCCCGGGCAGAAGGTGGAGCAGGGAGCGCCGCTGCTGGAGGTCGACTCGCGCGAGGAGACCGCCGCGCTCGACAGCGCCCAGGCCCAGCACAGCTCGTCCGAGGTGAACCTGGCGCTGGCGCGGCGCACGCAGACGCGCACCGAGGCGCTCTACAAGGAAGGTCTCGCGAGCGGCCAGGAGCTGGAGGCCGTACAGGCCCAGGTGCAGGCGGCCGAGGCCGCGTCGCGCTCGGCCGCGGCGCAGGTGGCGCAGAAGCAGGTGCAGCTGCAGTACCACGTCGTGCGCGCGCCCTTCGCGGGCACCGTGGGCGACGTCGTCGTTCGCCTGGGTGACTTCGTGGGCGCCACCACGCCCGTCACCAGCGTGGCCCAGGCGGACGCGCTGGAGGTCAGCGTGTCCGTGCCCGCCTCGCGTGCCCGCTCGCTCAAGCCGGACACGTTGCTCGAGGTGCTCGACGGCCAGGGCAAGGTGATGCTCAGCAGCACCGTGTTCTTCGTGGCGCCCCAGGCGGATCCACGCACGCAGCTCGTGGAGGTGAAGGCGGCCTTCCGCAACACCGTGGGCCTGCGCCCCAGCGAGCTGGTGCGCGCGCGCATCGTCTACTCCACGCGGGATGCGCTCCAGCTCCCCGCGCTCGCGGTGGTGCGCCAGAGCGGCCAGCCCTTCGCGCTCGTGGTGCAGGACAAGGGCGGCAAGACGGTCGTCGAGCGCCGGCCCATCACCCTGGGCACCCTGGGCGACATGGCCTACGTCATCGAGGCCGGCCTCAAGTCGGGAGATCAGGTGGCGGTGTCCTCGCTCTACGCGCTGCGAGATGGCACGGCCGTGAAGGTGAAGCAGACCGCCCGCGCCGAGGCGCCTCCGGCCGCCGCTCCGACGACGGCGCCGGGTGGCGGTCCCGCCGGGGGCAGCCGCTGAGCGAAATCCGAGGCACCGGGCCGTGGGCGCCAGTGCGTCCGGCCCGGACACCGCAGAGAGAATGAGGGCGTTCAAGCCGTGTTCGTCAATTTCTTCATCCGCCGGCCCGTGTTCGCGGCCGTCTGCTCCATCCTCCTGACGCTGGTGGGGGCGATCGCCATCCCCTCGCTGCCCATCGCGCAGTATCCCGACCTGGCACCGCCCCAGGTGACGGTCACCGCCACCTACGTCGGCGCGAGCGCCGAGGTGGTGGAGAGCGCCGTCACGATTCCGTTGGAGCAGGAGCTCAACGGCGTGGAGGGCATGCGCTACATCACCTCCACGAGCAGCAACGACGGCACCAGTCAGATCACCGTCACCTTCGCGCCCACGCGCGACATCGAGGTGGCCGCCGTCGACGTGCAGAACCGCGTGAGCCGCGCCGCCGCCCGCCTGCCCTCGCAGGTGAACCAGACGGGCATCGTGGTGAACAAGGCCTCCAGCCAGATGCTGCTGACCGTGGGCCTCTCCAGCCCGGACAACCGCTACGACGCGAAGTTCCTCAGCAACTACGCAGACGTGAACCTGAAGGACGCCATCAAGCGCGTGTCCGGCGTGGGCGACGTGCGCATCTTCGGCGAGCGCAAGTTCTCCATGCGCCTGTGGCTGGACCCCACCGAGCTGGCGCGTCGCAACCTGACGCCGCAGGACGTGGTGCGCGCGCTGCAGGATCAAAACCTCCAGGTGGCCGCGGGCCAGGTGGGGCAGCCGCCGTCCGCCGATGATCAGCCCTACCAGCTCGCGGTGCGCGCGCACGGCCGTCTGGTGGAGCCCGAGGAGTTCGGCGACATCGTCATCCAGCGCGACGCCGACGGAAAGCTCGTGCGCGTGCACGACGTGGGTCGCGTGGAGATGGGCGCGGAGAACTACGGCACGCTCTTGCGCTTCAATGGCAAGACGGGCGTGGGCCTCGCCATCTTCCAGCTCCCCACCGCCAACGCGCTGGACGTGCGCGACGGCGTGTTCCGCGAGCTGGACCGCCTGGCCAAGCAGTTCCCGCCGGGCCTCGAGTACCGCGCGGGCACGGACACCACGCTCGCGGTGCGCGCCTCCATCCACGAGGTCATCCAGACGCTCGTGGAGGCCATCGCGCTCGTCATCCTGGTCATCTTCCTGTTCCTGCACGGCTGGCGCAGCGTGCTCATCACCGCGCTCACCCTGCCCGTCTCCCTGGTGGGCACGTTCGCGTTCGTCCACCTGCTCGGCTTCTCCATCAACACCCTCACCCTGTTCGGCCTGACGCTGGCCACGGGCCTCGTGGTGGATGACGCCATCGTCGTCATCGAGAACATCGAGCGCTTGATGGCGGAGAAGGGCCTGACGGCGAGGCAGGCCGCGCGCGAGGGCATGAAGGAAGTGGCCGGCGCGGTCATCGCCATCTCCATCGTGCTGGTGGCGGTGTTCGTCCCGGTGGCCCTCTTCCCCGGCACCACGGGCGCCATCTATCGCCAGTTCGCGCTCACCATCGCCGCGTCCGTGGCGCTGTCGACCTTCTGCGCGCTGACGCTGACGCCCGCGCTGAGCGCCCTGCTGCTCAAGCACCACCACGGCCCCAAGTGGGTGTTCTTCCGCTGGGTGGACCGCGCGCTCGACGCGACCAAGAACGCCTACGGCGCGGCGCTGCGCGGGCTGCTCAAGCACCCCCTCATCGTCTTGCTGGCGTTCCTCGCCTGCCTGGGCGGCACGGTGATGCTGTTCCGCTCGGCGCCCACCGGCTTCATCCCGGACGAGGACCAGGGCTACCTCATCATCTCCGTGCAGGGCCCCGAGGGCATGTCCCTGGCCCAGACGGAGAAGGTGCTGGCCGAGGCCGAGCAGGTGCTGCGCGCGCAGCCCGAGGTGGCGAACATGTTCGTCATCGGCGGCTTCTCGTTCCAGGGCACGGGCCCCAACCTCGCCACCCTCTTCACCACCCTGAAGCCGTGGGAAGAGCGCACGAAGCCCGGCCAGTCCGTGGCCGCGCTGGTGGAGCGGCTGCGCGGTCCCTTGGGCAAGATTGGCGGCGCGCGCGTCATGCCCTTCCAGCCCCCCGCCATCCGCGGCGTCGGCAGCGTGGGCGGCTTCCAGTTCATCGTCGAGGACACGGCCGGCAACCACTCGCTGGACGACCTGGCGTCCGCCACGCAGGATGTGGTGGCGGGAGGCAACTCGGACAGCAAGCTGCGCGGCGTCTTCACCGCCTTCAACGCGGACACTCCGCTGTTGGACGTGGAGGTGGACCGGCAGAAGGCCAAGGCCCTCGGCGTGCCCATGAGCGAGGTGTTCGGCACCCTGCAGCTCTACATGGGCAGCCAGTACGTCAACGACTTCAACTACGCGAGCCGCACGTACCGCGTCTACGTCCAGGCCGAGCAGCAGTTCCGCGACAGCCCAGCGGACATCGGCGCCTTCTACGTGCGCAGCGACAGCGGGCAGATGATTCCGCTGGAGTCCCTGGTGACGGTGAAGCCCACCGTCTCCGCGCAGGTCATCCGGCACTACAACCTCTTCCGCGCCGCCGAGGTGAACGGACAGGCCGCGCCCGGCGTGTCCTCTGGACAGGCGCTCGAGGCCATGGAGACGCTCGCCACCCAGCGACTGCCCCAGGGCATGAGCGCCGAGTGGACCGGCATCAGCCTGGAGCAGAAGGAGAGCGGCGGGCAGACGATGATCATCTTCGGGCTCGGCCTGCTGTTCGTCTTCCTGGTGCTCGCGGCGCAGTACGAGAGCTTCACCCTGCCCTTCGTCATCATCCTGTCCGTGCCCCTGGCCATCATGGGCGCGCTCGCGCTGCAGTTGGCGCGCGGCTACGCCAATGACGTGTTCTGCCAGGTGGGACTGGTGATGCTGGTGGGTCTGGCCAGCAAGAACGCCATCCTCATCGTGGAGTTCGCCGAGCAGCTTCGCGCCAGCGGCAAGAGCGCGCTCGACGCGGTGGTGACGGCCGCCGAGGTGCGCCTGCGCCCCATCCTCATGACGTCCATCGCCTTCCTCCTGGGCGTGGTGCCGCTCATGACGGCCAAGGGCGCCGGCGCCGCCTCGCGCAACTCCCTGGGCACGGCCGTGTTCGGCGGCATGCTGGTGTCCACCGTCGTCAACCTCATCTTCATCCCCGGCCTCTACGTGCTGATGCAGCGGCTGCGCGGTGACTCGCGCCCCGCGCAGGATGAGGACGAGGAGTCGGGCGTGGCGCACGCACCCGCGCCGTGAGGCTCCGGGATTGAGGTGCGGGGAGCCGGGCGTGGGAAATCGCCCGGCTTCCTCCCGCGGGCCCGCGTATCCTCCGGGCATGAATTCCGTCCGTCAGCCCGCAGCGACCTACGTGCTCATCGATGCCGAGAACATCGACTGGGCCGTGTCCAACATCGTGGGGCGCCGCCCCGAACCCTTGGATCGGGTGCAGTTCGATCGCCTCGTCACGTTCTGCGAGAGCTACTTCCCCACCCCGGTGCGCTGCATCGTCGTCCTCAACGCCAAGGGGGAGCAGCTCCCCGACGCGATGATTGGCTTCGTGCGCGCCCTGAAGTCCGCTGGGTGCGAGGTGGCGCTGCTGCACGGCCGCCCGGACCAGAAGGTGGTCGACATGGGCGTCCTCAAGCTCCTGGAGTCCATTCGGACTCAGCGCCCCAAGGCCTCGGTCGCGCTCGCCAGTCATGACGGCGCCGACTTCGCCGAGGCGCTCAAGCCCCTGCTGGACGAGGGCCGGCAGGTGGCGGTGCTCGGCCTGCGCGAGTACGTGAGCCAGCGCTTCCGGGAGCTCGTCCCCTCGGGCCTGAAGATCCTGGACCTGGAGCTGAACGCCAAGGTGTTCCAGCGCCCGCTGCCTCGCATGCTCCCGGTCAACGTGGACGAGTTCGACCCGACGCTCTTCCTGTAGGCGAGGGGGCGCGGCCCGCAAAAGAAAAAGGCCCAGCCCCCGAAGGGCTGAGCCTTTGTCGTTCAGGACGCGAACTGTCTCAGACCGGACGGACGTTCTGCGCCTGCAGGCCCTTGGGGCCGCGGGCCACGTCGAACTCCACCTTCTGGCCCTCCTGGAGGGAGCGGAAGCCCTGGGTCTGGATCGCGCTGTGGTGGCAGAAGAGGTCCTCGCCCCCGCCATCCTGCATGATGAAACCAAAGCCCTTCGCGTCGTTGAACCACTTCACGGTACCAGTCGCCATTACTCTTGCTCTTCTTCTTTCTTTTCCGGCTTCATGAATTGAGCCGGAGGCCACACTCGACTTGAAGCTCGTGCGGCCGTTGCCATGTGTCACGTTTCGAGGCACTTGCCTAGTGGGCCTCATCTAAAAAGCCCCGTGACCTTGGGTTGGAAGTGGAACCTCGGGGCCCGGAAGTACATTCCTGACCCTATTTTCGGCTCGGGACATCCGGAACACACCTTCGACGCACACTCACCTACCTGCTGAGCGGCGTGGCGACAGGAGCCCTGCCAGCACGTCCACCCCGCGCAGGGCCACCTCCGGGGGCACGCAGGTGAAGCACAGGCGCACGTGGTGGGGGAACGGCCCGAAGGACGGGCCCGGGGACAGCAAGAGGCCCCGCTCAGCGCAGGTATCCAGGAAGACGGGCAGTCCGCGCGCATCCAGGTGCGCGGACACGTCCAGGAAGAGGAAGGTGCTGCCCTCCGGGGGAGGCACGCCCAGCCGTCGAGCCGCCTCGTTGCCCACCTCGCGGTAGCGCGCCGAGGCATTCGCGACCCACGCATCCCCCACGCTCCCCAGCACCCGGGTGGCCACGACCTGAGCCGCGGTGGGCGTGGCGTAAAAGCTGTGCGTGCTCACCTTGCGCAGGTGCCCCATGGCCTCGGTGGGCCCCACCACATAGCCGCACCGATTGCCCGCCATGCCGTACGCCTTGCTGAACGAGTACGCGGAGAACGTGCGCTCCGGCGCGAGCGCCCGCGTGGAGACGTGCTCGCCCGCATAGACGTAGTCCTCGTAGACCTCGTCTCCGATGAGCCACCAGCCCTGGCGGCGCGCCTCCTCCACCAGCGCCTCCACCCACGCGCGCGGCAACACCTTGCCCGTGGGGTTGTTGGGCGTATTCACATACAGCGCCACGGTGCGCGGGCCTGCCTTCGCACGCACGGCCGCCACCAACTCCTCCGGTCCCTTCACGTCCAGGAACGGCACCGCCACGGGCACACCGTGGAACGAGGCGACCACGCCCGCGACCAGCGGCCAGTACGGCGCGAGCAGGAGCACCTCGTCGCCCGGCGCGAGCAGCGCCCCCATGATGGAGCCCAGGCCGCCCGTGGCCCCCGTCGTCACCAGGACGTCCTCGCGCTCGGTGGCCACGCCCGTCCGCATCCGCGTGCGCTCCACGATGGCATCAATGAGCGACGGCAGGCCCTGGATGGGGGCATACCGGTGCAGCCCGGGATGGTCCGCCGCGCGAAGGTCCTCCATGTGGCAACCCTCCGCGGGCGACAGCCACGTGTCCCCCACATGCAAGGGATACATCTCCCCCTTCCACGAGCGCGTCCGCTCCGCTTGCGAGGAATAGACCGCGCCAGGGATCACCGAGACCGAAGGAGAGAAATGGGGAGGACGGGGCATTTGCCCAGACTAGCCAACCCCACCCACGCATGACGCCTCCCGGCCCGCGCCCCGCTTGTCATTGGCCCATGCCGCGCTGCGGCGCAAGGAATTGCGGCCAACCCCTCACGCACCGCGTCAGTGTTTGAAAAGACAACATGCGACGGCGGCACCGCTATGCTGCGGCGCCCAACATGACCATCCGCATCGGTGTACCGACGGAAACGGTCCCGGGAGAGCGCCGCGTGGCGGCTACTCCCGAGTCCGTCAAGAAGCTGCGCGAGCTTGGCTTTGACATCCAGGTGGAGCCCGGCGCGGGACTCGCCTCCAACATCCCCGATGAGGCGTTCGTTCGCGCGGGAGCCACCCTGGCGCCTCGGGAGCAGGTGTGGGGTGCGTCCGACGTGCTCGTGAAGGTGCGAGCCCCCTCCCCCGAAGAGACAGCGCGGGTCCGCGAGGGCGCCACGCTCATCGCCATCCTCCAGCCGGAGCGTCACCCGGAGCTGGCCGCGGGCGTGGCGGAGCGCAAGCTGTCCACGCTGGCGCTGGAGCGCGTCCCTCGCGTCACGCGCGCGCAGAAGATGGACGTGCTCAGCTCGATGGCCAATCTAGCGGGCTATCGCGCGGTCATCGAGGCGGCGCAGGCCTACCAGGGCTTCTTCGGGCCGCAGATGACAGCGGCGGGCGCCACGCCTCCGGCGCGGGTGTTGGTGATTGGCGCGGGCGTGGCGGGACTCGCCGCGGTCGCGGCGGCCCGCTCGCTGGGCGCCGAGGTGCGTGCCTTTGACACGCGCGCCGCGGCCAAGGAGCAGGTGGAGAGCCTGGGCGCGGCGTTCCTCCAAGTGGACATCAAGGAGAGCGGCGAGGGCACGGGCGGCTACGCGCGGGTGATGAGCCAGGAGTTCATCGACGCGGAGATGGCCCTCTTCCGACGCCAGGCCGCCGAGGTGGACATCATCATCACGACCGCGCTCGTGCCCGGCACGAAGGCCCCCGTGCTGCTGCCGCGCGACGTGGTGTCCGCGCTCCGTCCGGGCGCGGTGGTGGTGGACATGGCCGCCGAACAGGGCGGCAACTGCGAGCTGACCGTCCCTGGACAGGTCGTGGAGTGGAACGGCATCCGCATCCTTGGCTACACGGACCTGGCCAGCCGCATGGCCGGCACCGCGAGCCGATTCTTCGCCAACAACCTGGTGCACCTGCTCCAGGAGATGGGCGGTGGACAGGGCTTCCGACTCGACCTCGACAACGAGGTCATCCGGCCGGCCCTGCTCTTCCACCAGGGCGTGCCGCTGCCGCCCCCGCCACGCAAGGAGCCACCCCCGCCCGTTCCGGTCGCCAAGGTGGTGCAGCCACCGCCTCCGGACGCGAAGCCCGAGCAGGCGGACCTCAACAATCCGGCGCGCCGCGCGTGGGGCAGCACGCTGGGAGGGCTCCTCACCATTGGCGTGCTCTTCGCGCTCGGCCGGTTCGCGCCCGAGGACTTCCTCAAGCACTTCACCGTCTTCATCCTGGCGTGCTTCGTGGGCTGGCAGGTCATCTGGAGCGTGACGCCCGCGCTGCACACGCCCCTCATGAGCGTCACCAACGCCATCAGCGGCATCATCATCGTCGGCGGCATGCTCCAGATTGGCCATGGCCTTGACCTGGCCACGGTGCTCGGCGCGCTCGCGGTGCTGGTGGCCGCGGTCAACGTCGCCGGCGGATTCCTCGTCACCCAACGCATGCTGAAGATGTTCCGGAAGAACGCCGCGCCCGCCACACCTCGCGGCGCTCACGGAGGTCGGACATGAGCGGCACGGTGACCATCGCCTATCTGCTGGCGGGCGTGCTGTTCATCCGCAGCCTCGGCGGACTGTCGCGGCAGGAGACGGCGTCGCGCGGCAACCTCTTCGGAATGCTCGGCATGGGGCTGGCCGCGGGCGTGGCCGCGTTCACGTGGTGGATGCGCCATGAGGACTCGGCGGGCCTGGGGCTGGCGGTCCTGGTGGGCTCGGTGGTGGCCGGTGGCGCCGTGGGCGCGGTGCTCGCCCGCCGCGTCGAGATGACGGGCATGCCCGAGCTGGTCGCCATCCTCCACAGCTTCGTGGGACTGGCCGCGGTGCTGGTGGGCATGTCGTCCTACTTGGAGCCTCGCTCGGGGGAGCACGCCATGGCGGTGGCGGCCTCGGCGCTCGCGGGCGAGCCGCTGAGCGCGGCGCGTGTCATTCAACTCCTGGAGGTCTGGGCCGGCGTGGCGGTGGGCGCGCTGACGTTCACGGGCTCCATCGTGGCGTGGGCGAAGCTGCGCGGCACCGTCACGGGCAAGCCGCTGCTCCTGCCGGGTCGGCACCTGCTCAACCTCGCGCTGGCGGGCGTGCTCGCGGGCTGCGCCCTCCCCTTCATCCAGGCCGCAGAAGCCACGTCCGGAATGCCGTGGCTGGTGGGCGTGGCGGTGGTGGCGGGCGTGCTGGGCATCCACCTGGTGGTGGCCATTGGCGGCGCGGACATGCCGGTGGTGGTGTCGCTACTCAACAGCTACTCGGGCTGGGCGGCGGCCGCGGCGGGCTTCACGCTCGGCAATGACCTGCTCATCGTCACCGGCGCGCTGGTGGGTTCGAGCGGCGCCATCCTGTCCATCATCATGTGCCGCGCGATGAACCGCTCCATCCTCAACGTGGTGTTCGGCGGCTTCGGTACCGCCGACGCCCCCGCGGCCAGCAGCGCCGCGCCTCCCGCGGGCGAGGTGCTGGAGCTGTCCGCGGACGAGGTGTCGCGCGAGCTGTTGGACTCGCGCCGCGTCATCATCGTCCCCGGGTACGGCATGGCCGTGGCACGCGCGCAGAGCGCGGTGAACGACCTGGCGCGCGGCCTGCGCGAGCGGGGCGTGGAGGTGCGCTTCGCCATCCACCCCGTGGCGGGCCGACTGCCCGGACACATGAACGTGCTCTTGGCCGAGGCGGGTGTGCCCTACGACATCGTGCTGGAGATGGAGCACATCAACCACGACTTCGAGCACACCGACGTGGTGCTGGTGATTGGCGCCAACGACATCGTGAACCCTGGCGCGCTGAACGACCCCGCCAGCCCCATCCACGGCATGCCCGTGCTGGAGGTGTGGAAGTCCCGGCGCGTCGTGGTGCTCAAGCGCGGCATGGCCGCGGGCTACGCGGGCGTCGAGAACCCGCTGTTCTACCTGGGCAACACCCGGATGCTCTTCGGGGACGCGCGCAAGTCCATCGACGCGCTGGTGACGCGGGTGCGGGACGCGGCGGAGCGGGCCGCGGCCTGAGCGCTGTCGCGAGAAGCACCGGGTGGCGAGGCGACGTCAGGCTTCGCCGCCGCTGGGTGATAAGCCTCCGGGCACTGGCCCTCGCCCGGCGCGGCATCCCTGCCACGACGGGCCGAGCGGCACGGAGGAACCATGACGGGAGTCGTCAGCAAGCTGGGGTGGGCGGTGCTCGCCCTCCTCGGAGCCTTCTGCCTGGGCACCGTGGCGCTGCACCGGGGCGAGAGCATCAACGCCACCTGGCTCGTCGGGGCCGCGGTGGCGACGTACCTGCTCGGGTATCGCTTCTACAGCCGCTTCATCGCGGACCGGGCGCTCCGGCTGGATGCCACGCGGGCCACTCCCGCGCGGCTGCGCGACGATGGGCTGGACTACGTCCCCACGGACAAGTGGGTGCTGTTCGGCCATCACTTCGCCGCCATCGCGGGCGCGGGGCCGCTGGTGGGTCCGGTGCTCGCGGCGCAGATGGGCTACCTGCCCGGCACGCTGTGGCTCCTCACCGGCGCGGTGCTCGCGGGCGCGGTGCAGGACTTCATCATCCTGTTCTTGTCCGTGCGCCGAGATGGCAAGTCGCTGGGTGACATGGTGCGCATGGAGCTGGGCCCCGCCGCCGGCGTCGTCACCATGGTGGGCGTGCTGATGATCATGATGATCATCCTCGCCGTGCTCGCCCTGGTGGTGGTGAAGGCGCTGGCGGGCAGCCCCTGGGGCACCTTCACCGTGGCGATGACGATTCCCATCGCGGTGGCGATGGGGCTGTACCTCCGTTACGTGCGACCGGGCCGCGTGCTGGAGGTGTCCGTCGCGGGCTTCGTCCTGTTGATGCTCTCCATCTGGCTGGGCGGCCGGGTGGCGGACTCCGCGGCGTGGGCGCCCCTGTTCACGTACGACAGCAAGGTCCTGGCGTGGCTGCTCATCGGCTACGGCTTCTGCGCGTCCGTGCTGCCGGTCTGGCTGCTCTTGGCGCCTCGGGACTACCTGTCCACCTTCTTGAAGATTGGCACCGTGCTGTTGCTCGCGGTGGGCATCCTGTTGGCCATGCCGGAGCTGCGCATGCCGGCGCTGACTCGCTTCACCGATGGAACAGGGCCCGTGTTCGCTGGGGGATTGTTCCCCTTCTTGTTCATCACCATCGCGTGTGGTGCGGTGTCCGGCTGGCACTCGCTCATCTCCTCGGGCACCACGCCGAAGATGCTGGCCAACGAGGCCGACGCGCGCATGGTGGGCTATGGCGCGATGTTGATGGAGTCCTTCGTGGCCATCATGGCGCTCATCGCGGCCACGGTGCTCCAGCCCGGCGTCTACTTCGCGATGAACTCGCCCCCGGGGTTGATTGGCACCGACGTGGCCCACGCCGCGCAGGTCATCAGCCAGTGGGGTTTCGTCATCACGCCGGAAGTGCTGACCCAAACCGCGCGCGACATTGGAGAGACCTCCATCTTGTCCCGCGCGGGCGGCGCGCCCACCCTGGCCGTGGGCATGGCGCAGATCCTCCACGGGCTCGTGTCTGGCCAGGGGATGATGGCCTTCTGGTACCACTACGCCATCCTCTTCGAGGCCCTGTTCATCCTCACCACCGTGGACGCGGGCACGCGCGTGGGCCGCTTCATGATCCAGGAGCTGGCGGGGCTGGTGTACGCGCCGCTCAAGAAGACCGAGTCCTGGAGCGCCAACCTCATCGCCACGGCGCTCTGCGTGGCGAGCTGGGGCTACTTCCTCTACCAGGGCGTGGTGGATCCGCTGGGCGGCATCAACACGCTGTGGCCGCTGTTCGGCATCGCCAACCAGATGCTGGCCGCCATCGCGTTGACGCTGGCCAGCGTCACCCTGGTGAAGATGAAGCGGGAGCGCTACGTGTGGATTCCGCTCGTCCCCGCGCTCTGGCTGGTGTGCTGCACGCTGACGGCCGGCTGGCAGAAGGTGTTCGGCGCGGACGTGAAGGTCAGCTTCCTGGCCCATGCGCGAGCGTTCGCCGAGGCGGCGGATGCGGGCAAGGTGCTCGCGCCCGCGAAGACGCTGGAAGACATGCGACAGGTCATCCTCAACGACCGCGTGGACGCCACGCTGACGTTCCTGTTCATGCTGCTCGTGGTCGCGACGGTGGGGTTCGGACTTCGGGCCGCGCGAGCCGCCCGCCGCACCTCCGAGCCCACCGCGAAGGAGACACCCCATGTCCCCGCGCTCGACGTGAGGAGCGCGGCGTGAGGTTCACGAACGACTCGCTGCGAGCGTTCTGGGAGCGTGCGGTGCGGACCGCGCGGCTGATGATTGGCGTGCCGGATTACGACACGTACGTGCGGCACATGCGCACAAGACACCCGAGCCGCCCCGTCATGAGCTACGCGGAGTTCTTCGACGAGCGACAGCGGGCGCGCTATCGGAGCGGCGGCGGGCGCTGCTGCTGACGTCGACACATTCCGAAACGGCCGCGAAATCATCGCGGTATGCGCGGGGCGCAGGGTGTGCATCACACGCTCGGCGCGGTGGGTGATGGGCACTCCTCGCGCCGGGCGCATTTGCCACGAGCGACCCGGAGCGCCTCGCCCCATGAAAACCTCTCTCATTGCCCTGTGCTGTCTCGTCCCCCTGCTGGCTGTCGCGCAGCCCTCGGGCGGCCCGCCACATCCTCCCTTCATGGAGCGCAGTTGGGTGAGCCTCCTGCTGGAGCACCGCCAGGACCTGGGGTTGTCGGACACTCAGGTGGCTCAGCTCCAGGGCATCCAGGATGCACTGAAGTCCAAGGCGGCCCCGATGATGCAGACGCTGGAGTCGCTTCGCCCCGAGCCGGGAACGACGTCCTCCGAAGAGGAGATGCTGGCGCACCGGGAGCAGGTGCACACCACGATGCGCCAGCTGCGCGACGCGGACACCGCCGCGTATCAGCAGGCCGAGGCCCTGCTGACGGACGCGCAGAAGACGAAGGCGCGAGCTCTCGTCAGCGAGGAGACCGCCGCGAGGGAGAAGCGCCGGCAGGAGCTGGGCCCGCGCATGCATCCGCGCGGCGGCCCCGCGCCTCACTGACCTTGCGGCTCAGGCCAGACGGGCGCCGCCATCGCATTCGATGACGGTGCCGGTCATGAAGCCATTGCCCGCGACGAAGACAATCGCGTCCGCGACGTCCTCGGGCGTGCCCACGCGGCGCACGGGCAGCGTGGCCGCCGAGGTCGCGAAGATGGCGTCACGCTGAGCCGCAGGGGCTTTGTCCCACCACGGCGTGTTGATGACACCCGGTGAGACCGCGTTGACGCGCAGGGGCGCCAGCTCCAGCGCGAGCGGTGGAACCATCGCCTCCAGCGCACCATTGATGGCCGCGAGTCCCGACGCTCCCGCGAACGCCGTGCGCGCCGAGGCCGCTGTCACCAAAGTCACCGAGCCGTCCGGACGCAGCGTGCCCAGCGCCGCCTGGACCACCGTGAGGTGCGCCCAGAACTTCGCCTCGAAGCCTCGCCGCAGCCCGGCCAGGTCCAAGTCCCGGAACGCGCCCGCGCCCTCCGCTCCGCTCAGGCACACCACCAGGTGGTCGAACGCGCCCAGCTCCGCGAAGAACGCGCGCACCGCCGTGGCGTTCGTCCCGTCCACCACCACCCCGCGCGCCTGCGCCCCCAGCGACGTGGCCACCCGCGCCAGCTTGTCCGCGTCCCGCCCCGTGATGACCACCCGCGCCCCCTGCGCCACGAGCCGCCGCGCCGTCGCCTCCCCCACGCCCGAGCTGCCACCCATCACCACCACCTGCTTGTTTCGCCAGTCCATGGTGCCTCCTAGAAATACGAACCGAACCGTCTCGAAATTAATAATTCGAGACGCAGCGTCTCGTCAAGCCGAACTGAGGATGGTAGAAAGGGCGCGTGGACGACGCGTCGAAGGGCCGCCCTGGGCGGAAGCGGAGCGAACAGTCACGTGCGGCGGTGCTCGAGGCGGCGCTCAAGGTCCTGCGCGAGCAGGGCTATGCCGCGTTGAGCATCGAGGCCATCGCGCGTGACGCAGGCGTCGGCAAGCAGACCATCTATCGATGGTGGACCTCCAAGGCCTCGGTCGTGCTGGAGGCGCTGATCGCCCAGGCCCCCACCCCGCTCGTGCCGCCGTTGCATGGCTCGCTGGGAGAGGTGCTGGAGGCGTTCCTCGCCTCGACGTTCCAGACGCTGAAGAACCCTCGGGGAACAGGGGACATCCTCCGGGGGCTCATGGCGGAGGCGCAGCTCGACGCGCAGTTCGCGACCGAGTTCCGCACCGGCCTCATCGAGAAGCGCCGGGAGCTGCTCCGCTCCGTGCTCGCCCAGGCCCAGGAGCGCGGTGAGCTGGCCGCGGATGCGGACCTGTTCCTGCTCGTGGACATGGCGTTCGGAGTGATGTGGTACCGGCTCCTCGTGGGCCACGCGCCGCTGGACCGCGCGCTCGCGCACGAGCTGGCCACGCTGCTGCTGCGCGCGGGAGCCCCCTCGGGTCCTCGCCGCGCACCCCGTCCCACGAAGACGTGAGGAGCGCTCCGTTGCCCGGTTGAGTGGGGACCGGGAGGGCCCGGCGTGCTTGGCCCGGACTGCCCTCGGGTCCAGGTTGAACGGCGGAGCGAACGTCGCCCCCACCCGAGGCCACCGGACAGCACACCGCCGGCACGGCCGGCACCTCCGGGCGGGCGCCAGCCGAAGGAGCCGGAGCGCCATGGAGACCGGACGCCAGGAAGAGCACCTGAACCAGGTAGAGGAAGTGGTGAGCGGGAACCTCGTGGACTCGGGGCCGGATCACCTGACGGTCCATGACATCGCCACGGGCGATGACGTCACGCTGCGCATCGACGACCGCACCCAGTACGAGTGGCTGGAGGCGCGCGACGCCGGTCGACTGACCGACAACGCCAACCTGCGCGTGGGCTACTTCATCGCGGGGGGCGTGCACGTGGCCGCGGAGGTCATCGTGTTGGAGCCCGGGGACGGGGTGTCCCTGGCGGACCGAATTCCGCGACAGGTCCACTGAGCCGCCAGGGCTGTGGCAGACTGGGCCCTGCATGTGGGATTGGGTCCGGCGGCTCGCCGAGTGGTCAGGGGGCGATACGCCCTTCGCCGTCGTCACCGTGACGGCATGTCAGGGCAGCACACCGGCGGAGGCGGGAGCCAAGCTCCTGGTCCGCGCGGATGGCGTCTTCCACGGCACCGTGGGCGGTGGCCACCTGGAGCAGCTCGTGCTGGCGGACGCTCGGGCGTGCCTGGATTCTGGCAAGGCGCGCGCCATCCGCTACCCGCTCGGCGCGAAGCTCGGTCAGTGTTGTGGAGGGGTCGTGGACGTCTTCGTGGAGCCCGTCAATCACGGCCCCCGCCTGTATCTCTTCGGCGCGGGCCACGTCGGGCAGGCGCTGTGCCGCACCCTGGAGGGCACGCCCTTCCAAATCCACCTGGTGGACGAGCGCCCCGAGTGGATCCGCTCCGAGCGCGTGCCCGAGGGCGTGGTCCGCCACGAGGAGCCCTGGGACACCGTCGTCGAGCAGGCCGCCTGGGACGCCCGGCGCACCTACGTGGCCGTGATGACGCATCGGCACGACCTGGACCAAGACATCATCGCCCACGCCATCGAGCGGCCCGCGCGATACATCGGCCTGATTGGCAGCAAGACGAAGTGGGCCCGGTTCCGCCAGCGGCTGGAGGCTCGGGGCGTCCCCCCGGAGCGGCTGGCCCGCGTCTGGTGCCCCATGGGCCTGGAGACGGGCGGGAAGTCCCCCCAGGAGGTCGCGGTGAGCATCGCCGCGGGCCTCCTCCAGGTCCATCACGGGCTGTCCGGGGATGAGCGCGCCCGCATCGCGGACGAGCAGCCAGGCCCTCCGCGCCTGCTATCCTCTGGAGAATGAGCAACACGTTCGAGTTCCAGCTCAACGGCCAGCCCGTTCGCGTCGAAGGCACCTCCCCCAACACCACCCTGCTCGACTTCCTCCGCGCTCGCGGAGCGACGGGGACCAAGCAAGGCTGCGCCGAGGGCGACTGCGGGGCCTGCACCGTGGCCCTCGTCGACCGGGACGCCCAGGGCAATCGCTGTCTGCGCGCGTTCAACAGCTGCATCACCTTGTTGCCCATGGTCGCCGGGCGCGAGGTCGTCACCGTCGAGGGCGTGGGCCGCCGCGACGCGCCCCACCCCGTGCAGCAGGCCATGGTGAAGCACTACGGTTCGCAGTGCGGCTTCTGCACGCCGGGCTTCGTCATGTCCATGACGGAGGCGTACTGCCGCAAGGACGTGCGCTCGCCCGAGGCCGTGGCGGATCAGCTCTGCGGCAACATCTGCCGCTGCACCGGCTACCGCCCCATCCGCGACGCGATGATGGAGGCCCTGGCCGCTCGCGACGCGTCCTCCGCGCACGCCTCACTGCCCGGCGTCTCGCTGGAGGGCCCGGCCACCCCCGTGCCCGCGATCCAGTACGAAGTGCGCGACCAGCGCTTCCTGCGGCCCACCACCTGGGCGGACCTGTTGTCGCTGCGCGCCGCGCACCCGGAGGCCACGCTCGTCGCGGGCGCCACGGAAGTAGGAGTCGACGTCACCAAGAAGTCCCGCCGCTTCCCCTTCCTCATCTCCACCGAGGGCGTGCCCGAGCTGCGCGCCATCCGCCGAGGGACGGATGCGTGGTACGTCGGCGGCGCCGCCTCGCTCGTGGAGCTGGAGGACGCGCTCGGCGCCGAGCTGCCCGAGGTCACGAAGATGCTCAACGTCTTCGCGTCCCGACAGATTCGCCAGCGCGCCACGCTCGCCGGCAATCTGGTGACGGCCTCCCCCATTGGAGACATGGCGCCGGTGCTGCTCGCGTTGGACGCGCAGCTGGTCCTCGCCTCCACGCGCGGCGAGCGGACCGTGGCGCTGTCTGACTTCTTCCTCGCCTATCGCAAGACGGCGATTCAGCCAGACGAGCTGGTCCGCCACATCGTCATCCCGCACGCGCGCATGGCCCAGGGACACCGCCGCATTGCGGATTCGTTCAAGGTCTCCAAGCGGCGCGAGCTGGACATCAGCATCGTCGCGGCGGGCTTCTGCGTGGAGCTGAGCGCGGAGAACACCGTGGTCAGCGCGCGCCTGGGCTTTGGCGGCGTCGCGGCAACGCCCGTGCGTGCGCGAAAGACAGAAGCCGCGCTCGTGGGACAGCCGTGGACGCGCGAGACGTTGGCGCGAGCGACGGCCGTGCTCTCGACGGAGCTGTCTCCCATCAGCGACCTGCGAGGCAGCGCCGAGTACCGTCGGGGACTGGTGGTGGCCCTGCTGGAGAAGCTCTTCACCGGCGAGCGCAGCCCCCATCTGGACGCGGCCCCCGGCTTCCTGCCCGGTGAGTCGGGCGTGAGCGCCGACCACGGCCGCGAGCTGCGCCATGACAGCGCGCTCGGACATGTGACGGGGAGCGCGCAGTACGTGGACGACGTCGCGCAGCGCCGCCCCATGTTGGAGGTGTGGCCGGTCTGCGCGCCGCATGCGCACGCGCGCATCCTTCGACGCGACGCCTCGGAGGCGCTGACCGTCCCGGGCGTGGTGACCGTGCTTCTGGCCGAGCACATCCCGGGCATGAACGACACGGGCCCCATCCGCCATGATGAACCGCTGCTCGCGGATCGCGAGGTGCTGTTCCACGGGCAGGTCGTGGCGCTCGTGGTCGGAGAGTCCATCGACGCGTGCCGCGAGGGCGCCCAGCGCGTGCGCGTGGAGTATGAGCCCCTGCCCGCCATCCTCACCGTCGAGGACGCGATTGCTCGGGACAGCTACCACACCGAGCCGCACGTCATCCGTCGCGGAGACGTGGACGCGGCGCTGGCGGCCAGTCCGCATCGGCTCGCGGGCACGTTCTCGCTGGGTGGGCAGGAGCACTTCTACCTGGAGACACACGCCGCCTTCGCCGAGAAGGGCGACGACGGCGACGTCACCGTGACGTCCTCCACGCAGCACCCGTCCGAGGTGCAGGCCGTGGTGGCGCACGTGCTCGCGCTGCACCGTCATCAGGTGGTGGTGCAGTCACCGCGCATGGGTGGCGGCTTCGGCGGCAAGGAGACGCAGGGCAACGCCCCGGCGGCCCTGGTGGCGCTGGCCTCGTGGCACACCGGCCGGCCCGTGCGGTGGATGCTGGACCGTGACGTGGACATGATGCTCACGGGCAAGCGCCATCCCTTCTACGCGGCGTGGGAGGTGGGCTTCGACGCCACGGGCCGAGTGCTCGCCCTGCGCGTCCACCTCGTCTCGAATGGTGGCTGGTCCCTGGACCTGTCCGAGTCCATCCTCGACCGAGGCCTGTTCCACCTCGACAACGCGTACCACGTGCCCGCCGTGTCCTTCTCCGGACGCGTGGCGCGCACGAACCTCGCATCCAACACGGCGTTCCGCGGCTTCGGTGGCCCGCAGGGCATGCTCGTCACCGAGGACATCCTGGACCGCGTGGCGAGGACGCTCGGCGTCGCGCCCGAGGCCGTGCGCGAGCGCAACCTCTACGACGGCAAGGGTGACACCAACACCACGCACTACGGCCAGGAGCTGGATGACAACCGCCTGCCGCGCATGTGGCGCGAGCTGGTGGCCTCCTCCGAGTTCACCCGTCGGCGCGAGGAGGTGGCGGCCTTCAACCAGCGCAGCCCTCGCATCAAGCGCGGCCTCGCCATCACCCCCGTGAAGTTCGGCATCTCCTTCACCGCGACGTTCCTCAACCAGGCGGGCGCGCTGGTGCACGTGTATCGGGATGGCTCGGTGTTGCTGTCGCATGGCGGCACGGAGATGGGCCAGGGCCTGCACACGAAGCTTCAAGGCGTGGCCATGCGCGAGCTGGGCGTCAGCGCCGAGGCGATCCGCGTGATGAAGACCGCCACGGACAAGGTGCCCAACACCTCGGCCACGGCCGCGTCCAGTGGCTCGGACCTCAACGGCGCCGCGGTGCGCGAGGCGTGTGTCACGTTGCGAGGACGGCTGGCGCCCGTGGCGGCGCGACTGTGGGCTGAGCAGCGAGGCCAGACACTCGCGCCCGAGGCGTTCATCTTCCGCGACGGTCGCGTGGCTCCCGCGGAGGCTCCGCCCGAGCGCGCGCTGACGTTCGCGCAGGTGGTGGACGCGGCCTATCTGGCGCGCGTGGGCATGTCCGTCACCGGGTACTACCAGACGCCCGGAATCGGCTACGACAAGGCCCGGGGCCGAGGACGCCCGTTCCTCTACTTCGCCTATGGCGCCGCCGTGACGGAGGTGGAGGTGGATGGCTACACCGGCATGAAGCGCGTGCTGCGCGCGGACCTGCTGGAGGACGTGGGCGACTCGCTCAACCCCGGCGTGGACCGAGGACAGGTCGAGGGCGCGTACGTCCAAGGGCTCGGGTGGCTCACGGGCGAGGACCTGCGGTGGGACGCGCAGGGGCGGCTGCTCACCCACTCGGCCAGCACGTACCCGGTGCCCGCGTTCAGCGACGCGCCCATCGACCTGCGCGTGCGACTGCTCGATGACGCGAATCAGGCGAACGTCATCCACGGCAGCAAGGCGGTGGGCGAGCCGCCGCTCATGCTGGCCATCTCCGCGCGCGAGGCGCTGCGGGACGCCGTGGCCGCGTTCGGCCGGCCCGGAGGCACGGTGGAGCTGGCCTCGCCGGCCACGCACGAGGCCCTCTTCCTCGCCATCCAGAAGCGGCTGGCGCGAGACGCGGAGAAGGACGGACGCGAGGCCGCGTGAGGCACAGGTCCCGGTGAGCCCATGGCCTGGGCTCATCGGCGCCAACGAGGCGGGTCCCTCGCGACCGGCCTCGCGTTGCATGGAAAGCCCTGGGCTTCGCGGCGGCGTGCGATACAACGCAGCCTCCAACCTGAAGCAGCGCGCGGTGAGGCTCCCATGCACATTCGCGAAGCCGCCGTTGAAGACATCCCCGAGTTGATGCGCGTGAGGTGGGCGGTGAGAGAGAACCGGCTCTCCCATCCCTCACGCGTCCCGCCGGAGATGGTGCACGACTACATCGTCCACCGAGGCAAGGGCTGGGTCTGCGAGCACGAGGGCCGCGTCGCGGGCTTCTCCATCGCGGACCAGGAGACGGCCTCCATCTGGGCCCTGTTCATCGATCCTCCGCACGAGGGACAGGGCATCGCGCAGGCCTTGCTGGCCCAGGCCACCACGTGGCTCTTCGCTGGGGGTGCCAGCCGCATCGTCCTGAGCACGGCACCGGGGACTCGCGCCGAGCGCTTCTATGCGCGCGCGGGTTGGCTACGGACCGGGCTGACCCCGGATGGCGAGATGGGCTTCGCCCTGGACCGCCCCGCGTCTCGTTCTGCCTGACGCTTGCATCCGCCATGCGCGACGCCTTCGACCGAGTCCTCCGCTTCCCGCCGCATCTCCGGCTGGAGATTCTCGACGAGCAGCGCGCGCTCCTGATGAGCGAGCGCGAGCAGTTCCTGCTCACGGGGACCGCCCAGATTCGCGCGGCCCCGCTCCTGGATGGCCAGCGCACCGTCCGTGAGGTGCTGGCCGCGCTCGCCACGATGAGTCCCCCCGTCCCTCGCCAGGATGCGCTCTACGCCATCATGCGCTTGGAGCAGCGCGGCCACCTCGTGGAGGTTGTCCACGAGGGCGATCCCGCGGTCACCGAGTACTGGCACGCGACCGGCGTGGCCCCGCACGAGGCGCGAACCTGGCTGTCCGCATCCCCGGTTTCAGTGCTCGCGTTGGACGGGCTTGAGTCAGGCCCGTGGCCCGAGGCCCTGACGGGCTCTGGCCTCACCGTCCGTGAGGACTCTCCCCTGCGCGTGGTGCTCGTGCGCGACTACCTCTCGCCCGAGCTGGAGGCGTGGGTCCGCGCCCCAGCGTGGCCGAAGGCGCCGTGGCTGCTCGTGAAGCCGAGCGGCACGAGCCCCTGGGTGGGCCCCGTGTTTCGGGGCGCGGAGAATCCCTGCTGGGCGTGCCTCGCGCATCGGCTGCGCAGGAACCGTCCCGTGTTGGGGTTCCTCGAGGCGCAGAATCTTCGCAAGGGCCGCCCTCACCTGACGGCGCTGCCCACCAGCATCCAGGCCGCCGCCTCGTTCGCGGCCCTGGCGCTCGCGCGGTGGGTCGCGAGTGGCGGCCAGGGCACGCTGTCGAACACCCTCTTCGTCCTGGAGCCACACAAGCTCCACCTCACCGAGCACCGGGTGGTGCGCCGACCTCAGTGCCCTGCCTGCGGAGATGCGGGCCTGCTCGCAGCACGCGCACGACAGCCGCTCGTCCTGGAGGCGCGTCCGCGCCGGACCACGGATGACAATGGCTTTCGCGGCGTGACGCCCGAAGAGACGTTCGCGCGGCATGAGCACCTCATCAGCCCACTCACGGGCGTGCTCAGCAGCCTGGGTCCAGTGGAGGGGCGGAACCATCCTCTGCGCCCGGTCTTCGGCGCGGCCTACTTCACGCAGCCCGAGACGCAGCGGCCCTCGGTCGATGACTTTCATGCGATGAGCGCGGGCAAGGGACGAACGCCCGCGCAATCGCGAGCGAGCGCGCTGTGCGAGGGGCTGGAGCGCGTGAGCGCGATGTTCCAAGGCGACGAGCCGCGCGTGAAGGCACGACTCACCGAACTGGGAGACGCGGCGGTACATCCGCGCGACGTGCTCCTCTTCAGCGACGCGCAGTACCGCGACCGCGAGGCGCTCTCCGCGCGATACGGCGCGACTCGTCGGGCCGTGCCGGAGCCCTTCGACGCGGAGCAGCCCGTGGACTGGACACCCGTGTGGTCGCTCACGCACGAGCGCCTGCGCTACCTGCCCACGGCCCTGTGCTACGCGCGCTATCCCCACGACACCGCCCCGCGCTTCGGCCAGCAGGACTCCAATGGCCACGCGGCGGGCAACAGCGTGGAGGAGGCCATCCTCCAAGGCTTCCTGGAGCTGGCCGAGCGGGATGCCGTCGCGCTCTGGTGGTACAACCGCCTGCGCCGCCCCGGAGTGGACCTGGAGTCCTTCGGCGAGCCCTACTTCGCGGAGCTGGTGGAGCATCACCGTGGCCACGGCTGGCGACTCTGGGCCTTGGACCTCACGCACGACCTGGGCATCCCCACGTTCGTGGCGCTCGGTCGGGCTCCCGATGCAGGACGGTTCTGCGTGGGCTTCGGAGCGCACCTCGACGCGCGGCTCGCGCTGATGCGCGCGCTCACCGAGTTCAATCAACTCTTCGACCCGAGCGCCCAGCTTCCTCCCCCTTGGGACGCGGCGGCGCTCGATGACCTGGCCTTCCTCTTCCCCGATGAGACGCAGGCTTCGCGCGTGCGAGCCGACTTCGCGCCCGTGCCCCTGAGAGACCTGCGCGAGGACGTGCTCGACTGCGTCGCGCGCGCGGCACGGGTGGGCCTGGAGACCTTGGTGCTGGATCAGACGCGGCCAGACATCGGTCTATCGGTGGTGAAGGTGACCGTGCCCGGGCTGCGTCACTTCTGGCCACGCCTGGGCCCAGGGCGTCTGTATGACGTTCCCGTGCGCCTGGGGTGGCGAGACGCGCCCCTGGACGAAGCGCGGCTCAACCCCGTTCCCCTCTTCCTCTAGCCCCTTCGACCCGCTTCGGAGCCAGCGCATGCGCGACGGCCTTCGCATCCTCGACGCCGACCGCCACGTCATCGAGCCCCTGGAGATGTGGCGCGAGTACCTGCCCCCCGAGTACCGCGCGGGCGCGCCGTATCAAGAGCTACTCGCGCCCCGCGAGTCCCTGCCCCAACGCGCGGCCCGGCTGGGCGCCAAGGGGCTGCTCCCGGTGCCGCCCACGCTCATGCTCGATGGGCAGCCCGCATGGAACAAGGTGTCCGAGCGGGCCCACGTCGAGATGGCGTGGACGCTGTATCAGCGGCAAGGAAGCCTCGCGGTGGGTGCTTCACCGCAGGGACAGCTCCGCGCCATGGAGCGCACGGGCTTGGACGTGGCCTTCCTGTACCCCACGTCCGCGCTGTTCCTCTTGCGCATCGACTCGATGGCGCCCGAGCGGGCCACGGCCTTCACGCGCGCCTACAACGACTGGCTGCGCGACTTCTGCCGCGAGAACCCGGAGCGACTGCGCGCCGTCGGAGCCATCCCCATGCACGACCCCGCCGCGATGGTGCCCGAGTTGGAGCGCGTGGCGAGCTTCGGATGGAAGGCCGTGGTGCTGCCTCCCAATCCCGTGCGAGGCCGCACGCTGAGCCATCCGGACCACGAGCCCTTCTGGAGCGCGTGCGAGCGCCTGGGCATCGCGGTGGCGCTCCACGAGGGAACGCACGCGCGGCTGCCCGCGGCCGGCGCGGATCGCTTCGACACGCGCTTCGCGATGCACGCGTGCTCGCATCCCATGGAGCAGATGATGGCGCTGCTCGCGCTCATCGAGGGTGGCGTGCTGGAGCGACACCCGGCGCTGCGCGTGGGCTTCCTGGAGGCGGGCTGTGGGTGGTTGCCGTCCTGGCTCTGGCGGCTGGACGAGGTGGCCTTCAAGTACATGGGCGGCGAGGTGGCCGCGCAGGTGCGCCACAAGCCCTCGGACTACTTCCGGCGACAGTGCTTCATCGCGCTGGAGCCGGGCGAGCCGGGCATCGAGGAGGTCGTGCGCGCGGTGGGCCCGGACTGCCTGCTGGTGGGCACCGACTTCCCCCATGTGGACCATGACGACGCCATCGTGGACGAGATGGCGTCGCTGCGAGCGAGGCTGCCGGAGGACGTGGTGCGCAAGATCCTCTGGGACAACCCCGCCCGGTTCTACGGGCTCGAGCCCGGCATCAGCACGTCGTGAACGGATAGGTGCGGCCGGCGCTGGAGAAATCCGCCAGCGCCACGGCTTCGATGGCCACGTCCTGCGGTGGCGGCGGCAGCGGATAGACCAGCAGGCTGCGAGGCAGGATCCACTCCGTCCGAGCGCTGGGGTCCCTGTTCAGTCGAGCCAGGTACTGCTCACGCGTCTGAATCTTCTGGATGGGCGGCGTGGTGAAGTACCACCCCACCATGTCCAGCGACGACACCGCGTTCTCATCCGTGCCCCAGCCAACGGGATACTCGAGCTTCACGGGCAGCTTCGGCGACAGAAGGTCCACCACGCGGAAGTCGAGCATCTGGGGCAGCTTGTAGTTGAAGTACTCGACCAGGGCCGCGCGCGCGTTCTCCAGCAGCCGTGCCTTGAACCTGGCGTCGGTCCACGCGAGCGCGATGGCCTTCAGCCAGATGTCCTGCCACTCCAGCATCGTCTCCCAGGTGTCCCAGGAGTAATCGCTCTCGTCCTCGTTCTCGTAAGAGTACGGCGAGCGGGGCAACACCGTGTTCGAGGCAGCGGCGGCCGTGTTGAGTGAACGCGCCTTCGGTTTCGCGGACTTGGACTTGGGAGGCATGGTGCACCTTTCGGGGGTCAACTCCGGGGGGAATCCAGTGCGACGAGCAGGTCACGCGCCGCGGTGACATCCGCGAGCGCCGCGCCCTCGGTGAAGCCATCGAGCAAGGGACGCAGCGCGCTCACGGCATCGGCGGGCCGGTGCGTGTCGCGCAGCAGACGACCCAGCGCCAGCGAGGCCCGCAGCTCGAGGAGTCGAGTGCCATCCTGGCGCGCGAGCGTCACGGCCTCGCGCAGGAGGGCCTCCGCCGCCGACGTGTCCTGCGTGGTGGCCAGAACGCTGAGCGCCTTCAGCCGCAGCAACTCGGGCACATAGTAGGTCTCGCCCAGGGTGCGCCCGCGCCGCAGCAGGTCCTCCACCCGCGTGAGGGCCTCCGCGTGCTGCCCGCGCGCGGCCTGCAACTCCACGAGCAGCGAGGCGTAGTAGGTCGCCCCCAGCTCGAAGCCCAGCGTGTCCTGGAACGCGAGCGGCCCCACGAGCGCGTCCGGCTCCTGGGTGGCCCAGCCTCGAACAATCTGCGCATAGGCGCCGTGCACGGGCATCCCCTGACGCTGCGTCATCGCGAGCGCCGCGTCGGCCACCTCCACCACGCGCTCCCGCTCGCCGCGCTGCTGGTGCACCATCAGCAGGTAGATGTACGCGAGCCCCAGCGTGCTGGCGTGGTTGATCTCCAGCGCCCAATCCACCGCGGCCTTCGCCTGGGCCAGGCCTTGATCCGGCAGGCCCACCAGGCACAGCACCTCGCCCAGGCCCATGCCCGCGTAGGAGCGGGAATCGAGCCCGTAGACGTGGGCCTGCTGCGCGTGGCGCGCGGGCACGTAGAGCGACAACGCCCGCTCGAACGCCTCGCGCGAATCCCCCATCCGACCGTCGATCCACGCGGCATGGCCCAAGGCCGGCAACGTGGCCACCTGGTGGTCGACGTCCTGCGACAACCCTTCCATCGACACGAGCCGCTCGGCGAGCGCCCGGGCTTCGGCGCGCTGGCCGCGCGTATGGTGGAAGGTGAGCAGCGCCCAGAGCGTGGGCACGGCATGAGGCCCATCGCCCAGGAGGTCGATGAGCGCTCGCGAGCGATCCACCTGGGCCTTGATGGCGGCGTCGGACCAGCCTCGGCTTCCCATCAGCGCGGGCGTGATGATGCCGTTGAGGCTCAGCTCCACCTGGGCGCGCTCGCGCTCATCGGCCAGGACATCCAGCCAGGCGAGGGCCTCGGTGGCGTGGGCGATGGCCTCCGCGTTGGCGCTGCGGATGAGGGCCGCCAGGCCCGCCTTGCGCGCGTACTCGAGCGCCTCGCGCTTCTGCTCCGCCTGCGCATGGTGATGGGCCAGGAGATCCGGCCGAGACTGCACCACGTCCGGGAAGCGCAGCTCCAGCGTCGCGGCGATGCGCGCGTGCACCTGCCGCCGCGCGGACTTCAAGAGCGACTCCAGCGCCGTGTCCCGGATGAGCGCGTGCTTGAACAGGAACGTGGTGCCGCGCACTCCACGGCGCCGGTGCACCAGGTCCGCGGACACGAGCGCGTCCAGGTCGCGCTTGAGCGCCGCCTCGTCCCGCGCCGACACCGCCCGCAGCACGTCATGGCTGAACTCTCGCCCCAGCGCCGCCGCGAGCTGGGCCGTCTCCTTCGCGGGCCCCAGGCGATCCAACCGCGCCATCAACGAGTCGCGCAGCGTGGCGGGAATGGTGGGCCGTGGCGACGCGGAGGACTCCCTCGCGCCGGACAGGCCCTCCACCACCATCCGCGTCAGCTCCTCCACGAACAGCGGCACGCCATCCGTGCGCCCCACCACCTGCTCCACCACGTCACGCGGCAACGGTGTGTCGCGCGTCAGCTCCGCGACCATCTCCTCGGCGCGCTGGCGATCCAAGCGCCCCAGTTGCACCTGCAGCACCTTCGCCGCGGGCCACGGCACGGAGAACTCCGGGCGCGCGGTGAGCAGCGCGCACAGGCGCGACGTGGCGGTGTCCTCCACCAGCTTCCCCAGCAGCTCCAGCGTCGTCGGATCCGCCCAGTGCAGGTCCTCCACCAGGAACAGCACGGGCTGCTGCTCGGCCATGGCGGACAAGAGCGCGAGGATCGCTTCGAGCGTCAGGTCCTTCTGCCGCTGCGGCGACACGTCCAGCGGCGGATAGCGCCCCGAGCCCCCCTTCACCGAGAAGAGCACCGCGAACAGCGGCATCACCTCGGTCAGCTCGAAGCCATACCGGCCCAGCATGTCCTCCAGCGCGGTCTCCAGGCGGTCCGGCGTCCAGTCGCGCTGGAAGCCCACCAGCCGCTCCAGGAGATCCACCACGGGACGCAACGTGCTCAGCCGACCTTCCGGCGCGCATCGGCACTCCAGGAAGGTGTGCGGCACCTCCCCCGTCCTGCGCGCCAGCTCCAGCGCGAGCCGGGACTTGCCGATGCCCGCCTCTCCCGCCAGCAGGATGGCCTGCCCCGAGCCGCGCGTGGCCTGCTGCCAGCGCTGCTGGAGCAACTCCAGCTCCTGCGAACGTCCATGCAACACCGAGGGCCGCGCCCCGCTCACTGCCGACATCGCGGCGGGCGCGCGCAGCTCACCTCGCAGGCGAAACACCGGGCCCGCCTTGGCCCCGGACCCAGCGCGCACCGCGCCCACGGGCTCCAGGACGAAGCCCTCGCGCAAGAGCCGCGAGGTCGCCTCGCTCACCCACACCGCACCGGCCTCGGCCTGGGCCTCCAGGCGGCTGGCCACGTTGGGCGTCGCGCCGAGCAGCGCGGGCAGCTCCGCCTGATGACGGCCGCGTGCCTCCTGCCGGCTGACGAGCCCCGTGTGCAGCCCCGCCCGCACCTCCACGCTGATGCGCTGCTCATTCGCGAGCCGAGCGCCCCGATGCTCCAGCTCCTCGACGATGGCCAGCGCCGCGCGCGCCGCACGACGGGCATCGTCCTCGCGCGCCTGCGGATAGCCGAAGTACAGGAGCATGCGCTCGCCGAGGATGCTGCCGACGTAGGCGTCGAAGCGTCGCGCCACGTCCGCGCAGGCCGCGTGTTGGGCACGCAACAGTCCATCCAGCTCCTCGGGATCCACCGCGTCCGACTCCGGCGTGAGCGACAGGCTCACGCACAGGGCGGTGAGCTGTCGGCGCTCGCCTTCAGGGGCGCGCTCCGGCGTGGGTGGCGTGGGCAGTCGCGCGGCCACGGTGGGTGCCGCGCCAACCGCGGCTTCACTGTCGGGCCAGCCCTCGGACGCGCAGGCCTCCAGCTCGCGCAGCGCCTCCTGCGCCGAGATGGAGCGGGTCTCCACGTCCTTGCTCGTCACGCGCCGGAGCAACCAGCCCAGGCGATGCCCCTCCAGCCACGACGGCACGCGGATGGGCTCCGGCCCGAGCTGCTTGTAGAGCACCTCTTGCAGCGTGCCGCCGTCAATCACGCGGCGCCCCGTGAGGCACTCCAGGAAGATGAGCCCCCACGCATACAGGTCCGAGGCCGCGGTGGCCGGCTCGCCGCGCAGCTGCTCGGGCGCCGCGTACGCGGGCGTGCCCAGCACTTCGCGCGTGCGCGTGAGGCGCGCCAGCTCCTCCGCCTTCGGCCCACTGACCAACGTCCCCAGACCGAAGTCGAGCACCAGCGCGTTGCGACGCACGCCGGTGTGGGTGACCATGATGTTCTGCGGCTTGAGGTCGCGGTGCACGACGCCCTGGTTGTGCGCGCAGCCCAGCGCATCCAGCACCTGGAGCATCAAGTGCGCCGCCTCCCACGGAGCCAGCGCGCCGTCGTCCGTCAGCACCTCCGCCAGCGTGCGCCCCGGCACGTACTCGAACACGGTGAACAGCACCGACTCCTCGGACTGTCCCGAGTCGATGAGCCGCACGATGTTCGGGTGATACAGCTGCGAGCACAGCTGCATCTCGCGCTGGAAGCGCGCCACCTGATGGGCACTCTCCGCCTGCGGCGCTCGCAGCACCTTGACCGCGACCTCTTGATTCGTCGCGCGCTGCCGAGCCCGGTAGACCTGCCCGTAGCCCCCCTCCCCCAGCTTGGAGAGCACTTCGTAACGCCCTTGGAACACCGTGCCAGCGGCAATCTGAGGTTCCTGCGTTCGGTCCATGAGAGTCCCTGAACTTCGGAAAGGGCGGGATTCAATCTCAGGGCCGTGCGGGTGTCGAGGCAGGCGAAGGCGCGCGGGGCTCAGGAGGCTCGCGGATAGGGGAACCCCTCGGTCGGCTGCGACGGCTGGGTGTCGTGGAACCTCCGCAGGTCCAGCACGAGGTCGCCGTCGGGCGCCTCGGAGAGGATGTCCACGAGCCGCTCGCCCCAGCGCAGCCCCGCGGCGAAGTAGCGGTGGCTCGCGTGGAGGCTCTGCATGGTGATGTCGTCCGTCCCCAGGACCATCACCTGGATTTCCACTTCCTGCGCGACGATCGACTCGGGGGATTGGCCGTACAGCGGGCTGTCCGCATCGATGACGTGCATCGCGGTCCATGAGCGCTGCAGCGAGAGCGCGCGGTCACGCGCCAGCTTCAGGTCATAGGAGCGGTAGAGGCGCAGGCCCTCGGCGGTGGACTCGGAGCGCATCAGCACCACGCGGATCTCCGCGCTCACGATCTGGTTCCCCCGCTCGTTACCCAATCGGAACATCAACGTGGGGACGCCATTCAGGGGGCAGATGACCGGGTGACGCGAGAAGACAATGCGCCCCTGCGGGCGTGAGAACTTCGCGAACACCAACCCGGTGGCCAGCGCCGTGGTCAGCAAGCCCACGAGCGACTCCACTACCACGAGGGCGTGCGCCGCCGGGGCGTCGGGATACATGGCGCCGTAGCCGATGGTGCCCAGCGTCTGCACGCTGAAGCAGAAGGCATCCCAGAACGAGCCCGCCGCGGCATGCGCGACGCCGCCCGTGGCCAGGTAGCCAGCGGCGAACAGGGCGTTCACCAGCAGATAGAGCGCGCTGAGGAGGGCGAAGGTGGCCGACCAGGGCAGCTCGAGCAGCGCGTGGTAGAAGTCGCGCAGCGGGGTGGGCCGATGCCCCAGGACGCGAATCTGGTAGTCGGCGCCGGGAGGTCTGACAGTCACGGGACGCAAGGACACGGGCGGCAGTCTCGGGCGGAGACTCCCGAGCCGGCAAGTCCCGCGAGGCCCTCATCCCCCGCGGCCGCGGGTCACAGCTTGCGCAGCCGCACGCGGCGGACCCGGTGGTCCGGCCCCTTCACCAGCACCAGCCGCGCCCGCGAGCGCGTGGGCGCGATGTTCTGCGCCAGGTTCGGCCCGTTGATCTCCGACCACACGGTCTCCGCGCGGGCAATGGCCTGCGCCTCGGTGAGGTCCGCGAAGCGGCGGAAGAACGAGCCCTCGTCGCGGAACGCCGTGCGCCAGAGGTGGAGGAAGCGGTCCACGTACCAGCGCCGGATGTCCGACTCGTGCGCGTCCACGTAGATGGAGAAGTCGAAGAAGTCCGACAGGAACGCCTGCGGCAGCTTCCCGCCCGCGGCCGGCCCCGTCTGCAGGACGTTGAGCCCCTCCAGGATGAGGATGTCCGGGCGGCGGATGATGAGCGCCTCGTCCGGGACGATGTCGTAGTTCCGGTGGGAGTACACGGGCGCGGCGACCTCGGCCCGGCCCGCCTTCAGCTCGGCCAGGAAGCGCACCAGCGCGCGGCGGTCGTAGCTCTCCGGGAAGCCCTTGCGCGTCATGAGGCCGCGCTCGGCCAGCACGCGGTTGGGGAACAGGAAGCCGTCCGTCGTCACCAGCTCCACCCGGGGGTGGTCCGGCCAGCGCGCCAGCAGGGCCTGGAGGATGCGCGCCGTGGTGCTCTTGCCCACCGCCACGCTCCCCGCGATGCCGATGACGAAGGGCACCTTCTGGTTGTCGCCCCCGAGGAAGGCCTGCTGCGCGGCGAACAGCTCCTGCGTGGCCGAGACGTGCAGGTTCAAGAGGCGCGACAGCGGGAGGTAGACCTCCACCACCTCGTCCAGGTTGAGCTGCTCGCCCAGGCCGCGCAGGCGCTCGATCTCCTCGGCCGTGAGGGTGAGCGGGGTTGCCGCGCGCAGGTTGTGCCACGCCTCGCGTTCGAGGTCCGTGTACATGGAAGCAGCCTGGGGCCGGGTAGCAGACATCGCAGTCCTCCGGGGGCGGACCATGCCATGTGTCAGGCCCGGGGCTTCAACATCGTCGCGCTGCCGCCTCCATTTTGGAGCGCATCTGCCGGCAGCCTTCACATTTCTTCACGTCCGCCCAGCAATCTCGCACCCGCGCGCAGCGTAGGTTGCCGGTCGCTGTCCCTACCGTGAGCTCCCCCCATGGCCCTCCCCTTGTTCTTCATGCCCATGCTCTTCGGAGTCGCCCCGAGCAAATCCGGGCCTCCGCCTCGCACCGCGCTGCCCCCTGGCCCGCCCCCGCTGTCGGCGAGGGACCGCAAGGCCATCCAGGCCCTCATGGGCGCCCTGGACCATGACTGGGGCCTGCGCCAGGTGGACAGCTACCTGTCGCACCTGTCCGAGGACGTCGAGGTCATCAGCCAGAGCGGCGCCTTGCTGCGCGGCAAGGCCGCCCTGGAGAAGCAGGTCCGGCGGAAGCTGGAGGCCGGCCTCCCCGAGCGCTTCATCCCCCGCACGCGCATCGAGTCCCTGCGCCCCGTGGCCCGCGGCGTGGTGGTGCTCGTGCAGCACCGGGAAGAGGGACCGCGCACCTCCCGCGCCACCTTCGTCCTGAGCCGCCAGGCGACGCGCTGGCGGGTCCAGTCCATCAGCGTCTCGCCGGTGGACACCGTCCCGACCGCGCCCGCGCGCCTGCGTGAGCGCCCCGCCCGGACGCGCAAGCTGCGGGCACGTTCACGGACCGCGCCCGCCGCCTCTCGCGCCTGAGTCCGGCCCGCGCGCCCGCTAGCGCCGGGCCTCCCGGGCGCAGTGGTGCGCGAGCCGGTGCAGCAGCTCGACGTTCTCCGCCTCGGCGGCCTTGAGCTTGGGCAGTTGGGACCTCAGCTCCCCGAGGTCCTTGCCCCGCTGCACGAGGCCCTCCCCGCCCAGCTCCAGCCAGTGCCCCAGCTCCGCCGCGGTGAGCTCCAGGTGGAACTGGAAGCCGTAGGAGTTGCCCAACCGGAACGCCTGCTGTGAGTAGCGGTCCGTGGAGGCCAGCAACGTGGCGCCCGGCACGGGCTTGAACGTGTCGCCGTGCCAGTGCGCCACCACCGAGCGCGGGCGCGCGCCGCCAATCACCGCGTCCTTCAGCCCGTCCTGCGTCCAGCGCACCGGGGCGACGCCCACCTCGAAGCCGTTCTTCCCCGCGAACACCTCGGAGCCTCCAGCCGCCGCGAGCAGCTGCGCGCCCAGGCAGATGCCCACGCACGGGCGCCCCAGGGCGATCCGCTCCGCCAGCACCGCCAGCTCCTCGTTGAGGAACGGGTGCTGATCCGCCTCGTACACGCCCATGGGGCCGCCCATCACCACCACCAGCTCCGCGTCCACGTCCTCCCGCCGCACCGCGCGGAAGCGCTTCACCAGCGAGAACCCCGCCTGCTCCAACACCGGCCCCAGCAGCCCCGGCCCCTCGTGCTCCTCATGCTGGAAGACCACCGCGCGCATCGTCCACCACCTCCGCCGCTCTCACCTCGAATCCCGCGAACCCAGAGTGCGGTTTATTTCCGAGTATTTCGAGACATGGCAAATAAGCTGGGCTTCACCTATAAAGCAGATTTTACCGGGATACCCATCGAACCCGGACTGCCTGTAGTGACCTCAACAAGGGGAGTTCACGTGAGCAAGAGCCTTCGCGGTAACTTCAAGTGGCTGGTCGGCGCGGTTGTCGGCGTTTCCCTGCTGGGCGGCTGCGGCGCTCCGGCGGACACGACGGACGCCCCCCAGGCGACCGGCGAGCAGACCGCCAACGGCGTGACGGCGACCGTCACCCTGGCCAAGGCCTCCCTGGCCGCGCGCGAGGACGTCACCGTGACGGTGACGCTCACGAACACCTCGTCGCAGCCGGTGTCGCTGCTCAAGTGGTACACGCCGGGCGAGGGCCTCAAGGAGGGCCGCCTCTCGGTGACGCGCGATGGGCAGGCCGTGAAGTACATCGGCCCCCACTTCAAGCGCGTGGCGCCCCGTCCCGAGGACTACGTGACGCTGGCCCCGGGCGAGAGCATCAGCGGCCCGGTCTCGGTGTCCGGCCGCTATGACCTGTCCCAGACGGGCAGCTACTCCATCCGCTATGCGCAGGAGGCCCACGACAACGTCGGCGGCGTCTCCGCGTTCGCCTCCAACGAGGTGAGCGTGTGGGTGGAGGGCCGTAGCAGCGCCCTGGAGTCCGACCGCATCGTGACGGCCGAGAGCCTCTCCTACTCCGGCGCCTGCACCACGTCCGAGAAGTCCGCCATCACCACCGCGGTGAGCGGCGCGCTGACGTACTCGACCAACGCGTACAACTACCTCAACACCACCACGCCGAGCGGCACCCCGCGCTACACCACGTGGTTCGGCACCTACTCCAGCAGCGGCTGGAGCACCGTGAAGGGCCACTACCTCAACATCAAGAACGCGTTCGCGAGCGCGGCCATCGTGGTGGACTGCAGCTGCTCCGACTCCGGCACCTACGCCTACGTCTACCCGGACTCCCCGTACAAGATCTACGTGTGCGGCGCCTTCTGGAGCGCCCCCCAGACGGGCACGGACTCCAAGGCCGGCACGCTGGTCCACGAGATGAGCCACTTCACCGTGGTCGCCGGCACGGATGACTGGGCCTACGGCCAGTCCGCCGCCAAGAGCCTGGCCAAGTCCAACCCGACCAACGCCCGCGACAACGCGGACAGCCACGAGTACTTCGCCGAGAACACCCCCGCCCAGAACTGACGTTTCCGGGAAGACGGGTTAAGAGTCCGAGGGACGGGAGCGCCAGGCGCTTCCGTCCCTTTCTCTTTGTGGGAGCGACATGACCATGGGACGTCGACACATCGGCCTTCTCGCGCTGGGACTCGTCTGGGGCGCAGGGGCGTGCACGCAGCGCCAGGAGCCCGAACCCGCCAAGCCCCCCACCCCCGCCCCGGAGCGCCCGGCCCCGGTGGCCCCCTCCGAAGTGAAGGAGCCCGCGACCATGGCCGTCTCCCTGCGCTGCACGATGAGCGTCCCCGCGCGAGTGACCGCGGGCCAGCCCGTGGAAGTGACCTTCCGACTGGACAACCCCGCGTCCCAGCCCGTGCACGTGCTCCGGTGGAACACGCCGCTGGAGGGGCTGATGGGCAACATCTTCCAGGTGACGCGTGACGGGGTGGAGGTCCCGTACCGAGGCCCCATGCTCAAGCGGGCCGACCCGGGCGCCACCGACTACACGACGATTTCTCCGGGCGGCTCGGCGGAGGGCAAGGTCGAGGCGTCCCTGGCGTACGACTTCCGCGAGCCCGGGACGTACCGCATCGCGTTCCGCGACACGCTCTTGGATGTGGCCCCGGGCGCCACGGCCCTGCCTCGGACGCGGGATGGCTTCCAGTCGCAGTCGGTGACGTGCCCTCCGGTGGAGACCCAGGTCGCCAAGCCCTGAGAACAGCCGGGGAGGAATCGTTCCACGGGACCCTCCAAATCAGGGCCCAGGCGCGATACACCTGGGCGCACCATGGCGGAGACCTCCCCGATCCACATCCCTACGGTCGACCTGACGGACCTCGCGTCGGGCGACCCAGCCCGAGTCGAGCGCGGCGCGGCGGCAATCCGCGAGGCGTTTGGCGTCTTCGGCCTCGTCTACATCAAGAACCACGGCGTCGACACGCAGGCGCTCGACCGGTACTACGACGCGTTCAGCGCGTTCGTCGCGCGGCCCGACGCCAAGAAGCGTCCCTATGGCCGCGCCGACATCTGGTACCAGCGCGGCTGGACTCCGCCGAACACGGAGATCGCCGTCGCGGGCAACGGGCAGCCGGACTTCAAGGAGTGCTACTTCGCCGCGCCCTACCCCAACGACGCCGCCTCCGCGGCCGAGTTCCCGGAGCTCTACCCGGAGAACGTGTGGCCGGACGCGCCGCCCGCCTACTTCGAGGATGGGATTCTCACGCTCGGCAGGTCGCTGCACGAGGCCGGCCTGAAGCTGCTGCGCGGCGCCGCCGTGGCGCTGGGGCTGCCCGAGAACGCGTTCGCGGCCACGTGTGACCGGGGCCCGCACGTCACGCGCGCCCTGCACTACCTGCCGCTGGGCCCGTCCCAGGTGAACACCGGCATCGTCTGGGGCGAGGAGCACACGGACTTCAACCTGCTGACGCTGCTGCCCGGCGGCCGGTTCCTCGACCCGAGCGGCAAGCCCGCCCCCAAGCCGGACGACAAGAGCGGCCTGTACCTGCGCACGCGCGCGACGCCCGAGTCGCCCCAGGGCCAGATGGTGCGCGGCAACGCGCCCGCCGGCTGCATCGTGGCGCAGGTGGGCCAGCAGCTGGAGATCCTCACGGGCGGCACGTTCCTGGCCACCCCGCACGTCATCACCGCGCCGGGCGTGCCGGGTTGGTCGCGCCAGTCCGCCGCGCACTTCATGCACGTGCACACGAGCACGGTGCTCTTCCCGATGGAGAAGTTCCGCTCGCGCGAGGCGGTCACCAACTACGCGCCGCCGGTGCTCGCGGGCACGTACGACATCAAGACGCTGGTGGACATCGGGCTGGCGCCCCCGAGCGCGCTCGACAAGCTCGGATACCGGCACTACGACCGGCTCAACCGGATGCGCTCGGGGAGCTGACGTCCCACGCTCCTGGATTGTCCCTGGGCTCAACCTCCGAGCCCTGGGGGCAGCCATGAGAGCGCCTGCTCTGCGTGCCTCAACGTGACTGGCGAGGGAGCAGGGCGTGCGTTAGAGCCAGGGACTTCATGGCCCCCGCCAACGCTGACCCCCTCCCCTCCGTCTTCCGCCATCGAGATTTCCGCGTGTACCAGCTCGCGCGCCTGTGCGCGGTGCTCGCGACGCAGATCGAGTCGGTGGCGATTGGCTGGCAGGTGTATGCGCTGACGGGGAGCGCGCTGGCGCTGGGCTACACGGGCCTGGCGCAGTTCCTCCCCTTCCTCGCGTTCAGCCTCATCGGCGGACAGGTGGCGGACCGGGTGGACCGGCGCCTCATCCTCGCGGTGTGCCAGAGCGTGATGGTGCTGTGCAGCCTGATGCTGCTGTCCTTCACGCTGGGCCACGTGCAGGACGTGCGCTTCGTCTACGGCGTGCTGGTGTTGTTCGGCACGGCGCGCGCCTTCTATTCGCCCGCGGGCTCGGCCCTCACGCCGCGCCTCGTTCCGCCTGAGGAGCTGACGCGCGCGGTGGCCGTCAACTCCACCACGTGGCAGGTGGCGACCATCGCGGGTCCGGCCGTGGGCGGCATCCTCTACGGGTGGGCGGGCGCCAAGGGCGCGTACATCGCGTCCGCGTCGCTGTGCGCGCTCACCGTGGTGTGGATCCTCTCGCTGAAGGTGCGCACGGGCAGCGTGTCGCGCGAGCCGTTCTCGCTGGAGACCCTGGTCGCGGGCCTGCGCTTCGTGCGCGGCCAGCGGATGCTGCTGGGCAGCATCACCCTGGACTTGTTCGCGGTGATGCTCGGTGGCGCGGTGGCGCTGCTCCCCATCTACGCGCGGGACGTGCTGCACACGGGGCCCTGGGGCCTGGGGCTTCTGCGCAGCGCGCCGGCTGCTGGCGCCGCGGTGGTGGCCATCATGCTCGCCTTCCGGCCGCTGGGCGGACGCGCGGGCTGGAAGATGTTCGTCTCGGTGGCCATCTTCGGCGCGGCCACGCTGGTGTTCGGCGTGAGCCACTCGCTCGTGGTCTCCGTGGTGGCGCTGGCCATCGGAGGCGCGGCGGACATGGTGAGCGTGGTGGTGCGCTCCACGCTGGAGATGGTCGTCACGCCGGATGACATGCGTGGCCGCGTGGGCGCGGTGAACATGATGTGCGTGGGTGCCTCCAACGAGTTCGGAGAGTTCCGCGCGGGCTGGTTGGCCGAGCAGGTGGGCGCGGTGCCCGCGGTCGTCTCTGGCGCGGTGGGCACGCTCGTGGTGGTGGGGCTGTGGGCCTGGGCCTTCCCGGAGCTGCGACGCGTGGATCGGCTGGAGAAGGCCGCGCGCGAGGCCGCGGCCCAGGCCGCCGCGAACCAGGGCGCCGCCCCCGCGTCCTCCTGAGTCCCCGCCCGCATGGCCACCCTGGGCACGACGGAAGCGGTCCTCTTCCTGCTGTCGCTCGGGGGCCTCCTCGCGGGCCTGGGCTCCATCGTGGTCTACACCCTGCGCACGGGCATCTCGCCCATGCCCACCTCGCCGGGTGTCCGGCGCGAAGTGCTCGCGCTCGTGCCACCTGACACGCGGGGCGTCGTGCTGGAGCTGGGCGCGGGCTGGGGAACGCTGGCGTTCGCGCTGGCGGATCGCTGTCCCCAGGCCCAGGTGGTGGCCTACGAGCTGTCGCCTCTGCCCGCGGGCTTCTGCTCATTGCGACAACGCCTCGCGCCCCGCCCCAATCTCCGGGTGGCGCGCGAGGACTTCTTCCGCGCCCCGTTCGCGGGCGCGTCCACCGTCGTCTGCTACCTGTACCCCGGGGCCATGGCGAAGCTCGCCCCGAAGCTGCTCGCCGAGCTGCCGGCGGGCGCGCGCGTCGTCAGCCACACCTTCGCGCTGCATGGCTGGCGTCCCGTGCACACCCACCGGCTCGACGACCTGTACCGCACGCCCCTCTACGTCTACGAGGTCCCCGCCTCAGCGCCCCGCGCCGGTGGCGAGTGACGCGCCCGCGCCCAGCTCCAGCACGCTCGCGGCGAACTCGCCTTCCAGCTCGGCCTTGAACGCGCCCGGCTCGCTGCGCGCGCGGATGCGGCCGTGGGCCGTGCCTCCCTCGGAGATGAGCGACACCGTGGCGTCCTGGAGCGCGTACACCTCCGCGGGCCACGTGCGCGTCACCCGCAGCACGTAGCCCTGGCAGTCGCGCAGGTCGCCGGGGCTGTCCAGGTCCGTGCGCGCGCACGCGAGGGCCAGCGAGTAGATGGCCCGCGTCGCCGTGCTGCCTCCCGTGGCCTCGCCGCGCACGGTGCCGAGCAACACCACGCCATCCCCCGGGACGAGCGTGCGCGCCGCGCGCATCAGCTTCTGCGGATCCCCCTGGCCCGCGCCGGTCTCCGCGGCCTTCAGCAACTCGGCGGGCCGCAGGTAGCGCAGGTTCGCGGCCCCCATCAGCGTGGCGTTCAAGATGCCCGCCTCGCGCACCCGCTCGTGCACTGCGCCGCCCGCGGGTGACTCGAAGAAGCGCATCTCCACCGCCGGCCGCGCGCCGCCCGCTACGCAGCCCGAGAGTCCCATCGCCGCCAGGGCGGCCATGCCCATCCATCTCAAGTTCATGCGTGTGTCCTCGCTGGCTCGGGGTTACCGGCTCGCCGACTTCGACTTCGCGCCCGGGGCCTGGTCCTCGGGAGCCAGGACGATCTCGATGCGGCGGTTGAGGCTCTTTCCCTGCGTCGTCTTGTTGCTGGAGATGGGGTGGTGCTCGCCGTAGCCCACCGCCGACAGCTTGTCCGCGGACACGCCCTTGTCCTGCAGGAGCTTCAACACCGTCAGCGCGCGCGTGGTGGACAGCTCCCAGTTGCTGGGGAACGGGCCCTTGGGGTCCGTGGGCACGTCGTCCGTGTGGCCCTCCACGCGCACCAGCTTGCCGCTCACGTCCTTCAGCGCCTCGGCCACCTTCGCGAGCGCCGCCTGTCCCTCGGGGTTGATCTTCACGCTGCCGGACGAGAAGAGGATCTTGTCCTTCATCTTCACCACCATCCGGCCCTTCAGCTCGGACAGCTCAATCTTCCCGGCCTTGATTTCATCCTTGAGGCTGGAGGCGAGCGACTCGTACTGCTCCGACTTCTTCTCCAGCTCCGCGCGCGCCTTCTCCAGGGTGTCCTTGCTCTGCGCCAGGGAGGCGTTGAGGGCGTTGAGCATCTCCACCTTCTTCAACAGCTCCTGCACGCGCGCCTCGCTGGCGGACAGCGCCTCGTCGGCCTTGGCCTGGTCCTTCTTCCCGGACTCCAGCTCGGCGACGCGGGCCTCCAGCGCCTTGACCTTCTCGGATTCGTCGCCGTACTGGCGCCGGTAGTTCTCCGCCTCCAGCGCCTTGGCGTCGAGCTGTGCCTTCGGCACGCCACATCCGACGAGGAGCTGCACCGCGGCCAGCGTGACAATCGTCCGGTTCATTGAACCCTCCCAGTGGGTCGCACTCTCGCAAGGGCGGGGTGTGCGCGAAAACGGGCCGGGGTGCGAACCATGCACGCGTTGACACAACGCTGGCGCAGTCGTGCAGCCAAGCTGTGCCCCGGACCGCCGGTTCCTGGGATGAACTCCCCTTGTGGCTCGCATGCGGGCAAATGCCCGGCGCCCGCCCGCCCCCCGGCCAGGGGTTGCTCAAACCATCTCCCCTCCCAGCCGCAATGGAGGTAAGCCTTCGCCCACCCCAGCGCCGTGGAGTGACGACACGATGAGCGACTTCCAGTTCCAGGACATGCTGCCGCTCGGCAAGGACGAGACGCCGTACCGGCTGCTCACGAAGGACTCCGTCTCGACGTTCGAGGCGGGCGGGAAAACCTTCCTCCAGGTGCAGCCCGAGGCGCTGACGCTGCTGACCCGCGAGGCGATGCGCGACATCTCCCACCTCCTGCGGCCCGGGCACCTCGGGCAGCTCGCGCACATCCTCAAGGACCCCGAGGCCTCGGCGAATGATCGCTTCGTCGCGCTGGAGCTGCTGAAGAACGCCAACATCGCCGCCGGCGGCGTGCTGCCCTCCTGCCAGGACACGGGCACCGCCATCGTGATGGGCAAGAAGGGCCAGTACGTGGTGACGGGCGGCGGCGACGAGGCGGCCATCGCGCGCGGCGTCTTCGACACCTACCGCACGGCCAACCTGCGCTACTCGCAGATGGCGCCGCTGGACATGTACCGGGAGGTCAACACCCACAACAACCTGCCCGCGCAGATCGAGCTCTACGCCACGGACGGTGACGCCTACAAGTTCCTGTTCATGGCCAAGGGCGGCGGCTCGGCCAACAAGAGCTACCTCTTCCAGGAGACCAAGGCCGTCCTCAACCCGGCGAGCCTGCTGTCCTTCCTGGAGACGAAGATTCGCTCGCTGGGCACCGCGGCGTGCCCGCCGTACCACCTGGCCATCGTCGTGGGCGGCACCTCCGCCGAGTTCGCGCTGAAGACGGCCAAGTACGCCTCCGCTCGCTACCTGGACTCGCTGCCGCGTGAAGGCAACGCGCTGGGCCGCGGCTTCCGCGACGTGGAGCTGGAGCAGCAGGTGCTGGCGCTCACCCAGCGCACGGGCATTGGCGCGCAGTTCGGCGGCAAGTACTTCTGCCACGACGTGCGCGTCATCCGCCTGCCGCGCCATGGCGCCTCGTGCCCGGTGGCCATCGCGGTGTCGTGCTCGGCGGACCGGCAGGCGCTGGGGAAGATTACGCGCGACGGCGTCTTCCTGGAGCAGCTGGAGACCGACCCCGCCAAGTACCTGCCCGAGACGACGGACGGGGACCTCGCGGGCGAGGTGGTGAAGATCGACCTGCGCCGCCCCATGAGCGACATTCGCGCCGAGCTGTCCCGCTACCCCATCAAGACGCGCCTGTCGCTCTCCGGCCCCATGGTGGTGGCGCGCGACATCGCCCACGCCAAGCTCAAGGAGCGCCTGGATCGCGGCGAGGGCCTGCCCCAGTACATGAAGGACTTCATGGTGTACTACGCGGGCCCCGCCAAGACGCCCGAGGGCTACGCCTCCGGCTCCTTCGGCCCCACCACCGCGGGCCGCATGGACGCCTACGTGGACCAGTTCCAGGCCGAGGGCGGCAGCTACGTCATGCTCGCCAAGGGCAACCGCTCCGCCGCCGTCACCGAGGCCTGCAAGAAGCACGGCGGCTTCTACCTGGGCTCCATCGGTGGCCCCGCCGCCCGCCTCGCCAAGGACTGCATCAAGAAGGTCGAGGTCCTCGAGTACGAGGAGCTGGGCATGGAGGCTGTCTGGAAAATTGAAGTGGTGGACTTCCCCGCCTTCATCGTCGTGAACGACAAGGGCCACGACTTCTTCGCCGACATCAACAAGCTGTCCCCCAAGAAGGCCTGAGCCGCTGCCCTCCCGCCGCGCCTCCCGCTAGAGTCCTCGCTCCCAGAATCACAGGGATAGCGAGGACTCCATGGAAGAGAGACGTCGGTACCGGAATGGGGAGGCGATGGTGGCCCTGGGCAACCCGTCCTTCGAGGCGGCGCGGCGGCACGGGGTCATCGACCTGAGCGTCCACCACCTGGGTGGCGGGCGCCTGGGCCTGGAGGACGGCCGCGAGTTCCTCAACCTCTCGTCGTGCTCGTACCTGGGCCTGGACGCGCACCCGGCGGTGCTGGATGGCGCCATCGAGGCGCTCCAGCAGGAGAAGCTCATCGACACGGGCATCTCGCGCGTGCGGGTGCGCCTGTCGCTCCTGGACGCGCTGGAGCAGGAGCTGGGCTCGCTCTGGCGCACGCGCGCCATCACCGCGGTCTCCGCGAGCGCGGCCACCGCGGGGCTGCTCCCCCTCGTCGCGGGAGGCCAGCTCTGCGACGACGGCCAGCCGCGGGTGATGGTGTTCGACAAGTCCTGCCACTTCTCGATGAACCTCATCAAGCCCATCTGCGCCGACGAAGCGCCGGTGCTGACGTGCCCCCACAATGACTTGAACTTCCTGGAGGACGTCTGCCGGAAGCACCCGCGCGTGGCCTACGTGGCGGACGGCTTCTACTCCATGGGCGGGGCCGCGCTGGTGAAGGACCTGCTCGCGCTCCAGGAGCGCTATGGCCTCTATCTCTACTTCGATGACTCGCATGGCCTGTCCGTGCACGGCGAGCACGGCGAGGGCTTCGTCCGCGCGCTCCTCGGAGATGAGATTCATCCGCTCACGCTGGTGGTCGCCTCGCTGGCGAAGGGCTTCGGCACCTCGGGCGGCGTGGTGATGCTGGGCGCGCGGCACCTGGAGGACCGGGTGCATCGCTTCGGTGGGCCGCTGGCCTGGTCGCAGGGCCTCAACGTGGCGTCCATTGGCGCGGGGCTCGCGTCCGCGAAGCTGCACCGCACGCCCGAGCTGGGCCGACTGCAAGGCGCGCTCAAGGCGAACCTCCAGCGCTTCGACTCGCAGGTGGAGGCGCCCAACCGGGGCAGCCTGTCGCAGATCCGCGTCGTGGAAGTGGGCGCCGAGGAGCAGGCCGTGGAGCGCTCCCGGCACATGTTGGACAAGGGCTTCTACACCTCGGCGGTGTTCTTCCCCATCGTCGCGCGGGGGCGCGCGGGCCTTCGGGTGATGCTGCGCGCCAACCTGTCCGATGACGACATGACCCGGCTGTGCACCGCGGTGCGCGCCGTCGCGGGTGCGGACGCATGAAGCGGCCGGGCACGGAGCAGGAGCGCATGCGCGCGGTGGTCATGGAAGGCACGGGCGGCCCCGAGGTGCTGCACGTGCGCGAGGTGACGCGCCCCCGCCCCGGCCCGGAGGAGTTGCTCGTGCGCGTGCGCGCCTCGGCGCTCAACCGCGCGGACCTCCAGCTTCGCGCGGGGGAGTTCCCCCTGCCCTCGGGCATGACGCCCATCCTGGGGGTGGAGGTGGCGGGCGAGGTGGTGGACCTGGGCGCGGACGTGCGCGGCTTCGAGCGCGGGCAGCGCGTGGCGGGGCTCGTCAACGGCGGGGGCTACGCCGAGTACTGCGTGTTGGATCACCGCATGGCGCTGCCCGTTCGCGCGGGCGAGTCGTTCACCCACGCCGCGGCCCTGCCCGAGGCGCTCGTCACCGCGGACGAGGTCCTCTTCGAGCTGGGCCAGCTTCGCGCGGGCCAGTCCGTGCTCGTGCATGCGGGCGGCAGTGGCATGGGCAGCATGTGCCTCCAGATGGCCCACCACGCGGGCGCCACCGTCTACTTCACGGTCAGCACCGAGGAGCGCCTGCGTCGCGCGCGCGAGCTGGGCGGAGACGTGGGCATCCTGCGCGCCACCGAGGACTTCGCGAGCGCGGTGCTCCGGCACACGCAAGGCGCGGGCGTGGACGTGGTGGTGGACTTCGCGGGCGGCGCCACGCTCGCGCGCAACCTCCAGGCGCTCAAGACCGGCGGCTGCCTGGTGCTCGTGGGACTGCTGGAGGGAGAACGCGCGGAGCTGGATGTGGAGGCCGTGGTGATGCGCCGGCTCCAGCTCAAGGGCACGGCCTTCCGAGGGCGACCGCTGAACGAGAAGCGGGCCATCACCCACCGCGCGTGGGCGCGGTGGGGGCCCGAGCTGGAAGCCGGACGGGTGCGCCCCGTCGTCGACTCCGTCTTCCCGTTCGAGCGGGTGGCCGACGCCCATCGTCACATGGCCGACGGCACCCACTTCGGGAAGATCCTCCTCGCGCTCGAGTAGCGCGAGGCAGCGCCTACTTGGAGGCAGCGCCTACTTGGTGGACGAGCCGCTGCCGCCGTAGCCCTGCGCCGACTCCTGCTTCTGCTTCCAGTCCGCGCGGGCCTGCTGCTCGCGCTGACGCTGCGAGTCCACGTTGCGCTGGGCCTCTTCTTCCTTGCGGCGAGCATCGGCCAGCTCGGCGTCGAACTTGGAGGCGCTGAGCTTCTGCGCGCGCACGTCGCCGCTCTTCTTGAGCGCCTGGTACTGCTCTTGCGCCAGCTGCGCCTCCGCCACCGAGCGCTCGCGCTCACGCAGCGTCTTCGTGGCCTCCTTGGTGGCCACCGCGCGCTTGCGGTAGGCGACCTCCGACGACGCGGCCACCACGCCCGCGTTCGCGTCCTGCAGGTCGTTCTGGGCCTGGCTGATGGCCTCCGCCCGCCCCTTGGCCATGGCGGCCTCGAGCGTCTTCTGGCTCGCGGCCCGGCGGCTCTTGGCCGCGTCCTCATTGTGCTTGGCCGCCGACTCGGCGCTCTTCGCGTCCTGGACCTCGACCTCGGCGCGCTTGACACTCTCGTCGGCCTTCTGCTGCGCCATCTGCGCCTGGCGCACGTCTCCCAGCTGCGCGTCCGGAACGCGCGCCATCCATTCGTCATTCACCTTCGCGTTGGCGCGCGACGTGCTGCAGCCTCCGAGCACCAGCAGGCCCGCCCCGAAAATTCCCACGAGTCCTCGACGCCAGGTCGAACAAACCATGCGCTCCTCCCTGAGCGGTGTTGTGCACCCCACAGGGTAGGCACGCATGGACCGGAAGACAGGCCGTCATTCCGCAGGACAGGCCCCACGGGGCGCGCGGGCCCGGGGGTCGCTCCCCCGTCCGCCCCGCCCTCTGGACCGACGGCTCACGCCACGGCGGGAAGCTCGGGCGCCGCGCGGGGCACGAACGCTGCCGCGGCCACGACGACCTCCGGGCCCGCCCCTGCCTTGTGGGCGTTCTCGCTCAGGTGGCGCCGCCACGCGCGCGCGCCGGACAACCCCTGGAAGAGCCCCAGCATGTGGCGGGTGATGGCGCCCAGCGGCGCGCCTCGGACGCGCTGCGCCTCGATGTACGGCAGCATCGCGTCCACCACCTCGTGGCGCGTGAGCGGCGGGCGCGTGCTCCCGAAGAAGCGCCGGTCCGCGTCCGCCAGCAGGTACGGCGTCTCGTAGGCCGCGCGGCCCACCATCACGCCGTCCACGTGCTGGAGCTGCTCGGCCACCGCGTCGAGCGTCTTGATGCCGCCGTTGATGGAGATGTCCAGGTGGGGGAACTCGGCCTTGAGCCGGTGCACCAGCTCGTAGCGGAGCGGCGGCACGTCGCGGTTCTCCTTGGGGCTCAGGCCCTTCAGCCACGCCTTGCGCGCGTGCACGATGAAGCGCGTGCAGCCCGCGGCGGACACGCGCCGCACGAAGTCCTCCAGCGTGGGCCACTCCTCCATCTCGTCGATGGCGATGCGCGACTTCACCGTCACCGGCACCCGCACCGCCTCGCGCATCGCCGCCACTCCGCGCGCCACGGTGTCCGGCTCCGCCATCAGGCACGCGCCAAAGCGCCCGGACTGCACGCGGTCACTGGGGCAGCCCACGTTGAGGTTGATCTCGTCGTAGCCCCACGCCTCGCCGATGCGCGCGGACTCGGCCAGGTCCGCGGGCTCCGAGCCGCCGAGTTGGAGCGCGACCGGGTGCTCCTGGGGCGAGAAGCCCAGCAGGCGCTCGCGGTCCCCATGGAGGACGGCGCCCGTGGTCACCATCTCCGTGTACAGCAGCGTGCGGGGGCTGATGAGCCGCAGGAAGTACCGGCAATGGCGGTCCGTCCAGTCCATCATCGGCGCGATACACAGCGGCATGGGCGAGGGGGGCGTCGTCATCGCCCCCTCCCATATCCGGACTGACGCCCCACGGCCAGGGGACTTCAGCCGCCCGTGTCAGGTGAGCTGGAGCGGCCGGACCTCGAGCTGCTTCGTCGCGAGGAACTCCGGGTTGAACACCTTCGAGGCGTACCGGCTGCCGTGGTCGCACAAGAGCGTGACGATGCGCAGCCCCTCGCCCGAGTGGCGGCGGGCCAACTCCCAGGCGGCTCGGACGTTGAGCGCCGCGGACGTGCCCACCACGAGCGCGTCCTGGCGGGCCAGGTGGTACAGCATCTCCAGCATGGCCTGGTCATCCACCCGCACGGCCTCGTCCACCCGCGCGCGCCGGAAGTTCTCCGTCACCCGCATGATGCCAATGCCCTCCGTGATGGAGCTGCCCGTCGACTCGAGCTTCCCCTCGCGCACGAAGCAGTAGAGGCCCGAGCCCAGCGGATCCACCAACACCACGCGCAGCGCGGGGTTGCGCTCCTTGAGGTAGCGGCTCACGCCCGACAAGGAGCCACCACTGCCCACCGAGGCCACCAGCACGTCCACCCGCCCCTCGCACTGCTCCCAGATTTCGGGACCCGTCGTCTCGAAATGAAAGTCACCGTTGGCGGGGTTCTCGAACTGGTTGGCCCAGAACCAGCCGTGCTGCTCGGAGAGGAGCCGGGCCTGATGGAAGAAATGATTGGGATTGGCGAAGGGCACGACGGGGACCTTGCGGACCTCCACGCCCATGGCCTCCAGCAGCTCGTATTTCTCGCGGGCCTGGTTGTCCGGCATGGTGACGACCACGCGGTAGCCGCGCTCGCGGCCCAACAGCCCCAGGCCGATGCCGGTGTTGCCGGCGGTGCCCTCGACGATGGTGCCCCCGGGCTTCAAGAGCCCGTCCTGCTCGGCGCGGCGAATCATGCCCTTGGCGGCCCGGTCCTTGATGCTGCCGCCGGGGTTCATGAACTCGGCCTTGCCCAGGATGTCGCAGCCCGAAGCGTCGCTGAGCGAACCGATGCGCAACAAGGGCGTGTTGCCCACCGCGTCCCAGAGTCTTCCAATGCGTGGCGCCATGTCAGGTCCCCCGAGGGAAAAGGGCAGGACTCCCCCGTAATGGAGTCCGCCCGGCCAGGCAACCCCCACCCCGCGCGACGCCTCGGCGCAAAGCTGCTATCCCTGTCACACCACCCCATCCCCATCGCGAGTCCGCTTTGACAGACACCGACGTGGCCCTGCCCGCAACGCCCTCCGAGCGCTGGTCCTGGCCGCCCCTGTTCGCCCTGCTCGACTTCCAGTTCGGCGCCGCGGTGGGATTGATGCAGACGGCGGTGCCGTACTGGCTGGCGAAGGACGGCTTGAGCCTGGCGCAGATTGGCGTCCTGTCCGCCACCGCGTTCACGCCGCACGCGTGGAAGCTCCTGTGGGTGCCGCTCATCGACCTGGGGCCCTGGCGCCGCGTCTGGTACTGCGTCAGCGCGCTGCTCACCGCCGGGCTCCTCTTGGCGTGCACGCTCATCTCCGAGCCGGCGCAGCACCTGGGGCTGCTCACCGTGTTGCTCACCACGCTGCAGGCCGTGGCCACCACGGGCCACGCCGCGCTCAATGGTTTGATGGCCAACACCACCCGCACCGAGGACAAGGGCAAGGCGGGCGGCTGGCAGATGGCCGGCAACGTGGGCTCGACGAGCCTCCTGGGGGCGATGGCCATCTGGCTGGCGAGCGCGTTCTCGCGGCAGGTGGCGGGCATCGCCCTCACCACGCTCGTGCTCGCCACCAGCGCGTGCATCTTCTGGATTCACGAGCGCGAGGACAGCACCCCGCGCAGCCGGGAGCCGCTGCTGCGCGCCGCCATCGCGCGGGTGAAGGGAATCGTGACGGACCTCTTGCGCACGGCGTTCAGCCGCGACGGCATCATCATGCTGGTGCTGTGTCTGGCGCCGGTGAGCTGCGGCGCGCTCACCAACCTGTTCAGCGCCATGGCCGGCGAGTACCACGCCCCCGAGCACCTGGTGGAGCTGGTCAACGGCCTGGGCATGGGCATCTCCGGCGCGCTGGGCTCGCTGGCGGGCGGCTGGCTGTCGGACCGGATGAACCGCAAGCTCGCGTACGCGCTGATGGGCGGCACCACCGGGTTGTGTGCCTTCGCCATGGCGCTGGCGCCCATGACGCCCGCTACGTACACGTGGGGCACGCTGGCCTACAGCCTGGCCAATGGCGCGGCCTTCGCGGCGTTCGCGGGCATGGTGCTGGAGATGGTCAGCGCGGGCGCGGCCATCACCACCAAGTACACGCTGTTCGTCGCCGCCTCGAACTTCGCCATCAGCTACACCACCGCGCTCGATGGCCGGGCCTCGGCTTTCCGGGGCATGGGCGCGCGGGGCAGCATCGCGTTCGACGCGCTCATCACCCTGGGCGGCATCTGCGTGGTCATCGCCATGTTCGTGCTCTTCCTGCGCAAGAAGCCCCAGGCCGCCGTCGCCACGGCCTGAGGCCCTCGCCGCGCGGCTCACCCGTCTGGCGTGAGCAGCGCCGCGAAGAGGTCGCGCGGATCCACCGCGGGCGGCAGCCCCGAGACGCCGCCGTCGTTCACCTCGACGACGGCCCAGCCGCCGTCCTGCAGCATCGCCACGTCCATCGTGAAGAAGGGCGAGTCGATGCGGCGCGCCAGCGCGGTGAAGGCCGTGAAGTCCGGCACCTCCACGTCGAACTCGTGGTACGGCTCCGCGGCCAGCAGGCCCCGCCGCGAGAAGAACAGGCGGAACTCCAGGTGCGCGGGGCCCGCGGGCGTGCGGCCCATCACCTTCAGCGGCAGGTAGCGGCGCACCACCAGCCCCCGCTCGAAGCGCTCACCGCGCGCGTCCACCAGGTTCTCGCAGGTGCGCGCGAAGTCTTCCGCGGTGGCGCCCTCGGGCACGTAGCAGGCCTCGGCCCACTGCTCCTTGGCGGACTTCACGTGGTCCTTGAGGATCCACGGCGGAGGCCCCAGGGCGCGCGCGAGGCGCCACGCTTCGGCCGCGTCCGTCCCCTCCGTCCACACCGAGCGGGCGGTGTAGCGCGCCAGCTTCGGATACCACTGGGGCAGATAGAGCGCGCTGGCGTACTGCGTGGGGGAGGTCATCAGCCGATGCCCTCGCTCGGCCACCGCTTCGGCCAGCTCGCCGTACTCCGCTTCTGTGAGCATCCAGCCCCGGTAGAGCAATCGCAGACGGCCTCTCTCAGGAAGGTGCTCGACCGCTCGCGCGCTGTCTCCCGACAGGAGCGCCGCGAGGTCCACCGGATAGGTCTCGACTCCGAGCGCCTCCGCCGCGTCCGCCTCGACGTCGAAGGGGTCCGACTGGTGAGGGTTGCGCCCGAACGCGATGGCGACACCTCGGCGCGACGGACTCATCGTCCACCTCCGCGCGTCACCTCCCCATCCACGACAGCCACACCGGAGTGAACTCGAGGACCTTCACCGACACAGGAGACACGCGGCATCCGAGAGCGCCTTTCACCTGGGAACAGCGGGGGCGCACTCCGACGGGACCTCAAGCCATGCCTGACACACGCTCGGCCCAGAAGAACCAAGTCATTCAACTTGGAGATTTTTCTCGTTTTGCTGCTTTAATCACACACGCCCGCGAGCGAGGATGTGCCCATGCCAAGTTCACGCATGTGGAGTCTGGCGCTGCTGTGCGCCGGGTTGGGCTGCTCGGACGTCGCGGTCCCCTCGCTGCAGGATTCGTCGGGTGTGGCGCCCCAGGGTGCGCTGACCGCGGATGGCGGGAGCGAGCCGTCCGATGGGGGCACGGGCTCGGTGTCCGTCAGCATCCACACCGCCGAGTACCAGGCGTTCTATCTCGTGGACGGCAAGGTGCTCGGCATCGGCTCGAACCGGCTGGGGCAGCTCGGGTTCGGAACGTCGGTGGCCTACAACCAGGTGCCGGCGGCGCCCATCGCGGTGGACCCCTCTCTGCGCTTCCAGGGCGTGGCGGGCGGTGGCTATCAGAGCATCGCGCTGGATGTGCTCGGGCGCGTGTGGACATTCGGAGACAACCGCTTCGGCCAGCGGGGCGACGGCACCACGAACGACCTGCCCAACTCTCCCGCGCCCGGCAACAACGGCATCCCGTACCTCATCCCGCAGGACGCCAGCGGTCAGCCCTTCAACGGCGTCGTCTCGGTGCGCTCGGGACTCCTGTTCAACCTGGCGCTGAAGCAGGACGGCTCGGTGTGGGTCTGGGGACATAACGGCACCGCGGTCGGCAACTCGACCGGCATCGCGGGCGACGGGGACACGGTGGGCCGCAACATGACGCGGCCGTTCAAGGTGCCCCTGCCCACGGGCACTCGCATCGTCGACATCGCGACCAACGACTTCATCGCCTTCGCGCTGGATGAGCAGGGACACGCCTGGGCCTGGGGCGGCGGCGCCGTGGCGCAGGAGAACCTCGGCACGGGCCGGCCCACCGAGTACGCCCAGCCGCGACAGGTGGCGATCACCTCGCGCATCGTGCAGCTCGCCCCGGGTGGAGACGCGTTCGCCTACGCGTTGGACGACCAAGGACGCCTGTGGGGCTGGGGCGTTCGCGGCACGTACCTGGGCCTGGGCAGCCCCACGGGCGGATGGAACCCGGTGGCCACGCCTCGGCTGCTCTCCTTCCCCGAGTTCGGCGCGCATCGCGTCGTCCAGGTCGCCGCCTCCGGCCACACCACGCACGTCATCCTGGACGACGGGACGCTGTGGGGATGGGGAGACTCGGCCATGGGCGAGGTGGGCAACGGCGCCATGCTCGACTTCGCCACCTACCCCACGCCCTATCGATGGGACTGGGGGCTGTTCGAGAAGCTCGTCTTCCGTCCCGTGCAGATCGCCCCGGGCGTCACCTTCCGGAGCATCTCCACCACGAGCGAGTCCTTCTATTGCTACGCGGTGGCCACCGACGGCCGCGTGTTCTCCTGGGGCCGGAACAAGACAGGCATCCTCGGCAACGGCGTGCTCCCCACGGGTGACCTGGCCAACCGGCCAGACAGTTGGAACGTGGCCACCGCCGCGCCCGTGCCCGCCCACCTGCTGACGAGCGCGACGCCCACGCCGAGCCGCTGAGCGTCCGCGCTCAGTCCTCCAGGAGCGCCAACCGAATCGCCGCGTGGGCCCAGTCCCATGCGGCCTCACGCCCCGCGACAATGGACTCCCCGAGACGACGCAGCCGCAGCCCGAGGTCCCTCAGGCCCGCGTCCTCCAGCGTCACGGCCAGCGCGCAGGCACGCTCGGGATAGTCCCCTTCCAGGTGGCGCAGCCCTCGGTGCAAGGCCTCCTCCAGCAGGCCCGCCAGCGCGTCGATGCGCGCACGCAGCGGATCCGCCGCGTCCCCGCGCGAGGGGCCTCCACGCAACGGGCGCACGGCCTCGCCCGCGTCCAGGTCCGGCACCACCACGCGGTCCGCCGTGAGCAGCGTGGGCTCCAGCTCCAGGCCCGAGCCGCCCCATCGCATCGGCCCCGCCACCCACCGCACGGGGCCGTGGTCCGCCTCCAGCGTCGCGGCGAGGATCTCCAAGGCCCGCGGCGCCGCCGCCCGAAAGCCGCGCACCAGCGTGAACGGCTGTCCGTGGACGTCCTCCAGCGTGGCGCGCAGCTCCTGACGGGCCGAGTCGAAGGCCACCTCGTGGACGGCGCCCACGCGCACGGCGTGCACATCCTCGGCGCGGGCCTTGGGACGGAGCATCCGAGGCGGTCGCGCGAGCCACGCCTCTCGCAGCGCGCGCACGTCCTCCACGCGCACGGGTGAAGGCAGCGAATCAAAGTCCCCGGTCTGGAGCGTCACGGACGTGGCCACGGTGCGGCTGCCCTCCAGTCGCACCTCGCGGTTCGCGCGGCGCACCGCGGCTTGCGTCACCACCTGTCCACGCGCGAGCACGTCCCATGTGGCGCCCGCGACGCGACGCCGCCCCAGCTCCGGTCCCGAGGGCAGAGGCTCGTCCTCCGGAGTGTCCCAGGTGTGCTCCATCGCGAAGACCGAGGCCATGTCCGGATCCGCCAGGAACACCTCCAGCGTGCGCCGCCGCCCATCCGAGTCCACGCGCGCGCCCAGCGACACCCAGCGCACGCGATCCAACCGAGTCTCCAGGGCCTCGCCCTGTCCCACCACCGCGCGCGCCGGCAGCTCGCCTCCGGGCGGCGACGCGGCACGCACCCGAGCAAAGAGCTCGGCGAGCAGGAAGCGCAGCTCCGCGGCGCGGTAGCGTGCCGAGCGCGCCCGGTGCCACCCCAGCGCCCGCTCGATGTCCTCCAGCCCGAGCGCCAGCCACGTCGCGCCGGACAGCTCCGCGCGCGCCACCGCGAAGGCCTGCCCGAGCGACGCGCGGGATTGGTCCACGCCCTCACAGAGCAACATCACCGCGGGCTCCAGCGCCCGAGCCCAGCCGGCATCCACGGCCGTGGACGCCTCTCCGTCCTTGAGCTCGAGGAGCAGCGAGTCGCGCGAGGCATCTCGACGGTCCGCCTCACGGAACGCCCAGCACGCCAAGGCCACGTGCACACAGCCACCCCCCGTCACGCAGTCGCAGCGCGCATGCGCCAGCTCCGCGTGAGCCAGGAAGCGAACAGTCGCCGAGGGCAACCGCACCGTGGGCACGTCGCTCGCCGACCCGGCTCGCATGACTTCGCACAGCACGCCCCGTCGCCGGGCACTCCGTGCGTCACTCATCACCCGAGCGCCGAGCACCGCCTCCAGCGCGGCATCCTCCAGCGTGCCCGGTGAGACTTCCTGTCGCGTCTCGGGAGTGACAGCGGCAGCAGCCTCTTGCGCGACACGCGCATAGGCCAGGACGAGCGCCACGCGATGACGGCACACGAGCTTCGCGTTGCAGCCACAGGGGGCATCCTTCAGCGCCTTGCCGGGCGGCAAGCGGGTGACGACGCCCTCGGTGAATGTCCCCACCACGGTGCCATCCGGCTCCTCGTGGACCTGGGGCCCATTGCCCTCCTGGAGTTCCTTCTGGGCTCGCTTGACCACGCCCACGTTCGCCAGCGCGGCGAGCGACTCGGCCGTCAGCGTCAACAGGTCGCTTCGCATCAGCGCCCCATCTTCTCGGCCAGCCAGCCCACGAGCTGCCCAGGCGTCATCGCCGCCACCTCGGCGCCCGCATCCACCAACCGCGCCGCGAGCGCCCGGTCATAGTCCGGCTCGGCCTCGGCATCGAGCGCCGCGAGGCCCAGCACCTTCGTCCCCTGCCCCACCAGCGCGCGCACCCGTCGCACCAGCCACTCGGGGCTGGTCCCCTCGTAGAAGTCGGAGATGAGCACGACGATGGCCCGGCGCGGCGCATCCACCAGCTCCTGCGCGTACTCCACTGCCTGCTGGATGTCCGTGCCTCCGCCGAGCTGCACGTTCATGAGCAACTCCACGGGGTCCACCACGTCTCGCGTCAGGTCCACCACGCTCGTGTCAAAGGCCACCAGGTGCGTGCGCACGCCCGGCAAGCCCCACAGGCACGCCGCCGTCACCGCCGAGTGGATGACTGACGTCACCATGCTCCCGCTCTGATCCACGAGCAGGATGACCTGCCAGGGCTCCAGCATGCGGCGCGAGCGCGAGAAGAACCGAGGACGGTCCAGGTACAGCTTGCGCTCGTCGGGGCGCCAGTTCTTCAAGTTGCGCGCGAGCGTGCGCTTGAAGTCGAGCTGCGCGGCCACCTTCCGCGTCCCAGGACGGCGCCGATCCCTCGTGCCACCGAAGGCCTGGCGCACCTCGGTGCGCAGCGTCTCCATCAGCTCGCGGACCACCTCGGCCACGAGCGCGCGAGCGAGCGCCAGGACCTCGGGCTTGAGCAAGTGACGGGTGCGCAGCACCGCGGCCAGGAGCGAGGTGCTCGGCTGAGCGCGCCGGAGGACCTCGGGATGCGTCACCATCTCGTCGATGTGGAAGCGCTCCACCGCATCGCGCTCCAATCGCTCGATGGTCTCCCGAGGGAAGAGGCGGTGCACGGCGTTCACCCAATCGGGCACCGACAGCGTCGAGTCACCTCGGCCGCCCTCGCGGGTGTCGCTCCGGTGAATCTCTCGTTCGCCCAGCGACTCATCGCGGCCGTAGAGCCACTCCAGCGCGCTGTCCATGGAGCGCGCGGCGTCCGACAAGCCCGAGCCCAGCGCATCCTCCGCGGCATCCCCCAGGATGAGCCGCCAGCGAGCAATCGGTGGAAGTCCGCCCGTCATCCGCGCACCTCCGAGTCCGCGGCGTCGCGGAGTCCCCATCGCGCCGCCAGCTCGCGCGCGCGCGTTTCGAGCGCCACGCCACGCGCCACCTGCTCGGCCTCCAGGTCCAGCGACAGCAGGGTGTGGGCAGCGCCTTCGTCCGCGCCCTCCAGCCGGAGGACGGTGCGAGCCAACGTCGCTCGCTCCATGGGCGGGAAGAACGAGAAGGCCAGCCGCAGCGCGGGCAGTGCCGTCAGGAAGTCTGCCTCCGTCATCGCCTTGACAACGTCGTGAACGGAGCCCAGCAGTGCCTGGGATTGCAGCATCTGCGCGCGGGCCACCGCCGCGAGCCCCGCCAGGAAATCTCCCAGCGCGGCCGGCTGAGCCAAGGCCCGCATCGCGCGCACCGCCGTGGCCTCCGCCGTGCTGTCATCGAAGCGGCCCAGGCTCCACAGCGCGCCCAGACACGCGCCCCGCACCTCGGGCGCCGCCGCCCCGTCCAGCGTCTTGCGCGTCCAGACTCCGTCAGCCCGAACAGCCAGGGCTCGCGCGCGATCCGGCCCGCCTCGCAACACGTCTCGCAGCGCCACCACCGCCGCGACCACCTGCCCCTCCGCCGTACTCCCCGCCCCCTCCAGCAACCACAGCCCGCGATCCACCGCCTGCGCCAACAAAGGCTCGAGTTGCGGCGCCCGAGCCGCCCCCATCAGGGCCCCGTGGTGCCACACATCGAGCAGTGTCCCCAGCGCAGTCCCGAGCTCACCCAGAGAGGACTCGTTGCCAACCGTCCCCGCCGCGCGCCCGACCACCTCCAGCGCGAGCCCCTCCAACCCCACGAACACCGCCTGAAGCAACGCGTCCGCGAGCGCCCCCAGCCGTCCCTCGGCCTGGAGCAGCCGCTCCTCCAGCAACACCAGCGCCGCGGACTCCAACGTCGCGCCGTGCGCTCCGGCTTGGATCAGCGCCGAGAGCTGCTCCGGATTCGTCCCCACCTCCCAGCGCTCTTCCAGGACCACACCCGTGGGCGTGCGCGGCCCGTGCCTCCGAGCGAAGCCCGGGATGCCCAGCACGCGCAGGCGATGCAGCACGCGGCTCTTCTCCCGGTCCTCGGACTCGGTGAGCACGAGCTTCACCGCGCGGCCCGAGCTCCCAGGCTCCAGGCCCCACTTGCGCAGCACCTCCGCGACATCCCGCACCAGCGGCGGATGGGGCGTGCGCGCATCCAGCTCTCCGCGCTCGTCCCCCGCCAGCGCCGCGACCATCTCCACGAACAAGGGCTCCGTGCGCGGCGGCAACGGCCCGCGCCCCGCCCACGGCGGTGGAACCTCCAGGCCCTCTTTCACCAGCGCCGCGGACAGCCCATCCAACACATCCGTGCGAGCCAGCGCCGCATGTCCTCGCAAGCGAGCCAGGCCCTCCGCATGCGTTCGCGCCGCGATGAGGTCCGCGGTGCTCACGGGCTGGCCCTTGTCCCGCAGGCGCCGAGCCACCCGCGTCAGCAAGGCCTCGGCGGCCACCTCCGGCCCATGCGTGTGCACCAGCGCATAGAACCCCGGCGACGGCATCCCCGCGTCGTATCCCGCGAAGGCATCCATCTGCTTCGAGTCATACGGCACCAGGAAGCTCCCCCACCGTGCCCCCGCGGGCGGAGGCGGCGCCACCGGGAACGCGTCCCGAACCCGTCCCCGCGCAAGCTGCTCCAGCGCCGGAGCATGGAAGCCGCCGCACACCACCACCACGCCGTCTCGCCCATCCGCGCGGCGCGCGACGTCGCCTTCGGCCCAGGCCACCGCATCGGCCATGAAGTCCTCGCGCGGACCATCCCTCGGGCCTCCGGGCGCGTCGCCCCGCAGCAGCGCGAAGTATTGCCGCAGGCGCTCACGCAGGACCTGGGCATCACACGGCAGCTCGAAGAGATGATCCCAGAGCGCGTCCTCGTCATCGAGGCGGTAGTGGCGCAGCAGCGCCTCCAGCCACATCCGAGTCCGCTCGCGCCCCACTTCGCCTCGGCGATCCGCGAAGCGATTGGCCACGCCCGTGAAGACGTCGTGCCACGCGGGCAAGTCGATGAAGCGCGCCTCGGCCCCCACCTCTTCCGCGGTCTCCAGCGCCACCCACTCGGGAGACCCCGCGCAGAAGGGACTCCAGCTCGCGCGGGAGCGCCCCTCCACGTGCAGGTAGGTGAACACCGCGATGGGCAGCCGATGCCCGAGCCGCAGCTCTGCCCACCGCACGTTCATGTCCGACGGTCCCTCGATGAGGACGTGCCGGGGTCGAACTTCGCGGATGACCTGCCGCACCACGCGGGCACAGCCCGGACTGTGGTGCCGGATACCGAGGACGTGGAGCGTCATCCCGGCAGGAGGAAGCGCGCTTCGTAGAGCGCCTTCCAGTGCGCGCCCGTCCGATGGCCCACGCGCTGCTCCAGATAGCGGCGGATCTTCTTCAGGTCCTCCGCGTTGTCCTTCGCGGCCGTGCCCGCCAGGCACTCCACCACGTCCGCCGGAGTGCCCCCATCACCGCGCAGGTACCAGCCACGCACGCCCACCGCGTGCGCCACCGACACGGCCTCCGCCGTGGACAGCACCGTGGAGAGCTTCTCCACCGCCTGCCCGTCCTTCACCTCGCCCGTGCGCAGCTCGCGGAAGGTGCGCACCAGAACTTCGAGCACTTCGTCCGGCGGCGTCACCGGCACACCCGAGCGCGCGAGCAGTCGCGCGGACTCTTCCTTCACGAGCTGAAGCTCCGCGTCCGCGTCCAGGATGGGAAAGAGCGTCTCGAAGTTGAAGCGCCGCTTGAGCGCGGCGGACATCTCGTTGACGCCCCGGTCCCGCGTGTTGGCCGTGGCGATGATGTTGAAGCCCTCGCGAGCAAACAGCATGCCCTCGGGGCCCTCCAGCTCCGGCACCGCCAGCACCCGCTCGGAGAGCAGCGACAGGAGCGCGTCCTGCACCTCCAGCGGGCAGCGGGTGATCTCCTCGAAGCGCACGAGCTGGCCCTGCTTCATGCCCAGGTACATGGGCCCCGGCACCAAGGCGCGCGGCGAGGGGCCCTCGTTGACCAGCAAGGCGTAGTTCCACGAGTACCGGATGTGGTCCTCCGTGGTGGCCGCCCCCCCTTGAATGGTCAGGGTGGAGACGCCGGACACGGCCGCCGCCAGCAGCTCGGACAGCAGGGACTTGGCCGTGCCCGGCTCGCCCACCAACAAGAGGCCCCGGTTGGTGGCGAGCGTCACCATGCAGCGCTCGACGAGCGACGCCGGACACACCAGCTTGCGCCGCAGCCCCTGGGCCGCGTCGCCCAGGATGAAGGCCCGCACGGCCTGGAGCGACAGCTGCCAGCCCGGAGGACGTGGCCCTGTGTCCGCTTCGCGCAACCGCGCCAGCTCCTCCGCGTGGAGGACCTCGGCCGGAGGGCGCTGGAGCGCCGGAGCCTTCGCCGTTTCGCTTCGTCGCGCGCGCGTCATGCCGGGTGCCCTAGGCCTTCAGCCGCTCGATGTCGAACATCAGCTCGGAGAAGCTCACCGGGTCCAGTTCCTGGAACGCGCAGCCATCCAGCCGCAGCTCGCCCAGCGTCTGCGTGGCCTCCTCCGCGTCCATGCCCACGATGAAGCCCGGCTCGAAGTGCAGCCAGGCCATGACGGGCCGCGCGCCGGGCCGATCCACGAAGCAGTAGTACGTCGAGATGCCACCGCCATCGCTGATGTCCCGCGACCAGCGCCGCGACTCCAGCCCGCGCAGGGCCTTGGTCGGCACCTTCACGCCCTGGAAGCGCTGGCTCACCGCGCCCTTCTCCGTGGCCTGCGCCGCGAAGACGGGACGACCCAGCTGCGGGAACGGAACGATGAGTTCGTAGTCCGCGAACACCTGTCCCCAGGCCGCCTGCTGCGAGGCCTCGATATGGACAGGGTGCGCCACCACCACGCGCGCGTCCGCGGGCAGCTTGAAGGCATCGTCCTTCACCGTGGCGAAGGTGCCGTCCTCGGCCACCCGGAAGGGCACGCGCCGAGCGCCGTCCAACACCGCCCAGAGCAAGCGCCGCGTGAGGTGGAACACCAGCGGGTGCTTCACGAAGAACGCGATGAAGTCCGCCGCCGCCACGCTCCGCTGCGACATGAGCATCCGCTCCAGGCGCTTCACCTGGAGGCTCGCCACGGACCGCACGTCCTTCTTCAGGCCCGTGAAGCGCGCCGCGGCATCCTTCGCCTTCGCCGCGGCGTCGGACTTGGCCGGCTTGGGCAAGTCCTTCAGCAACTCGCCCGCCTCGTTGCGCACGAGCGGCCGCAGCGCCTCGTCGAAGCCGACCGAGAACTTCCTCGGCCCGAAGTCCAGCACCGTGCCGCCCGCGTCATCCAGACCGAAGGTGGGCACCAGGCGATCCGCCAGCTCGTCCGCGGTGAGCCCACGCCGACGCGCGAGCAGGTCGATGCGCTCCCGCGCCGCGGTCTTGAAGGCAGGGAAGCGGGACTTCTCCGCCAGCAGGTTGATGAGCACCAGCGCCGTCTCGCTGCCCTGATTGTAGAGCGCGTCCAGCGCCGCCTCCGCGCGCTTGCTCGCGTTCTCGCCGGGCCACTCCCGAGCCAGCGCCGTCAGCTTGCGCGCGCACTCCGCATCGCCCAGGAAGCCCACCACCTGCAGGCACCAGCTCTGCTTGGCGTCGTACTTGGCCTTGCCCCAGGCCTCGAACAGCGCCCAGGCGAAGGCGGCACGCGACGCCTCGGTGAGAGCCTCGCGCGCGTGGAGCACGCCCGGGTGCGGCTCATCCGAGACCGAGAACGCCAACTGCACGAGCAGCGTCTCCACCTCCGCGGCGGACAGGCGGCGTCCATCACGCGTGGTCAGCGCCGGCAGCTTCGCTGGCGAGGCATAGGCGGGCAGCTCCGGCTTCTTCACCTTGGGCGCCGCGAGCGGATCCGCGTCCAGCAGCGCCGTGACGGCCGCCACATCCTTCGCCCCGCCCTGGGCCGCCAGCTCGAGGATGGTCCCGCGCTGCTCCATGGATGCCAGGTAGCGCAGGACCCGCGTGGCGGCCTCCTGCTCGGCGCCCGAGCCATCCAGCGCCAACGACAGACAGCCCGCGGCGGCGATGCGCGGATGGCGCATCAGCCACGCCCGCGCCCGCGGCTTGTCCTTCTTTCCCGCGAACCACGCGGCGATGTACGGCACCAGCGCCACGTGCCCGAAAGGTAGGAGCGCGTTGTTGAACTCGGCCGCGGCCACGTCGAGCGTCCACGGGAGCATGTCCAGCCCGTACTTGGCGATCCACGTCCCCAACCGGTTGTAGCTGTAGGAGGCCGAGCCATACGGGAGCTGGACCAGGCGCAGGACGAGTTCACGCGAGAGCAGCCCGACGCCGTAGTCCGGCACCTCCAACTGGTAGCGCTCCAGGTGGGCCACGTAGGCCTCGGTCTCGGCCCGGTCGAGCTTGCTCAGCGGCTTGCCGTCCCATTCCTGCTCATGGCCTCCGTCCTCCTCCGAGGGCAGGTACCCCAGGCGCTCCTCCTCGTCCCGCCAGACGATGGCCGGCTCGGTGGTGAAGCGGAACGACACGGAGCGCCGCTGATAGGGCTTCGCCTCTTTCGGCACCGTTCCTACGTACGAGTCCACGTGGACTCCTTCCGCATGCACGTCGTCGCCGGAGCCAATCACGGGGGCGTGGACGTCTCGCACGCGGAACGTCAGGGGCACGGGGGAACCGTTGGTGATGGACAGTGCCGCCGCCTTCGCGCGCTTGTCCCCCGCCGCCTCCAGGAGCCGATTCACCCGCGCGCGCTGCACCGCCGCGGCGACATGGAGCGAGGCGGTCGCCCAGGGGGCCTCCTCCGTCTCACGCTTGAGATGCTTGATGAGGACCTCAATCGCGGCGTCATCGTCGATGTGCGCCAGGACGAAGCAGTACAGGCCCTGGTAGTGGCCATCGTCCTCCCACGGGTCGCCCACCTGGAGCTTGATGAGGGCCTCCAGCGCCGCCTTGCCTTCCAGCTCCAGCAGCGAGGTCAGGTAGAGGCGCTGCGACTGATCGAACGACCAGAACTCGTGGCTCACCTTGCGGTTCTTCCGCCGGAACGCCTCCAGGCACGCCAGGCCTCCCGCCGCCAGGACAGAGGCGTGCGTGACGTCGAGGTCCCCGAACTCGCCCACGGCATCCAGGGCGGCCTTCAGGGCGGCCTCTTCCTTCGCCCCCGCCCAGGGCCCCAAGGGGAACAAGAACGAAGCGGCGCTCAGGAGGTCATTGGCCGCGCCATCGTCCTTCTGGCGAACCGCGGCGGCGCACGTCGCGAAGACGGGCAAGCAGGTGTCCCGCAGGGAGCGGTAGGTGGCCTCGTCCGCGAGGCTGATCAACTCACGGAACCGAGCGAAGAGCCCCACGCCCGTGTAGGGCAGCTCGTCGTCGACCGCGCGAGCGCTGCGCAGGAGGGCCTGCTCCAGGCCCACCGTGGCCACCAGGAAGTCCGCCACGCGCTCGTGCTGGGACTCCGCGAACCAGTTGGAGGGATAGCGGTACTGGACGAACAGGTCGCGCACCAGGGCGATGTCCTCGGCCTCGGTCCCCACGCGGGGCGTCGGCGAGTCGAAGCGCTCCGCCATCGCGCGCTCGGCCGCGGCGTAGGACGTGCGCCACTGCCACTGCCGAGGCTTGTCGGTGGAGCTGCCCTCCTTCAACTTCTCCACCGCCATGATGTCCTGCGCCAGGAAGGAGCGGCGCACGGCGGCCCACGCCACCTCGACGCTCGGCACCGGACGCACCACCGCGCGCAAGCCACCGGGGCGAGGCACCAGCATGTGGCGCAGCGCGGGCGTCCAGTACACGCCCTTCACGCGCTCGGTGGGGAGTTCCTCCGGGGTCCACTTCTGGACCGGCCCACGGTCCTCGGCGGGAGGGGCCACCGCAGCGGGCGAGGACTCCTTGGCGGCCGAGGCCACTTCAGCCCCCTGGGCCTTCTTCGCCTTCGAAGCCGCGGCAACGCGAGCCTCGGGCTCGGGCTCCACCGGGACAGGCACCGCGGCGGCGGCCAGCGCGCCAGCCACCAGCGAGTACCCCTTCTTCACCTTCTCCGCGACGAGCTTGTCGTGCTCGGTGCGAGCCTTGTCCTCGGACGCGAATGACTTCTCCTGCGTCTGGCCTTGCGTGCCCTGCCGCCCAAACCGCACGGTGAACGACGCGCCCTGGAGGGTGATTTCCCAGAACTTCTGCGAAGTGCCTTCGGTGAATTCGTAGCGAGCCATGGAGTGGCGCGACCATAGCCACTCCAGGTGACAAATGCGCCACCCTACCCTTCAAGGGGTATCCGGGATTAGGGTCATCGCATGGCTGACCCGATGCGCCGCCTGCGTCCGTTCCTGATGACGACGGACACGCTCTTCCTCGCCTATTGGCTCGCCACGAGCCTCGCGGCGCTGGGAGTCTTCACGCCGCCCGAGGGGTGGCTGTTCAAGGACTACCACGACGCAAGGGTGGTGGCCTGGAACTGGTCCTTCCTTCCCCTCGACGTGCTCTTCGCGCTGACCGGATACCTGAGCGTGTATCTCCACGGACGAGGCCGGCCGGAGTGGCGCGCCATGGCGTGGGTCTCCCTGACGCTGACCTTCTGCGCGGGGCTCATGGCGGTGGCGTACTGGACCATCCTGGGCGAGTTCGATCCCACGTGGCTGCTGCCGAACCTGGCCGTGATGCTATGGCCGCTGTTCTTCGTCCGCCCGCTGCTGCGCGCCCCCGAGGCGACCGTCGCCAGCCCCTCGCGCCCGAGCCTCTTCGAGGCGCTGGCGACGTGCCTGTGTGGCGCTACCCGTTAAGCGCTCGGCTCACGGAATGGGGACGCAGTGGCCGCGCCGACCGCACTTGCGGCCGGTGCCGCATTCGGCGTTGTGCAGACAGACGGGCTCGGCGCTGTCATCCCAGACATTGCCCTGCCACAGGTTGCCGCGCACATCCTCCTCGAAGCCCGCCACCGTGCCGTAGATGCCGCAGTCCGGGTGGTACGTGGTCATGAAGTGGTTGTCGAGGTAGCGGACGTTGGAGCCCTGCGGAAACGGCTTGTTGCTGAGCGAGCCACCGTAGGTGCAGTACGAGCCCGTCGTCGCCAGCTGGTTGCCTTCAATCAGCACGTTGTCGATGGGCGCGAAGTTGCCGTACAGCGACACGGCGGATGAGCACGCGTTGGCGACACACTCCATGCGGTTGTGCCGCAGGACGACGTTCCCGCCGCCATGCCCCGAGGCCGCGCTCTTGTGCGTCTCCGGGCTCAGCGACTGCGCGTCATGGACATACGAGTCCTCCACCACCACGTTGCTGGAGAGACCGAAGCCCGTGCGGCCGTGGTGCAGGTTGCAGCGGCGGCACGTGTAGCCCGACGAGCCCACCAACACCTGGCCATCGCTGGGCGCCTGACTGCCATCCACTTCCACGTCCTCGATGAGCAGTCCCGTGTACTCACCGAAGCCGGTGTAGATGCCGCACCGCTCGTTGGCGATGATGCGCGTGCGCCGGATGATGACGTCATTGGCCTGCACCTGGATGCAGCCGGTGACCTCCACGTCCTCGATGATGGTGCCCGGGACACGGATGGTCATCGCGGGCACGGACTGCAGCGGGTTGCCCACGGGAACACCGGTGTTCGTGGGCCCGGGCCACTCGGACAGCACGGCCGCCTGGGTTGACTGGGTGGCCGCCCCCTCGACAGGGGCCGCGCCCTCACCGCACGCGACGGACAACCCCAGCAGGAATGCCAGGGTCACGACACTGCGCTTCTCGAACATGGTCAGGCTCCAGCAGGCCATCGCCGCGCGGCCATCCGCGCCAACGAGGTCCCGCATCACCTGAACGCCCGAGCAGCCGAGGCATATCGCCCGCCAGTGCTACTTCGTGTGCACCGTCACTTCGGCCGACAGGCCCGCGCGCAGCGCCAGCCCCTGGGGCGCATTCACCCAGGCGATGCGGACCGGCACGCGCTGCACCACCTTCACGAAGTTGCCCGACGCATTGTCTGGAGGCAGCAACGAGAAGCGCGCGCCGGTGCCGCCCGACAGGCTCTCCACCGTGCCCTCCAGCTTCTCGCCTGAGTACGCGTCCAGCACCACCTCGACGTGCTGCCCGGGCACCATGTGCCCCACCTGGGTCTCCTTGAAGTTGGCCACCACGTACGTGCGCGAGGGCACCAGCTCCGCGACAGCCTGACTGGGCGACAGCAACTGGCCCACGTGCACGGACAGCTTGGACGCCTGACCCTCCGCGGGCGCCACGATGCGGGTGTCCTCGAGTTGGAGCCTCGCCTGCTCCAGCGCCGCCTCCGCGCCCTTCACGCGCGCATGCGCCAGCGACGCGCTGGCCTGGGCCGCGGCGATCTTCTCGTCGATGGGCGAGCTCATGTCGAGCTGGCCCCGCGCCTCGGCCACCTTGCTCTCCGCGGCGCGGCGACCCTCCTCGGCCACCGCGAGCTGCGCCCGAGCCCCTTCCAGCGCGGCCAGCGCGGTGTCCTGCCCTGTCTGCGCATCATCCAGCGCCTGCTGCGACACCACGTTCTGCGCGTGCAGCTGACGGGCCCGGTCCAGGTCCAGCGCCGCCTTGCGAGACTGGGCCTCCGTCCGAGCCACGGCCGCGCGCGCCGAGGCCACCTGCGCCTCCGCGCTGCTCACCGCCGACGTGCTGCTCGACACCTGGGCGCGCGCCGTGGACAAGCCACCCTTCGCGCCCGCCGCCGCCACCGTGGCCTGGGCATCCGCCGCCACGGCCTGCGCGCGCGCCGACTCCAGCTCCGCCTCGGCCTGCTTCACCCGCGCCTCATAGGGCCGCGGATCAATGCGCACCAGCACGTCCCCCTTGTGCACGAGCGCGTTGTCCACCACCTCGACTGACACCACCGGCCCGGACACGCGCGCGGCCAGGGGCACCACGTCCGCCTCGACCTGCGCGTCGTCGGTGGTCTCCTGCCCCGCGGTGATGACCTTGAAGCCTCCCAAGGCCACCAGCACCGCCACCACCACGCCGCCGAGGATGAAGAACCCACGCTTGCCGCGCTTCGCCGCAGCCTCGGCCGCGGGCGCTCCCGCCTCGGGCTTCACGAGCTGGGGGGCTGTCGTCGTCGTCATGTCTCAAATCTCCACGTCGATGTGGGGCTTCTCTTGAGGAGCCCCGCCGCTGGGCGCGGCCTTGAGGAAGTAAACGAGCGGCAGCACCACCACGAACAACGCCGCCGCCAGCACGAAGAGTCGGTCGAAGGCCAGCACCGCGGCCTGCCGCGACACGCTGCCCGCCATCATCTGGAGGCTGGCCGCCTTCGCGCTCACCACGTCCAGACCGCGCGCCATCAGGCCCTTCTGCATCAGCGCCATGCGCGTGGCGACCTCCACGCGCTCGGGCGTGACGTGCGCGGCGATGGCCGCCTTGGCCTCCACCGTGTGGCGCGTCAGCATCGTCGCGAAGATGGCCAGTCCCACCGAGCCACCAATCTGGCGCAAGAGCGAGTTGAGGCCCGTCGCGTCCGCCATGCGCTCACGCGGCACGTTCGACAGCGCCGTGGCGCTCAGCGGGACGAACAGGAGGCTGAAGCCCACGCCCTGCAACGCGATGGCGCTGATGATGTTGCGCGCGCCCGTGTCGAGCGAGAAGCCGCCCATCTGGTAGGCCCCCAGGCCCGCCAGCACGATGCCCGCCACCACCATCACCCGCGCCGGCACGCGGCCGTACATCCGGCCCGCCAGCGGCATCATCGCCAGCATCACCAGCGTGCGCGGCATGAGCGCCAGACCCGACTGCGTCGCGGTGAAGCCGAGCAGCTCCTGCATGAACAGCGGCAGGAGGAACATGCTCGCCATGAGCACGGCGAACACCACCGCGTTGAGCATCGTGCCCGACGCGAACACCGGGTCCTTGAAGAGGCGCAGGTTGACGGCCGGCGCCACCGCCGTCAGCTCGCGGATGACGAAGGCGATGAGGCAGGTGACGGCCAAGAGCGTGCAGCCGGTAATCAGCGCCGAGTCGAACCAGTCATGGCTCTGCCCTTCCTCCAGCAGGTACTGGAGCGAGGCCAGGCCCACGCACAAGAGGACAATGCCCGACCAGTCCATGTGCTTGCGCTGCCGAGCGGCCTCCGCTTGCGCCGCGGTCCGCAGCTCCTCGTCCTCGTGCACGAAGCGCACGACCATGAAGAAGCCGAGGATGCCCACCGGCACGTTGATGAAGAAGATCCAGGACCAGTGCCAGTTGTCGACGATGTAGCCGCCGAGCGTGGGGCCAATCGCCGGGCCCACCATCACCGCCATGGCGAACACGGCCATCGCCGTGCCCTGCTCCTTGGGCGGGAACGTTTGACGGAGGATGGCCTGCTCGGTGGGCTGGAGCGCGCCGGCCCCCAATCCTTGGAGGAAACGGAAGAGCACCAGCGTGGGCAGGTTCCACGCGAGCCCACAGAGGAACGAGCCCGCGACGAACAACACCAGACACGCGAGGTACACCCGCTTCTGTCCGAAGAGGCGCCCGAGGAAGCCCGTGAGCGGCATCACCATCACCGTGGCGATGACGAAGCCCGTGCTGGCCCAGGTGATCTCCTGCACCGTGGCGCCCACCGCGCCGCGAATCTGAGGAAGGGCCACGTTGACGATGGACGAGTCGATGGCGCCCATCAGCGTGCCGAACGTCACCGACAACGTGACCAACCACTTGTTGACGGGCGGGCGCGTTGCGGCGCCCACCGGCACGGACAAGGCGGCGGACACAGCCATGGTTAGACCTCGATGCCTTTCAGGAAGACGCGCACGACCTCATCGACCCAGGCGCCGGTCATCGCCTCCGCCCCCAGCGCCTCGCGGCGCAGGATGAGGGCGCGCACCATGCCCATCAGCAGCGTGGGATAGAGCGCGCGCCCCTCGGCCCGCACCTCGCCGGCGCGGATGCCCACGTCGAGGAGCACCTCCAGCCGGCGGTGCAGCTCGGCCAGCGCCTTGGTGTGGCCCGCGTTGCGAACCATCTCCTCTTGCTGCTGCATGAGCAGCCGCGCGAACGCGTCCTTGTTGCAGACGTGCGCGAAGAGCGCTTCCACGAACGCTCGCACCTGCACCCGGAAGGGCTGCCCCGTCAGGGGCTCCAGCGTCTCGTCCAGGCGGTCGAACAGCCACTGGCGACGCTGCGTCTTGAGGGCCTCCAGCAAGGCCGCTCGGTCAGCGAAGTGGTTGTAGAGCGTGCCCACCGACACGCCCGCCCGCTCGGCGATGGACTCCATCCGCGCCGAGTGGAGCCCCTGGTCCACGAACACTTCCGCCGCCGCCTTCAGGATGGCCTCGGAGGTGGCCTCCTTGATGCGCGAGCGCAGTTTCTGGACGGGCGCCTCAGATTTTGAATCTGGATTCATTTTCTGAGCAATGATTTACCCGGCCTCGGACTTCCGTCAAGCGCGCGGGTCGGCCGCCGAGCGATAGGGCAGCGGTGCCCACGCAGGCCCGCGGCTCACGGCCCGAGCGCTCGGGCGCCTCGGTGGCTCCTGGAAAGACGACGCGCCGTGCCCCTCGGAAAGGGGACGGCGCGCGGGAGGGACGGCTGGGAGCGAGTGCTCAGTAGCCGACAGTGAAGCGCTGGCGCAGGTGCTTCGGCTTCTCCAACTCGTCGACGAGCGCGACGGCGTAGTCCTCGGCGGAGATGTGGCTCTCGCCCTTGGCGTCGACCACGAGCTGCTCGGTGCCCAGGCGGAACTTGCCGGTGCGCTGGCCGGGCTGGATGAGCGCGGCGGGGCTCAGCGAGGTCCATTCGAGCGGACACTTCCGGAGCACGTCGAGCGCGTCCCGGTGCGCGATGGCGATGGGCTTCCACGACACGGGGAACTCGGGCGCGTCCACGAGCTGCTTGCCAGGCGCCACCTCCAGGCTGCCCGCGCCGCCCACCATGAGGAGCCGGCGGACGCCCGCGCGCTGCACACCGTCGATGAGTGAGCGCGTGAGGGCGACCAGCGAGCTGGGGTTGCCTCCATCCGGTGCGAGCGCGGAGACCACCACGTCCTGCCCCGCCACGTGACGGGCCACGTCGGCGGGGTCCTTCGCGTCGCTGCGGGCGCTCGTGAGCTGGGGATCCTTCAGGTCGAGCCTGGACGGATCTCGCGAGAGGGCGAGGACCTGATGACCTCGGGACAGGGCCTCCTGGGCGATGCGACGACCGAGGACACCGGTGGCTCCATATAGGGCGATCTTCATGGAGGAATGCTGAGCCGCGCGCTCGGGCGACGACACTTGCCCCGCGGCTGGGCGCGCTGTCCGGAAGCCAACGGGAACGCATCCGCCCTCATGGGTCGGCCGCATCGTCCGCTGTCCAACCGTCGCGTGGGTTGGGTGCGCGGGCCGCGCGCGAGTTGGCATGGAATCACCGCGAGCGCTCCGATGGCGGCTCGCGTTCAAGCCGGAGCGGGCGAGGCGCACCGCATGAAGACGACCGTGGCGGATCAGTTCGTGGAGACCCTGGCCCTGGCCGGAGCGAAGCGAATCTACGGCGTGGTGGGTGACAGTCTGAACGCGCTCACGGACTCGCTGCGACGGCGCGGGGACCTCGAGTGGGTCGCGCTGCGCAACGAGGAGGCCGCGGCCTTCGCGGCGGGCGCGGAGGCCCACCTCACCGGAACCCTCGCGGTCTGCGCGGGGAGCTGCGGGCCGGGCAATCTGCACCTCATCAACGGCCTGTTCGACTGCCACCGCAGCCGCGTGCCCGTGCTGGCCATCGCGGCGCAGATTCCCTCGCCGGAGCTGGGCTCGGGTTACTTCCAGGAGACCCATCCCGAGGCGCTCTTCCGCGACTGCAGTCACTACCGCGCGCTCGTTTCCTCCGCGGAGCAGATGCCTCGGACGTTGGAGATCGCCATCCGCGCCGCGGTGGGCCAGCGGGGTGTCTCGGTCATCGTCATTCCGGGCGATGTGGCGCTGCAGAAGGCGGTGTCGGCGCGCATGCCGAGCCTCGAGTCGCTCACCCTCCCCTCGCCCCACGTGCTTCCGCGCGCGACGCTGCTGGAGTCCGCGGCCACGCTGCTCAACGGCGCGGCCCGCGTCACGCTCTTGTGCGGCGCGGGCTGCGAGGGCGCGAGCGAGCGGGTGATTGAACTGGCGCGCAAGCTCAAGGCGCCCGTCGTCACCGCGCTGCGCGGCAAGGAATACCTCGAGCCGGACAACCCCTGCTTCGTGGGCCTCACCGGGCTCATCGGCTATGCGTCGGGATACTGGGCCATGCTCGACTGCGACGTGCTGCTGATGCTCGGCACGGACTTTCCCTATCGCCAGTTCTATCCCGACAGCGCGAGCACCCGCGTCCTCCAGGTGGATGTGCGCCCGGAGAACATCGGACGCCGCGCGCCCGTGGACCTGGGCCTGGTGGGCACCGTGGCGGACACGCTCGGGGCGCTGCTGCCGCTCCTCGAAGAGAAGACGAAGCGGGAGCACCTGGACCGGGCGCTCGCGCACTACCAGAAGACGCGCGCGGAGCTGGACGCGCTCGCGGAGGGCACGCCCGGCAAGACGCCCCTTCATCCGCCGCAGGTGGCGCGCGCGTTCAGCACCCACGCCACCGAGGACGCCATCTTCACGTGCGACGTGGGCCTGCCCACGGTCTGGGCCGCGCGCTACGCGACCATGACGCGCCAGCGCCGCTTGCTCGGCTCGTTCAACCACGGCTCCATGGCGAGCGCGCTCGCCCAGGCCATTGGCGCGCAGAAGGCGTTCCCCGGACGGCAGGTCATCGCCTTCGCGGGCGACGGGGGCTTCACCATGCTGATGGGCGACGTGCTCAGCCTCGTGCAGCACGGGCTGCCCATCAAGGTCGTCATCTTCAACAACGGCTCGCTCGGGTTCGTGCGCATGGAGCAGCAGGTGGCGGGCCTGCTCGACATGGGCACGACGCTGCGCAATCCCGACTTCGCGGCGCTGGCCCAAGCCATCGGCATGCGCGGCATCCGGGTGCAGGACCCAGCGGACGTCGACGCCGCGGTGGCCGAGGCGCTCGCCACGCCGGGCCCCGCGCTCGTGGACGCCGTCGTCAGTCGCTCGGAGCTGGTGATGCCTCCGCGCATCACCGCCGCCATGGCCGCGGGCTTCACCCTCTTCTCCGTCAAGGCCCTGCTGAGCGGCCGAGGCGATGAAGTCCTGGAGCTGGCGCGCACGAACCTCTGGCGCTGAAGCCCTACCCCGTGAGGGCGATCCACTGCTTGAAGTTCTCGGGCGTGGCGGTGTTCGCCAGCCGGTGCTGATCATCCACTTCGATCAACCGCGCGGCCCGAGGTGCCACGAGCGCGCGCGAGTGCTCCAGGGGCACGGTCTCATCCTGGCGCCCGTGCACCACCACGATGCGGGACACGTCGCTCGGCAGCACGGGCGCGGTGTCCCCCACCCGTTCGGCCACCAGCCGTTGCGCGGGGCACAGCAGCACGGTGCGGCCCGTCCAGGCCCCCCGCGCCAGCAACTCCAGCGCGATGGCCCCGCCGAACGACGAGCCGACCACCACGTCCACGGGATACGACTTCAGCATCGCGAGCTGCACGTCGATGCTGCGCCGGACCGTGCGCCGCACGAGCCAGCGCTTCGCGAAAGGCCGAAGCCCCAGCAGAACGACGCCCGCGACGAGGAAGCCCACCCAGCCGAGCGCCCACGTCCCCACGCCCAGCAGCGCGAGCGCCACCAACACCGTGCCGATCACAAACGGATCGCGCACCACCGCCGAGCGGTTGCAGGGCATCTGCGCGGCCACCACGCGGAAGCCCGCCTGCTCCAGCACGCGGGCCTTGGTCCCTCGCGGCCCCGATTCGAGGCCGTGGACATAGAGAACGGTGGTCATCGCGAGCCTTATAGCCGGCCGGACCAGGCCCCGTGCAATCCACGCGACGCAGAGGCCCCAGCCGCGTGAGCGAACGTCACGCGCGTGTGAAGCCCGGCCGCACCACGTTGACCAGGGGCTGGCCGGCGGCGAGCCGAGCAAGCTGCGCCCGCAACAATCGGATGGCGCGCGGCGCGAACGCCGAGCTGTCTCCGCCCAGGTGCGGCGTCATCAGCACGCCCGGCGCGGTCCACAGCGGATGGCCCGGAGGCAGCGGCTCGGGGTCCATGACATCGAGCGCGGCGCGCAGACGTCCCTTGAGGACCTCCGCGGTCAGCGCCGCCGTGTCCACCACCGGGCCGCGCGCGACATTGACCACCAGCGCGCCCTCCGGCAGGGCCGCGAGCACCCGCGCATCGACAAGACCACGCGTCGACTCGGTCAGCGGCGTGATGACGACCAGGACCTCTGCATCCCGCGCCAGCTCCACCAACTCCGCCACGCCGTGCACGTGCCCATCCGCATCGTCGCGCGCGTGCGTGCCCACTCGCGTGAGCACCACCTCGAAGGGCGCCAGCCTTCGAGCAATCTCCTGACCGATGCCGCCCACGCCCACCAAGAGCACCTTGCGGTCCGCCAGCGACGTGCGGGTGACGTGATTCCAGCGGCCCTCGGGCTGGTCTCTCGCGGCCAGGTCGATGCCGCGCAGCGAGGCCAGCATCAACCCGATGGCCAGCTCCGCGGTGGACGCGGCGTGGACTCCCGACGCCGTCACCACCGTCACGTCATCGCCCACCGCGGCGAGCACGCCGTCGTAACCCGTGGTCAGCGTGTGCACGAGGCGCAGGCGCGGCGCCCGCTGGAGCGCGGGCAATCGCTTCACCGCGCCGATGTACGGCAGCACCACCGCCTCGATGTCTCCGAGCGCGAGGCCCTGGGGCTCCGACTGGAGGTCCCAGAGCCCGACCCGCAGCGCCGGAGGCAGCGGCTAGAGTGCGTCCAGCAGCCACGGCTCCGGCAACGTGACGTGGCGAATCGGCGAGGCTTCGGGGAGGGTCACCATCCCCGAAGTCTAACCAGGGCCCCGTGCCCGGGGCACGACGCCTCAGCGCATGCCGAGCGTGGGAGCGGGGATGTCCACGGACACGTCCTGCGTGAGCGAGTCCGGGGCGTGGTAGCCCTTGGTGCTCACGTCCGCGCCGCGGAACAGCGCCCAGCCCTGGAGGCCACGCTGGAAGGCATGCGTCATGTGCCACAGCTCCAGGCCGCTGTTGGCCAGGAACAGGTACAGCGCGCGCTTGGGGTTCCACGGGTTCGGCAGCGCAATGGCCAGACCGTCATCGGCGCGGCCATACGTCTTGCCCTGCCAGCGGAAGAAGCGACGCCCCGCCTCCAGCGGCAGCTTCTTCTCCGCCGCCAGCCGAGCGATGAGCCCGTTGTCCTCCGCGCCGCCGAAGACGACCAGGTCGCGGTCCGCCAGGTCCGCGTCCGTCACTTCCGCGTCCGGCTTCACGTTGGCGAGGATCTCCGCCGACGCGTCCGCGAGCGCCTCGCGGTAGCCGAGCGCCAGCGTGCGCTCCGACTCCACCTGCCGCGCCGAGCCGTACACGAACAGCAGGCGGTCCCAGTCATCCACCGTGTTGCCCAGCGTGTAGAAGCGCTCGCGGCGCACCGGGATGTCGCTGGACGCGTTGAACACCACGCGCACCGGCTTGTCCGCCGTGCGAACCGTGAAGGTGTCGCTGCCGCCCTTCACCTCCACGCGCTCGAACACGGAGCCCTTGTCCGTCTGGACCTCCACCAGCGTGGAGAAGCGCCACGGCGCGCCGGACTGGTCCACCTTCAGCGTCACCTCGAAGCCCTCTTTCGCCTTCACCGCGCGCGTGGAGATGCGCGGCTCGGGCAGCCCGCTTCGCTCCACCCACTGGCTGATGACGGGCTTGAGGTCGCGACCAGCCACCTCGCTCGCGGTGCGCACGAAGTCCGCCGTGGTGAGCTTCTTCCCACCAAAGCGCGTGTGCACCGTGCCCATCACCTGGGCGAACTGCTTGTTGCCCAGGAGGAGCCGGAGCTGGTGCAGGAGGAAGGTGCCCTTCACGCGCGGCACCAGATAGGCGCCATAGCGGCCGTAGTCCGTGCGGGCCGCGCCCGGCACCACATCGGCCTCGCGCGAGGTGACGTAGAGATAGCGCGTGTTCAGGTCCGACAGCGCGTCGCGCTGCTGCTCGAAGGCCTTGTCCAGCTTGTCCTCGCCCTCGGGCAGCTCCTTGAGGAGGTTCCAGTACGCGGCCGAGCCGCTGGAGAACCAGTTGTCGCCATCCGTGGCGGGGAACACCGTGTTGGCCCACAGGCGCTTCTCGTCGAAGCCCAGCGACTCCTTCACGCGCGACAGGTCCCGCTTGGGCGTCTCCGCCTTCGGCTCGGCGGGCTGGCGGGCCTTGGCCGCCTGGAGCTTCTCCGCCACGAAGAGGGGGCTGAACGCCGTATAGCCCAGCGACAGGTGCGGCGTGGCGCCGGGCAGGTCGGGGATCCACCGGCCGCCCACCATCTTCTCGCGCAGCGTCGTCTTGCCGTAGTGCGCGAGGAACATCAGCTTCTCGGTCATCTCCGACGTGGTGATCTTCCCGTCACACGCGTGCGGCCGGTTGATGGGACTGGAGGCCATCATCCGCGTGGCCACGTCCACGTCGATGCCGCCCTGCCCGTTCTTCGCGTAGAAGTCCCAGAAGGCGATGTCGCGGTTCCACGTGTTGAACGCGAGGTCCACCGGCGCGTTGCTCGGGTTGGGCACGTACTCCTTGCGGACCTCGGGGTCTCGCGTGTTGTTGTTGGCCCAGATGAAGTCCTTGAGGTTGCCCGGCGTGTCGCTCGCGCGACCATTGCCGCCCGTGCGCCACAGCCTGGTCTTGTTCGTGCCCAGCAGCAGGCACGCGCCCTCGTCGGACTTGGTGTCGGCCAGGGTCCAATCGTTGGTGTAGAGGCCGTTGTTGCGGTCCTTGAGGATGCGCTCCACGTCGTCGATGGACGAGGCGTACTGCGCCGCCTTGCGGATGCGGTTGGACTGCGGCGTGCCGTCCGCGTTGAACGGCGTCTGGCCCACCGTCGTCTCGCCAATGACGATGCCCGCGTCGTTGATGAACCAGTCCGCGCCGCTGTGGATGCCGCCCGGGAACGTCTGCATCACGAAGCGGTGGCCCTTCGTCGGCTGCACGTCCAGCACCACGTCCCAGTGGACGCCGGTGTAGCCGTTCCACATGAAGATCTGCCCCATGACGACCCGGCCATTCTTCGTCGCGGACTTCGTGGCGACGAAGGACGAGCAGTGGTCGCCCTCTCCGGCCCGGCCGTTCTCATCCTCGCCCTTGACGAAGTTGCGGCCGGTGAGGGGCGACGCCGTCACCTTGTTCGCGGACTCCAGCTGGCTGATGTCCACCGCGGAGTTCAACGCGACGATGTCGAGCAGCTCCAGGTCGCGGTCCTTGAACTTCGCGCCGCCCTTGTTGGCGCCGTCCGCGATGCCCTTCATCTCCTCCAGGTACTCGGTGTCGTACTTGCGCAGGAAGAGCGAGTCCGCGAGCAGACGCGTCTGCTCCCACCCCTTGCTCGCGTCCGACTTGTCCTTCTGGATGCCCAGCTTCTCGATGTAGCGGACGATCTCCTGCGAGGCGAGCTCACCGAACTGCTTGCCGCGCTCATAGGGCTCGCCCTCGACGTGGACGTAGATCCATCCACCGTCGTCGTACCGGAAGCCCTTGCCCGCCCAGCGCACGCTCTCCAGCGGGATGTACGCGGTGATGTCATCCACTTCCTCGACGCGCACGTCATCGAACCACGCGGTGCCGGTGGCCTTGCCGTTGTGGCCCAGGTACGCGCGCACGTAGTCCTGAGCCTGGGTGGCGAAGAACATCACCGACACGCGCCCGCTCGCGTCCGCGCCCTGCGGCGGCGTGCAGTTGGTGAACGGGAAGCTCTTCATGGCCAGACACGCGCCCACCGCCGTGGGGTAGCGGGCCTGCGGATCCGCCTGCACGCCGCGCGTGCGCACCCAGGCGCTCAGCCGGTACAGCCGCCCCACCTGGAGCTTCAGCGGCTCGGACTGGACGGCGGTCTCTCCGCCGCCCGCAGGGTTCTCGATGACGAGGCTGCGGCCCCCCTCCGAGCGCGCCTCCGAGCTGGCGGACACCTTGCCGGACCCGGTCGCGGTCCACCCGGTCGGAATCCCATTTCCGGTCAGGGACTCGAAGCCGGCGTTCCCCACCGGCACGGATGCGGCCCACGCGGGGCCCGCGAGGAACATCACCATCGCCGGCAGCAACAGGCCCTGGCGAGTCAAACTCAGGCGGAGATCGGTCATGTCATTCCCATCCCGGTCGGGTGCCGGGGGCGGCGCGGAGACGGACGCGGCAACACTTCTCACGCCTCCTTCTTCCCGGGTCAACCCGCGCGGGCACTCTCCGCGACTGACGCGACGCGGCGCCCTGCGACCCGGCCCCGAGCTGCTACGGTGCACCCCTCTTCCGGGGTCATCCCGTGCGAGGTCATCCCGTGCCGCACCTGCGCACCGCGCGTCTGGAGTTGAAGCCCTTCACGCAGCACCTGGCACGCGAGGCGCTGGAGGATCGCCAGCGCTTCGAGGCCGCGCTCGGCGTCCGCGTGCACCCCGCCTGGCCGGGACGTGACGTCGCCGAGGCCCTGCCCTTCTTCTCGAGCCAGCCCGCGCTGGGCGAGTGGGACACCCTGCTCGTGCACAGGGAGGACGCAGTGCTCGTGGGCGACATGGGCTTCAAGGGAGGCCCGGACGAGCAAGGCGACGTGGAGCTGGGCTACTCGGTGGTTCCCGAGTACCGCCAACAGGGACTGGCGACCGAGGCCGCGCGGGCGATGGTGGCGTGGGCGTTCCAGCAGCCGGGCGTGCGCGCGGTGGTGGCCGAGTGCCTGCGCGACAACGCCGCGTCCATCGGCGTGCTGCGCCGCGTGGGCTTCCGTCCCGTGCCGAGCGAGGAGCCGCTGCTGTTGCGCTGGCGGCTCTCGTCCGGCCGGGACTGAAGCGAGGGCGTCAGTACGACCAGGGGAAGCGCTTGAAGTCGCGCTTGCGCTTCTGGACGAACGCGTCGCGGCCTTCCTGGGCCTCGGCGGTGCCGTAGGCCAGACGCGTGGCCTCGCCCGCGAAGAGCTGCTGACCCACCATGCCGTCATCCGGCAGGTTGAAGGCGTACTTGAGCATCTTGATGGCGGTGGGGCTCTTCGTGTTGATCTCCGCGGCCCACTTCAGCGCGAACTCCTCCAGCTCCGCGTGCGGGACGACCGCGTTGACCATCCCCATGTCGAAGGCCTCCTGCGCGGAGTAGTTGCCCCCGACGAAGAAGATCTCCCGGGCGCGCTTCTGGCCCACCTGCCGCGCGAGCAGCGCCGAGCCATAGCCGCCGTCGAACGAGGCCACGTCCGCGTCGGTCTGCTTGAAGACCGCGTGCTCCTGGCTCGCGATGGTCATGTCGCAGACGACGTGGAGGCTGTGGCCACCGCCCACCGCCCACCCAGGCACCACGGCGATGACGGCCTTGGGCAGGAAGCGAATCTGGCGCTGCACTTCCAGGATGTGCAGGCGGCCCAGCCCCGCGGGATCGGACGCGCCCTCGTCGCCCTCGTACTTGTAGCCGTCCTTGCCGCGGATGCGCTGATCTCCGCCCGAGCAGAACGCCCAGCCCCCGTCCTTGGGCGAGGGGCCGTTGCCGGTAATGAGCACGCAGCCCACGTCCGTCATGAAGCGCGTGGCCTCCAGCGCCTGGGACAGCTCGTCCACGGTGCGCGGACGGAAGGCGTTGCGCACCTCGGGACGGTTGAACGCGATGCGCACCGTGCCCTGATCCACCGCGCGGTGGAAGGTGATGTCCTTGAACTTGAAGCCGTCCACGGTCCGCCAACGCGCGGGATTGAACAGCGGCGAGATGGAAGAAGTCATGGGCGCGGACCCTACCAGTTCCCCCCTCACCGCGCGCCGGTTAGCCTCGCGCGCATGCCGAACAGCCTGCTCATCATCCACGTCGCGGTGCACGTCAAACCCGAGTCCGTCGACGCCTTCCTCCAAGCCACCCTGGCCAACGCCCGCGAGAGCGTGAAGGAGCCCGGCATCGCGCGCTTCGACGTGGTGCAGGACACCGAGGACCCCACGCGCTTCATGCTCGTCGAGGCCTATCGCACCGCCCAGGCTCCCGCCGCGCACAAGGAGACGCCGCACTACCTCACCTGGAGGGACACCGTCGCGCCGATGATGGCCGAGCCCCGGACCAGCCGCCGCTACGTCAACCGCTTCCCCGACGACGCGGGGTGGTGAGATGACCGCCGCCTTCGAGTTCGCCACCGCGACGCGCATCGTCTTCGGCCCGGGCCGGCTGGCGGAGGCCCCGGAGCTGGCTCGCGGACTCGGCGCCACCCGCGTCCTGCTGGTCACGGGCAAGGACCGTGCGCGCGCCCAGCCCCTGCGCGATGGCCTCCACCGACTGGGCATCCCCACCGCGGACTTCTCCGTGGAGGGAGAGCCCACGGTGGAGGTGGCCCGCGAAGGGACGGCCCACGCCGTGGACGCACGCTGCGACGCGGTACTGGCCATGGGCGGCGGCAGCGCGCTGGACGCGGGCAAGGCCATCGCCGCGCTCGCCGCCAACGGAGGAGACCCGCTCGACTACCTGGAGGTCATCGGTCGAGGCCAGCCGCTCACGAAGCCGTCCCTGCCCTTGCTCGCCCTGCCCACCACCGCCGGCACGGGCTCGGAGGTGACGCGCAACGCGGTGCTGGGCTCGAGGGAGTCGCGGGTGAAGGCCAGCCTGCGCAGCCCGCACATGCTGCCGCGCGTGGCGCTCGTGGATCCCGAGCTGCTCCAGGGCGCGCCCCCCGCCGTGCTCGCGGCCGGTGGACTCGACGCGCTGTCCCAGCTCATCGAGCCCTTCGTCTCCGCGCGCGCCAACCCCGTCACGGATGCGCTGGCCCGTGAGGGCATGCACCGCTCGGCGCGCTCGCTGCGCGCGGCCGTGCTGGAGGGACTGGATGCCCCTCGCCGTGAGGACCTCGCCCTGGCGAGCCTGCTGGGCGGCCTGTGTCTGGCCAACGCGGGGCTGGGCGCGGTGCACGGCTTCGCGGCGCCGCTGGGTGGAATGCTCGGGGCCGCGCATGGGGCGCTGTGCGCCACGCTCCTGGCGGCCACGTTGGAAGTGAACCTGCAAGCGCTGCGCACCCGGGCCCCCCAACACCCCGCCCTGCCGCGCTTCCAGGAAGTGGCCGTGACGCTCACCGGCCGACCGGACGCGCGCGCCGAGGACGGCATCGCGTGGGTGCGCGACCTGGTGCACGCGCTTCGCGTCCCAGGCCTGCGCGCACAAGGGCTCACGGAGGCGGACGTCCCCACGCTCGTGGAGAAGGCCCGGGCCGCGAGCAGCATGAAGGCCAATCCCCTGCCGCTCACGGACGACGAGCTGCGCGAACTCGTCACGCGTTCGATGTAACGGCACCACTCTCGCGATGACGTCGAGCGCCCCGCCGATTACCTTCTCCCCGTCCCCATGAAACCCACGCCTCCGTCCATCCCCGAGTTGCTCCATCGACTGCGCGAGAAGTACCCGGACGCGCGCTACGAGCTGAACTGGTCCACGCCGTTCGAGCTGCTCGTGGCCACCATCCTGGCGGCGCAGTGCACGGATGAGCGCGTCAACCGCGTCACCGCCACGGTGTTCCCCAAGTACCCGGGCCCGCGCGCCTTCGCGGACGCGGACACCGCCGAGTTGGAGGAGGACCTCAAGCCCACCGGCTTCTTCAAGCAGAAGACGAAGACGGTGCAGGCCATGAGCCGGGCCCTGCTGGCTGACTTCGGGGGCGAGGTGCCACGGGACATCCAGCAGCTCATCCAGCTGCCGGGCGTGGCGCGCAAGACGGCGAACGTGGTGCTCAACACCGCGTTCAACATCCCCTCGGGCATCATCGTGGACACCCACGTGGGCCGCGTCAGCCAGCGACTCGCCCTGACGAAGCAGGAGAAGGGCGAGGCCATCGAGAAGGACCTGATGGCCCTGGTCCCCCAGGAGGACTGGACCTTCTTTGGGCCTGCGGTGGTGCTGCACGGCCGCTATACGTGCGTGGCGCGCAAGCCCAAGTGCGACACGTGCATGCTCGCTGATATCTGCCCCAAGGTTGGCGTCGAGCGCTGACCCTTCTCCCCCGGAGCCCCGTCATGCGCACCACGCTCGTCACCTCCCCGTCCGAACTGGAACAGGTGCTCTCCCTCCAGCGAGAGAACCTGCGTGGCCACGTGTCGCCCCAGGAGGCCCTGGAGCAGGGCTTCGTCACGGTGGCCCACACGCTGGACACGCTCGAGCGCATGCACGCGGTGGCGCCCAGCATCATCGCCCGGGATGGCGAGCGGCTCGCGGGCTACGCGCTGGTGATGCCCGTGGAGACGCGCGCGTTCATCCCCATCCTGGAGCCCATGTTCCAGCTCTTCGACACGCTGTCGTGGAAGGGCAAGCCCCTGGGCGCCTACCGCTACTACGTCATGGGCCAGGTCTGCGTGGCGCGCGACTACCGGGGCCAGGGCATCTTCGACGCGCTCTACCGTGAGCACCGCTCAAGCTACGCGAATCGCTACGAGCTGTGCCTCACGGAGATCGCCTCGCGCAACACGCGCTCCATGCGCGCCCATGCCCGGGTGGGCTTCCAGCCCGTCACCACGTACCGCGACGAGACGGACGAGTGGGTCGTGGTGGCGTGGGACTGGACCTGACGCCCGCTCAGTGGACTTGCAGGGCAATGGCCAGCGCGAGCTTCCAGTCGAGCCCGAGCTGGATGCCGAAGTACGACCCGCCCACCGACGTGGTGCCGAACGCCACGCCAAGATGACCGATCTCCCCGAGGATGAGCTTCATGCCCACCTCGCCGCCGACGTTGAGTTCGGGGGTGTTGTTGTGCCAGCCCGCCCCCAGGAACATCCGCGCGTAGGGCGCCGCCCAGCTCGTCAAGAAGTGCTGGTAGCCCACGTAGGAGTTCAGCTCCGACTTGCGGTGCGTCATCGCGGACATGCTCAGTCCCAGGTTGATGCGCCGAGCCAGGAAGGACATGGGCTGCACGTGGATGTCGAACATCATGCCCGTCTCGCCGCCCAGCCCCAGCCGGGCCCCGAGGACCGCCTCCACGAGTGACTTCTCCACGGCGAGCGCCGCCCAGCGCAGGCGCTCGGCCTCCGCCGCGTCGCCTCGCGCCGCGTGGAGATCCGCCAGCGCCAGGGTGGCCTCCTCGTTGTCCGCGTCGAAGCCCTGGCGCAGCGGCGGCTCGGCGCCATCGAGGTCGCCGTGGTCCATGCGGATGCGGCCCGCGGTGATGCAGGACGCGACATCGCCCTGATTGCATGCCTTGGCGAAGGCGTCGGCCGCGTCCTCGGGCTTCCCCTCCCCCATCCGCTGCCCGCCGAGCGACTGGCACGAGGACACGCGGCCCGCGTCACACTCGGCCTGCAGGTCCGGCGGAGGCGGGGGGACCCTGGGAACGGTGACGCAGGCCGAGAGCGCGCCGAGGAGCAACGGACCGAGCCAGCGGACGAGCACAGGACGAGCAAGCGAGGGGGGGAGAGCCAGCATGAACGGCGATTCAACCACGGGACGGTGCGGGCTGCTCGCTTGGGCGCCGCGCCTCACCCAGCCAGTCGGGTGCTCCCCCACGTCCCTTCCGAGCGCGCCGTGGCGCCCTCTCCCCTCGCGGGGAAGTGCGTGTTCGCCCAGCGCACCAGGTGCTCCACGGCCCGCTCGCCAGCGCCCCCCGTCGTGAAGATGTGGTTGGTGCCGGTCAGCTTGAAGCGAGACACGTTGGGGTGAGGCAGATGCGCGAGCGCGGCCTGGTGGATGCGCTCGAAGAAGACGTCGCGCAGCTTGCCCTCCGCGGTGAGCACCAGGGCGGGCGTTCCGCGCTGCACCACCCGCTGCCACGCCTGCACCAAGGGCACGTTGGCCACATCCGGCAGGACGTCGCGATCCAACAAGAGGTCGAGCAGCGCCTGACGCGGGAACGGCACGTAGCGGAACAGCCGCGAGTACTCGTTCTCCAGGGTGAGCATGCGCATCCAGCCCCAGAAGGAGAACACCTTGGAGGTGACCCGCCGCGCCCGGCCGAGCCAGCGCTCTCGGCGGCCCTGCGGGCGCGACGCATCGGGAGGCGCTTCGTCCTGGACGGGCTCCGTCACGTAGAACTCGGGCTCGAAGAGGAAGACGCCTCGGACGCCGCGCGGGTCTCGATCCGCCAGATACGTGGACGTGGTGGCCGCGCCGCACAGGCCGCCGAGCACCAGTCCGTCCAGGCCATGGCGCAGACACAGCGCCTCCACCAACGCGAGCGACACGGGCACGAAGCCGCCGTCACACACCTGCCGGTACAGCTCCGCGGTCGTGTCCGGCAGCGGCCCCTCGGTGTCCCCCAGGCCCGGCAGGTCCACCCGGAAGCAGGGATAGCCCTGCGCGGACAGGCGATCCGCGGCGCGCGCGGACAGGCCCGCGTGCCCGTCGCGAGGCACGTGTCCGGGGTTCAGGAAGAGAAAGCCCACCGTGCGCGGCGACACGCCCGCGGGCACCGGATGCGCCGTGCCCCAGAGCCGGTGCCCGAGCACGTCCACCTCGAACAGCTCCCTCATGACACCGCCTCCTGCGCCTGCGGTCGCGCGCTCGCCTCGGCAATGAAAGACAGTCCGTCCTCGAAGACCTGGGACATGTCCGGCAGCAGCTTGTTGCTCGCGGTCCAGAAAAAGGGCCGGGGGATGCGCGCCGTGAGGCTCCGCCCCGGCACGAGGCACTTGTCCGCCGGGCGCCCATCCAGGTGCACCACCCGCCACGGCCGCGCGTCATCACGCGGGGGCAGCGCCAGTCCGTAGGACTCCGTGCTGCGCCACAGCTCGCGCGACCACGGATAGCCCTCCACCTCCATGAGCATCCCGGACTCCAGCTCCGCCACGTAATCCTCACGCGAGCGGCGCGGTCCCCCCGTGCCTTCCAGGTTGTCGGACGCCACCTTGCGCCTGAGCAAGTCCATCAGGTGCGCGCGCCCGGACTCGGGAGGGTCCCACAAGAGCAGGCCCGCCAATCCCTCATCCGCGAACACGCGCGCGCCCAGCAGGGCCCCCAGCCGCAGGCCATGCACCACCACCGGCACGTCAGGACAGGACGCCCGCAGGTGCCCGAGCGCGGCGCGCACGTCCTCTTCCCATCGCGCCAGCGTCATCTGCTCGAAGCGCCCCGTGCTCTCCCCCACGCCGCGGTAGTCGAAGCGCAAGACATCCACGCCGCGCTGCGCGAGATGGCGCGCCCACCGAGCCCAGACCACGTAGCCGTGCGTGCGCTCCAGGGCCATGGGCCCCACGAGGAGCACCGCCGCCCGGCAAGGGCCCACGGCATGGTGATGCACGAAATAAAGAGAGTCCGCGCCCTGGGGCAGGTACCCAGGCGTTTCCGGCAACGTCTGCATGTCGTGAACAGCCCCCTCGGCCGAGCGTGATGGTAGGGACGCGCCCCCAGTCCGGTCAAACCCTCACGCGCCGTTTATCAGCCCTTCATTCCCAGACATCCCGGTGATTCAGACCCGTGGATTTCCCTTAGCGAGCGCTGCGTCCGACCTCGCGGGACGCCAAAGTACGAAGCCCTTCGTTGACTTCTACGAACGAATTCGTAGATAAGGCTGACGCGGCTGCGGATCCGCACCCAGGGGAAGTCAGCGAGGACTCAATCCCTGCGAAATGAAAGTTCATCTGGAGCGTTTGCGGCCATGCGCTGCCGCGGCTTGGGGGCGGAGCGCGCGCATCGAGGAGCGGCATGTCGTCTGGAGTCATGAGGGGTTGCGCACTGGCGGTGTTGTTGGGGGCCACGGTCGCGCAGGCAGCGGAGCCCATTCAGGCCGTGAGGGCGGGCGGGCCACTCCGCGTGGATGGCCGTCTTGATGAACCCGATTGGGCGAAGGCGCCCGTGTTCGATGCGTTCGTGGAGCGCTATCCGGTGTCCGGACGGACGCCCAGTGAGCGCACCGAGGTCCGGGTCCTCTACGACGCGGACATGCTCTACGTGGGCATCGTCGCGCACGACTCACAGCCCGAGCTGATCGATAGGCGCCTGGGCCGGCGCGACGACTTCCCCTACTCGGACTCGGTGCGCCTCATCATCGACCCGATGAACGACCGGCGGACCGGCTACGGGTTCTCGGTCAACGCGGGTGGCATCCAGGAAGATGGCCTCTATTACGACGACCGCAACTACACCACTGACTGGGGCGGCGTCTGGGACGCGGCCGTGGGCAACGTGGAGGACGGCTGGGTCGCCGAGTACGCCATCCCTCTGTCGCTGCTGCGCTTCCCCGAGGCCCCGGTGCAGTCGTGGGGCTTCTCGGTGCGCCGGGAGATCGCGCGCAAGAACGAGGAGCTGGAGTCCGTCGAGAACCCGCGCGAGGCGAGCGCGAACGTGTCTCGGCTGGGGCGGCTGACCGGGCTGGTGGACCTTCAGCCCCGCGGACGCTGGGAGCTGGTGCCTTATGTGGCGGCGCGCGGGGTGATGCGACCGCAGTTCTCGGACGCGACGCAGCCCACGCCCCGGATGATGAGCCCGGTGCTCGACGTGGGCCTGGATGTCCGAGGCGCGCTGAGCAGCGGGCTGATGCTCAACGCCACGTTCAACCCGGACTTCGGCGAGCTGGAGGCGGATCAACTCCTGCTCAACCTCTCCACCTTCGAGTCCTACTACAACGAGCGCCGGCCCTTCTTCACGCAGGGCATGGAGCTGTTCCAGCCGGTGGGCTGGGAGGGCGGGCGCTCGCCGCTGACGATGTTCTACTCGCGGCGCGTGGGGCTGGAGACGCCCATCCTCGGCGCGGCGAAGCTGACGGGCACGGTGGGGCCGGGCGTGCAGGTGGGCGTGCTGGACGCGCTCGTCGCCGGGCCCTGGCAGGAGCAGGACGAGGCGAATCCGGACCGACGCCTGCGCGTGCACGCCAGCCGGCCGCTGCACCTGGGGCCGGACGCGGAGCTGCCTGGTGCGCCGCTGGCCACCACCAACTTCCTGGCCGCGGCGGCGCGGGCGCCAGTGGGCACGGCCTCGCGCGTGGGCGTGAGCTTCGCCTCGGCGCTGCCCATGGCCGGGCTGTGCCGCGACGAGGACGCGGCCCTGGATGACGAGCGCCAGCCCGCCGAGTGCCGGACGCGCGGCGGCAACGTGCTGGGCATGGACTTCGACCTGCGCTCGGCCAGTCGCGAGTGGGCGGTGTACGGCCAGCTCAATGCCTCGCAGGTGGTACGGGGGCTGCCCGAGCGGACGCTGCACGACGGCACGGTGCTGCGGCGCGGTGACATGGGCGTGGGCGGCTACCTGCGCGCCGGACGCTTCAGCGGCAACGGCTTCCGCGCGGACGTGGGCGTCGACTTCGCGTCCCCGACGCTGTCGCTCGTGGCCACGGGCTTCCAGCGCGCGCAGAACGAGCAGACGCCTCGCTTCTCCCTGCGCTACGAGCGCCAGGACGGGCTGGGGCCGCTCAAGTTGTTCAGGGCCATCCTCGCCGGCGGCGCGAAGTGGACGGCGGACTCGCGCGCGACGTTCCGGGGCGCGTTCGTGGACCTGAACCTCATCGCCGTGCTGCCGACCTTCGACCTCATCGAGCTGGACGTAGGCACCGACGTCGGCGGCTACGACGTGCGCGCGCTCGACGGCGCCGGGGTGCCGCTGGAGCGAGAGGGCGCCCACTACGTCAACTTCTACGTGGAGACCAACGCGAAGCGCGCGGTGTCCGTCGGCGGCAACGCGTCCATGGGCCTGCACCGCGCCGGAGGTCCGACCCCGGCGCGCGTGGGCTGGGGCGGCGACGTGTTCGTCTCCGTGCGGCCTCATCCGTCGCTGGAGACGCGCGTGGAGGTGGGCAATGACCGGACGCCCTACATTGCCCGCTTCGTGGAGGACCTGGGTGACGAGCACTTCGTCCTGGGCGACCTGAAGTCCAACTTCCTGTCCCTCACGCTGCGGCAGCAGTGGATCCTCACGCCGCACCTGACCCTCCAGGGCTACGCGCAGCTCTTCACCGACTACGGCGCCTATGGGCGCTTCTACAGCGCCAGCTCGAACGAGGCGAAGGCGCCCATCCACCTCGCCGACCTCACCCCCGTCGACCGCGCCGACGGGGAGAGCTTCTATGACACGGCCCTGAACGTGAACGTGGTGCTGCGCTGGGAGTACCGCCTGGGCTCCACGCTGTTCCTCGTCTACTCGCGCGCGCAGCAGGGACTGCCGGCGCCCGAGGGGGACAGTCCCGCCGCCACCCTGCTCCCGAAGCGGCTGCTCGCCGGTCCGGCCAACGACGCCATCCTCCTCAAGTGGAGCTACTTCTGGGGCGCGTGAGCGAGCACGACGCTACAGCGTGAACCAATAGGCCAGGCCGTTCAGGTCCGCGAGGGACAGCGACACCGTCAGCCCTCGCAGCGACCCTCCGCCCTGGAACGGTGACTCGCGCACGCCGACGCTCACGCCCAGGCGGTCCTGGAGAATGGCGGCGTGCAGCGCGAAGCCCCAATCGAAGCGGCGCTCGCTCCCCGTCCAGTGCACCGAGGCGCGGGGGCCCAGGCCCAGCGACACGCCGTTGATGTGCAAGGTGGGCCGGATCCCCACGGTGCTCGACAGTCGGTCGTGCTCGCTCTCGAAGTCGATCGGCTCCACCTGGGACACCAGGGACAGGTTCGGCGACAGGCGCAGCGCGGGCTCCAGCCACGCCGCCGCCACGCCACCGTTCGCGGCATCGAACGCCACGCGATAAGGCAGCAGGTGCAGCGCCCACGGCTTCCACGCAGTCGCGCCTGGCGGCGCGGTCCTCGGCACGCTCGAGGGGTCCAACTCGAAGCGCGGCGTGGGCCCGTTGAGCGCCGAGCGCCGCGTCCAGAGCTGCCCCGCCGCCAGCACCCAGCGCACCCCATCCCTCGCGGTGGACGGCGGCGCGTCCGGCGAGTTGTTCGCCTCCTGGAGCTCCACCACCGTGGCGCGATCCACCACGCGCCGCAGCGTCGTGCCCCACCAGCGCGCGGGGTCCTCCAGCGCCAGCTTCATGCTCGGGTCCTGCGCCTGGAAGCCCTGGGCGCGCAGCCCCGCGAGGAACGCATCGAACCCGGGGTCCTCCAGGCACAGCGCCTCCGTGTCGCGCGCGCCACACGCCCGCCGATGCGAGCGCGCCGCCGCCAACGCCGCGGCCACCGCGTCGCCTCGGGGCAGCGACACATCCCCGCTCGCCCAGGCCCACGAGGGCTCGCTCAGCAGGGCCTCGGCCCGCGCGCGACTGCCCAGCGTGGCCGCCAGCTCCTCTCCCGCGAGCGTCACCAGCACGTGCCGCGCGCGCGGCGAGGCCAGCAGCCCCATCCGCTCCGCGCTCAAGCGCATCCCCTGCCCCACGCACCGCTGCGTGTCGGGCGCCTCCAGGTCCAACTCGTCCGAGGGCGGAGGACGCCGCACCGGCATGGGCGCGCCCCGCGCGTAGGGGTCCTGTCGCGCGCACGCCTCCACCGCGAAGGTGTGCACCGCATCGTAGATGCCCGAGTAGTAATCCAGCTCGCGCAGCGGCCGGTCCAGGAAGCCCGCGAAGTTGCCCAACTGCGAGCTGGCCAGCGGCGCGAACCGCGTGGAGACATACAGCCGCCGCTCCGGAGAGCGCCCCCCCTGGAGCGCCTGGGCCTGCTCGGCGAGCGACTCCAGCGACGCGGCCCGAAGCTGAAGCGCGGGCACCAGCCCCACCAGCGTGCCCAACAGGCGCGTGCGATGCGCGAGCAGCGCGGGATCCGCGTCGTGCGCGGTGGCCCCATCGGGCTCTCGCTGGAGCGCCGCCACCTGCTCATCCACGAGCAGCGACAGCCCGGCCTCCACCACGCGGCTCGGAGCATCGGGGGCGAAGAGCACGCCGGGCGGCTTGGCTCGGAGCGCCTCGCGCGCGTCATGCGCGGGCGTGGCCACGGCGGAGAGCGGCATGGCCTCCATGCCCTGGAGCTGCGAATCCAGCACCGCGTTGGCCAGCAGGTTCGTCGCGAACGAGAGTCCTCGACACAGGCGCATCACCTCCAGCATCGAGCCGCGCAGGCGGACCTGCTGAAGCTCGGTGAGGCCCCCGCGCACCATGGACTCCAGCTCGCCCGCGAAGAACTCCAGCGTGGAGGCGCTCAGCTCGACGCCATCGCGCACCACGTCCTGGATGCGCAGTCGGTCCACTCCGGGCATCCAGGACGCAGTGAGCGGTGCGTCCACCTGACGCCGGAAGGGGTTGCCCTCGCTGAACATCGCCGCCAGCGCCGTGCCCAGGTCCACCAACTCGTCCATCGAGAGCCGCGCCCCTACGCGCGACGACTGCGCCGCATCCGCGCGCAAGGGGTCCACCCCTGACTCGCCTCGAAGCGCCCGCGCGCAGTCACGCAGCAGGGCTTCCCCCTCGGGGCCGCTGATCGCGCCGCGCAGCCGAGTCACACACGAGAGCAGCAACCGGCCGCGATACAGGCGCGCCTCCGCGGTGAGCCTCGGGCGCGGGTCGGGCGCGTCGAGCATGCGCACCGCCTCCAGCTTCTCGTGCGCCAGGTCGGACAGCACGCCATGGAGGCGCGCGTACTGGCGGCTCTCATAGGCGGCCCGCAGCAACAAATCTCTCGACGTGCGGTTCCACTGCATCGCGCGAGCCGCGCGCCCCAGCTCCGAGTTGCGCGCGGTGGTGACCAGCCCGGCGAACAAATCGAGGCTGCCCGCGAGGCTCGCGTCGGACGTGGACTCCTGCGCCGGTCCCGCGCCCAGCCCGCCCTGCAAGCGCCGCACATCCGGATCCACGAAGACGTACGTCACGGGCCACCACGGGCGCGCGGTCCGCGTCGACTCCGCCAGCTCGATGGCCAGCCCCACCGGCGCGTTGTCGAACACGCCGCCATCCACGTAGGGCCGTCGGCACAGCGTCACCTCGCGCCCCGGCGTGGAGCGCGCGGCGCACGTCAACCCGGTGAGGGACTCGCCCGCCACCGGCCCAGGACACGTGCCCCGGCGGACCTGCTGCGACGCGGGACAGGCCGTCGCGCAGTCACACAGCTCACGCGGGCTGAAGGCCAGCGGAAACGCCGCCGAGGACATCAGCGCCTGACTCACCTGGGCCGGGCTCACCGCGGTGCCGGGCGCCTCGGGGTCCGGGCTCTCACCGAGCGACAGCGCACTCGACGCGAGGTCGCTCCCCTCGGGCAACGGCTGATAGCGCAGGCGGACACGGCCCGTGGGCGTCACCTCGAACAGCAGCGGCACCACGAAGCGCTGGGTGACCGACGGCAGGCCCGCGATGGTGCGCACCTCGGGCGACAGGCGCGTGACGCTGAACCCCAGCGGCACCACGCAGCCCGGACGGAAGCGCCGCAGCCCTTGAGGCTCGAAGACCTTGGCGCGCACGTCCGCGAGCACCCGCTCCAGGGCGGCCCGCGTGAGCAGGCCATCGTCCGCGCGATAGCGCCTCGCGTCCTCGGGCAGCAGGTCATCCAGCCCCACGGGCAACCACGTGTCCCGCATCAGGTTGGAGTCCACGCTGTCATCCGCGGTGGAGTCAGGCGCCTGACACCACAGCGCCGCCGCGAGCAACGCGTTGATGCTGCCCGCGCTCGCGCCCGTGACCCCCGCGAGGTGCGGCTGAATGACGGACGCACCAGGCGTGGGCGATTGAAGCAACCGCAGGAAGCGCACCGAGGCCCAGGTGAGCCCCGCCTCGTACGCCCCCAAGCTCACGCCGCCGCTGATGGTGAGCGCGATGTCACCTCGCGCGGGCGGCGACGACTCGGCCGCGAGCGCGACGCACGCCAGCAGCCAGACTCCCAGCGTGATTCCCCGAAACTGCCGCTGCCGCACGACGCCTCCCCAACGGGACGAAAGTGCGGCGCAGTCTATCCAGACCCGCACCCACGGCTACCGCGAGGGTCCCCGGGTGAGCACCAGAGGCGAGGCATCCAACACGTGCGCGTCCGGCCTCACCCGACGCGCGAGGATGAGGTGGGGAGCGAACACCTCGTCCACCTCCGAGAAGGCCGCATAGGGGACGAGGAAGCGTCCTCGGCCACACGCCCCCACCACCGGCCGGTATTCATCGCGGTGCTCGTTCTCGGAGAGCAACAGCCCCTCCGGGTCACGCACCACGCCCCGAGTCGTCAGGCGCGCCCCTCGGATGCGGCGCCCTCGGGAGGCTCCGTCCTGCCAGACGACGAGCGACCGTGACTTCTGGTGCGCCACGGAAGGGAAGCGCTGGTCCTCGGGCCCCGTCGCGATGGCGATGCCCTTCGGGTCCACCACGTGGCCCTGCCGCTCCACCCGCGCGCCGTAGATGTCCCAGTCCGAGCCGTGGCGCTGGTCCTCCCACACCACGAGGAAGCGCCGTCCGGTCCAAGCCACTTTCGGGTTGCGCTGGGCGCCCGGCGCCGCGCCGATGGGAAAGCCCCCCTCCTCCAGCACGATGCCATCGGGCCCCACGCGCGCGCCGTAGATGTCGGGCGCATCGAGTCCACCGCGCGAGTCCGTCCAGGCCACGAGGAACTCCCGGCCATTCCACGCCACCGCGGGCTCTCCGCTCAGGCGCGCACCGGAGAGCGGATTGGGCTCGGGGTCGAGCACCTCGCCCGTGCGCGGAGACACGCGCACGAAGCCCAGGCTCGAGCCCACGTCGTCCTTGAGCATGAAGACCACGAGGCAGACATCGCGACCGCAGGCGAGCGCGGGGATGCCCACGACCTGATGCGAAGTGACGACAGAGAAGGACTGGACCTGGGCACCGCTGCGGTCGAGCCGCGCGCCCGCCACGCCGTCCGTCGCCTCCCACACCACCACGAACGAGTGGCCCGCATCCGCGACCGCGGGCGCACCTCCGGGACGCGCGGTGGGGTTGAGCCGCATGCCCATCGGCTCGGGCGAGGTGCCGTCCGCGCGCACGCGCTGGCCGTAGACGCCGCCGTCGCGCACGTCCCACCACGCCACCAACGCGTCCCGGCCTCCCGACGTCACCGCGGGGCCCAGCAGCGCGAGCGGCCGGCCCTGCGCGCCTTGGGACTCGTGCACCGGCCCCGTGCGCAGAGGTTCCGTTGTTCGCGGAGGAAGCGGGTCCTCCTCCCCTGGGCTCGCCTGCTCGATGGCCCCTTCCACCGGTGCCGCCTCGCACGCCAGCACCAGCGTTCCCAGCAGCACGCTCCCCCGCCATCCGAGCCCCGTGGTCCGCCGCGTCGCCGCCATGTGCAGTCCCCCCAAGCCCAAGGGAAACCTCGCCCCCTGCGAGGGCGACGGCAATCAGGTCCGCACGGGGCTCCAGGGGCTCGGCCACCCGCCCGCGACACACCCGAAGGTCGATGCGCGGGCGGGGACCGGACGTTGCCCGCCCTAGCTGTCGAGCATGGGCTTGCCCTGGTGCGCCACGAGCAGGTCATGCATGTCGTTGGCGTGCTCCTCTTCCTTGCTGAGGAGGTCTTCCAAGAGCCGCCGCGTCGTCGGATCGTGATTGGCGAAGTAGCGGATCATGTCGCGATAGGTCTCGACGGCGATGCGCTCGGCGACGAGGTTCTCGCGGATCATGTCCACCAGGTTCGAGCCCTCGATGTACTGGCTGGCGCTGCGCGACAGCAGGCCCTCGGGATTGAAGTTGGCCTTGCCGCCGAGCTGGTTGATGCGCTCGGCCAGCCGCATCGCGTGCTCTTGCTCCTCGCGCGCGTGCTCGCCGAACTCGGCCTTCACGGCCTCGCTCTGGATGCCCACCGCGCTCACGTAGTGGAACGTGTAGCGCAGCACGCAGACGATCTCCGTGGCGAGCGCGTCGTTCAGGAGCTTGAGGGTCGTGTCCACGTTGCCCTCGTAGTTCGTGGTCCGCGCGCCCTCCTCCAGATGCTCGCGCGCGCGACGACGGATCTCCTTGATGTCGGAAACGAACGGCTGGGACTGAGTGGTGGCCATGACGTCCTCCCCTGAGACGGCGATGCGTTCGGCCGCAAACCTATGAAGTGCCGCCAGGGGCCGCCCACCACTCACGCCGGGCCGCTCGCCGCCCAGGTGCCTGCCTCCCCTGCCCTTCAGGGAGGGGCGACCCGGAAGCCCAGCGCTGAACTCACCGCGGACGGTGTCCTTCGGGATGCGACGCCGAGTGACCGTGGGAGGGCGGCGGAGCTTCGGTGTGCTGCGAGGACGGAGGATGCGAAGGGGCCGGCGGCGGCGGACTCGCGGGCGCCGGCGGCGGAAGATGGGCGGGTGCCGGTGGGGGCGGACGCGCGGGCTCCACGGGGGGCGCGGGCGCCACCACCGTGGGATGCGCGGGAGCAGCAGGACGCGGTGGCCTCGGCTCCGTTGGGTGGGTGGGCTCCATGGGACTCACGGGTGCCGGCGTCACGGGCCTCGCCGAGCGCGCGGACGGCGGGGGCCTCGCAGGCGCGGGGGTCCGAGCCGCGCCGTGAGGAGCCCCTCCTGGCAGCGCGGGAGTGGGCTCGATGGGTCGCGGCCGGAGCGCCGTGGGAGGCGCGGTCGGCGGCGCGCGCGGTGGCGGCTGCCCCGTGGCCTGCTCCACGTCTCGCGGCGAGGGCCCCCGGGTCCACGCCCCACGGAAGCCATGCACGCGCTCGCCCACCGGCGCCGTCCTCGGCAGCAGCTCCACCACCCGCGCTCGTGGCACCACGAAGAGGAACAGGTTCGGCTGCACCAGGTCCGCGAGGGACACGAAGCTCCAGAAGGGCGCGATCGTGAGGCCCGGTGGAGGCACGGGCTCCCAGCCCACGAAGCCATCTCCCCAGCGCCAGTCCACCCACGCCGGAGCCCACTCCTCATCGGGCCACCACACCCAACCCCGCCCCGGCTGGACGAACCACCGGCCGTAGTGGAACGGCGCCCAACCCCAATCCCACTGCGTCTGGAAGACCCAGCCCCGGTCACTCTCCATCCACTGGCCGCCGGTGACATAGGGCACGAAGTCCGTCCCCACGACGGCGGGGTCCGGCTGCCACACCCAGCCCACCGAGGGGAGGTTCACCCACTGGCCCGCATCCCCGAGCACATCGCGGAAGGTGGCCACCGACTGCCCGAGCCCCGTGGACTGCACCGAGGTCTGAGGACCGAAGTCCAGCTCCTCCTGCGGGCCCGTGCACCCCACCGCGGCCACCGTGACCAGCGCACCGAGCCCACTCGCGCGCAACCACCGCGAGATCATCGTCCTGGCGCGCATGGCGTCTCCTCTCCTGGGGGCACAAGTCTCACGCCTCCCCTCTCAAGGTGTGTCGTCCCTCGCGCCCTGGAGGCCCTCGCGTCCCGAGCCTCTCCGGCACGACACCCCTGCGGACTCGCCACCCGGGCCTCGCTCCGCCCGCCGCCGTCCAGGTTCGACGCAGCGGGACATCGCGAGAGCGCGAGAAAAGCGGCCTCCCACCCTGTCCGGGCTTCGCCTCTTGGTCCTACAATCCGGCTCGGAGTTCGCGACGAACATCGGGGGTAGTCGGAGGTTCCTGCATGGCGGGGAAGCAGGCCGCGCCGCTGAATGTGGCCGGCCGCGCGGGAGGCGCACGGTGGGCCTTGAGCCTCGTGGTGCTGCTCGGCCTGGGACTCTGGGGGCTGTCGTGGCGCAAGCTCGGCGGCCAGCGTGACGCCCCCGAGCTATGGCGCGCGTCGGAGCCCACCCGCCCCCTGGAGGCACGGCTGAGCGTGCCCGCCGCGGATGTGTACCGCCGCTACGCGCCTCCGCACGGCCCCACGCCGGATGCCATGCCCGTGCCCCTGCGCGCGCTCGCGCGACTGGAGGCCCGCGACGACGCCCTCGCCATCGCGGCGGCGTACCTCACCCACGGGGACATCGAGCAGGCCCTCGCCCACCTGCGGCGAACGCCCGCCTCGCTCGCGCGCGACAACGACCGCGCCGCCGCGGCGCTGATGGGAGGGCACCTGGACGAAGCGCTGACCCTGCTGGACGCCGTGCTGGAGGAGGAGCCCGGACACCCTCAGGCGCTGTGGAACCGAGGACTCGTGTTGCGCGAGCTGGGCCTGCCGCTCATGGCCGCCCAGTCCTTCGAGGCCCTGGCCGCCAAGGCGGAGCCCGGCTGGAGTGACGAGGCCCGACAACTCGCGACCCTGCTGCGCACCCGCCTGCGCGAGCGAGCCCAGGCCTGGGGCGTCACGCACGAGGCGCTCATCGCGCGCCTCACCCGCCCCAGTGCGCCCGTGCCGGTGGAGGCCGCCCGGAGATTCCCGGGACATGCCCGCGAACTCTTCTATGAGCTGGTGCGCGCCGCGCCGGACGCGCGGGCCGTCCAGGCGCTGCAGCCGCTCGCCGCCGAGTTGGACCATGTCGCGGGGACGGACCTGCTCAGCGAGCACGTGCGCGAGGCCGCACGGCGGGACTTCTCGAAGCGAGGCGCCCTGGCCCACGAGTACGCCCAGCTCGCGTTGGACAAGCACCCTTCCCCAGAATCACTCGTGAAGCGCCTGCGCGCGGCGGACGCACCCGACATGCTCCTCGGCGCGCTGCTGCGCAACCCGCTGCTCGCCGAGAACATCGACGAGTTGGAGTCGTTGGTCCGCGACTCGCGCGACCCCTGGCTTCGCCTGCGCGTCGAGGAGGAGTCCGCGCGCTTGGAAGACCTCGCGGGCCAGGGGCTGCGCGCCAGTCAGCGCCTGCGCGAGGCCCTCATGAGCTGCCGCGCGAGCAAGCTGCCCCTGCGGTGCCTGGACCTGATGGCGCAGATGAGCCTGCGCGCCACGACCGCCAACCGCCTGTCCGAAGCCGAGGAGTTCGCGCGCGCGAGCTGGACCGAAGCGACCGCGCTGGGGGAATGGGAGCGCGAGGAGCTGGCGCTCTACATGCTCGGCAATGCCGCGCGCTTCCAGGTCCGCCTCGCCGTGGCGCGCGCCGTCCTCTCCGAGGCCCTGGCGCGCGAGCCCGAGAGCTGCCGCATGCGCACGTCGCTGCACCGCATCCAGGCCTCCCTGGCGCTGATGCGGTTGCGGCCTCGCGAGGCGCGTCGGGAGTTAGAGGAGGCCCTCTCATGCGGCCAGCCACCGGGATTGCTCGGCGCCTGGATTCTCGCGGACCTCGCCCGCCTGGAGCCGCGCCCCACCGACGAGCCCCGCCTGCGCGATGCGCTCGCCCGCGTCTCTCCCGCCAGCGAGTCCCCAGGGCGACGCGTGCTGGCCACGCTCATCCAGGGCCGCTTCGAGGTCGAACGGGATTGGCGCGCCGGACAGGCCACCCTGCGCCGCGCCATCTCCGAAGCCGAGCCACTCCTCACCCTCGACGCGGACGCACGCGACGCGCGCGCCGTGGCCTACCAGACGCTGGCGGTGAGCGCGGGCAAGGCGGGCGCCTTCCCCGAGGCCCTCTCCATCATCGCCGAGGGGCTCCACGTCCAGGTCCCTGACGGCTGCGTGGTCGCCGCCTCCGTCGAGGCCGAGCGCACGGTCGCCGTGGTGCGCGGCGCGGATGGCCAGGTGCGAGGCCACTTCGACGCCGCCCGCCGAGCGCCCCTGCCCGATGACCTCACAGGCCTGGTGCCCGCGGACCTCGTGTCGCGCCTGCATGACTGCACGCGCGTCGCCGTGCTCGCCGCGCCGCCCCTGGATACCCGCTCGGGACTCCTGCCCTCACACCTCGCCTGGAGCTACCACGTGGGTCCCGGAGAGCGCGTGGTGGCGCCCACCCGGCCCCCACTGCGGCTCATCGTCGCCAACGTGGACACGCCGCCGTCGCTCCGCCTGCCCCGCCTCCCCGCCTGGGAGCCCGAGGTCCCCACCGTCCCCCACGCCATCGAACTGACCGGCGCGCAGGCCACGCCCGAGCGCGTGCTCACCGACATGGAGGACGCCACGGACATCGAGATCCACGCCCACGGCATGGTGGACCGAAGCCTCTCCGATGCCACCGTCATCGCGCTCGCGCCGGACCCGGGCGGACGCTACGCCCTCACCGCCGAGGCCCTGCGCCGCATCCACCTGAACGGCGCACCCATCGTCCTGCTGGGAGCCTGCGGCGCGGCGCGACTGCCGCCCATCCTGCACCAGACGTCCTCGCTCCCACAGGCCTTCGTCGCCTCGGGAGCACGCGCCGTCTTCGCGGCGACGCAGGACATCCCGGATGCCTCGGGCCGCTTCTTCCGCGACGTGCGCGAGCGAATCCTGGCCGGCGCCGAGCCCGCCCTCGCCCTGCGCGACGAGCGGCTCCGCTGGCTCCAGGAGTCGCCCGACGCCCGGTGGGTGGACACCGTCCTGCTGTATCAGTGACGGCGCGCTACCCGGGGAACGGGGTGAGTTCGGGCGCACCGTCCAGTTCGTCCCAGTGCACGTTGGGCACGGTCGTCGCGAAGGCCTCGAACGAAATACCCACGCTGGCCTCGGGAGCATGAAGGCCGTACCGCCACCCCACCGGAATCAAGAGCAGCTCGCCCGGAGAGAGGGCCACGTCGAGCCGCAGCGGTGCCCGCCCCTCGGGGTCCTCTCCCCGGACGCGGATCAGCTCGAACGCGGGGACCAGGCTCACGTCGAGCCGCCCTCGCACCTGTCCCAGCAAGAGGTTCTGGTGCGCGACACGCAAGGACACATCCGAGCCACCGGGCGTCCACCACAACCGCGGCTCGGACGCACGCGCCGAATCCGCCACGTAGCCGCGCGGCAAGCACAGCGTGTCGCGCAATGACGCCAGTCGCGCATCCTCGAACAAGGGAAGACAGACCGAGTCCGAACCCAGCAACTCCGCCACGTGCTCCGCGCTCCACGCAGGCGCACCCGGTCCTCCCGCCCAGACCTCGGGGCCAAGGACCACGGGCAGGTTCTGGAAGTAGTACCGAGCGAAGAATTCCTCGGGAGAGAGCGACGCGCGACGCGCCACCTGAGTGGCCGACGCGCCCTGACGGTGGAGGTCCGCATACACATCCAACAGGCCCTCCAGCTTGCGCTGCCGCTGCACCGCGCGCAGGGCCCCTTGGAGATGGGGCTCGGCCTGCTCCGCCACCACGGCCTCCCGCGCGACTTCCCCCGAGACGCCCGCGCCCACCAGCTCCGTCACCAGGTCCTCCGGCGCGGTGCCACGCAGCAGGTTCTCCACCAGCCACTGACGCCACTCCGGAGCCAACGCGCGGCGCGCGCCACGAGATGCAACGTCTGTCATCGCCTCACCTCGGCGGGCACCGGGCCCAGCCAGTAGTCCCGCCAGTATGTGTTGCGCCGGGGCACATCGAAGTTCACGAACGTCACGGACACGCTCACGTCCAGCGCGCGCACCGCGTGCCACCAGCCCACGGGGAGGAGCAGTGCATCCCCAGGCCCCACCTCGCAGGTGGACAGCGTCGCCCGAGCGAACTCGGGGAAGCGCTCGACGTCGGGCGCCTCGATGTCCACCTCGCTATAGAGCCCCTGCCCGTTTGCCAGACGCGGCGTCTCCCAGGACGGCACGAGCCAGACGCGCTTGCGTCCCACCACCTGGCAGAAGAGGACGCTGAGATGATCATGATGCAGGTTGGACAACGTGCCCGCGGGACCGAACCACAGGTGCGCGCACTCCGGAGCACTCACCTCTGGATGGATGATGCCAGCGGGCGCACGGACGTCTGACAACAGGGCGCGGAATGGCTCACGTTGGAACAGGCTGTTGCGCGCCACCAGATAGACATCGTTCGTGGGCCCCCCACGCATACGGGCGACGAACTCACCGAAGGGCACCGTGCGGCGCAGGCGCTCGGCGTGCAGATCCGGTGAGGGCTCCGCGTCGCGACCGTCCATCACCTCCACGGGAGCATCACCGAAGCGCGAGTGCAGACCGTCCAGCGTCCAACGGGTCAGGGCCGGCCAGTCCCCCAACCACCCCTCGACGATGACCGGACGGTTGCGAAAGTAATAGCACTCGAAGAACTCCTCTCGCGAAAGCCCCCGCCGACGCTCCACCGCGGTCCCTTCACCCGACTGGGAATGCAATACCGAGCGAGTCCTCAACCAACGCTCCACGCGCCCGCCCTGTGACGTGCGCGCTCGAGCAGCAACGAGCGCGGGGTGAGCAAGGGCGTCGTGGACCATCTCGACTGCGACAGAACTCGCCACGCCGGCCTCGGACAACCGAGCCACCAGACGTTCCGTCGACACACCTCGCGCGAGGTTCTCCGCGACCCACGCCCGCCGCTCAATGCCCGCTGATTCATTCACAAACAGCCCGCATCCGGTGCGTTATAAAGCCAGGGCCTGTCTCCCTGTCGACGAGGGCTGTTCATGAGTCCGTCTTCGAATCTCCCCATCATCGTCCCCAATCCATCACCCGCGCCCATGCGTCCGCACGAAGCCCCGAGCGCCCAGCCCCGCCGCCCCCCACCGACGCGCCCCCCGTCGACACCGCCCTTCCCGCCCGGGCCGTGACGTCGAGCGCTCACGCCGCGAAGCGCCACCACGTGTTGCCACCGGGGACATCGAGTTCCTGAAACGTCACCGAGACACTGACGTCGAGCGCGTGGACCTGATGCCACCACCCGGCGGGAATGAGCAACATCTCGCCGGGCTCGACTACCGCCTCTTGGACGTGCGCCTTCTCGAACGCGGGAAAGCGCACCGGGTCCGGATGCTCGGCGTCCACTTCACTCCAGACCGAGTGGTGGTTGTAGACGCGCTCCGTCTGGAATGAAGGCACGAGCCAGAAGCGCTTGCGCCCGGACACCTGTCCAAACAGCACCGAGCCCAGGTCATGGTGCAGCGCGGTCCGAGTACCCGCCGGACCGATCCACAGCTTGAAAGCCCCATGCGCGGACGAGGGACGCAGGAATCCCGGTGGGAAGCGCAGGTCATCACGCAGCCCGAGCAACTCCTGACGCTCCAGCGCGAAGTTGCGAGCGGTCAGGTACAGGTCATTGGTCGGGCCCCCCTCCAGGAGTCGGCGGATGAAGTCTCCGAGCCGCATCCGCGCGCGACACGGCTCGGGCTCCAAGTCGTGGTCCGCGCGGGACTCGCGGCCCGTCATCACCTCCACCTCCACGTCGCCGTGCGAGCGCATCAACGCGAGAGGCTGCCAGCGCGCCATCAGCGGCCATCCCTCCATGAACCCCGAGAGGATGACGGGCCGGTGCGGCACATAGAAACGCTCGAGGAACTCAGGCGCAGAGAGGTCGCGGATCCGCTCCACATGCGAGTGCCACCCCGCCTGTTGGAACAGCATGGAGCGAAGGTCCATCACCGAGCGCAGCGCGTTCCCGCCGCCCATGCGCTCCGAGGCCGCGCGCACCGAGGGATGCGCCAACGCCGCATCCACCGCCGCCCGAGCGACCGACGCCTCCGTCCCGCGACGAACCAGCTCGCGCACAAGCGCATCCGCGTCCACGCCTCGACTGAGGTTCTCCGCCAGCCAGGCTCGACATGCATCGTTCATGAGAAGCCTCTCGTGCGCGCGCGGCCCGGGCACTGTAGGGCGCGGCCGAGCACAGGCACCAGCACACCGAGCGCCCCGCCGCGCGGCCCCTGGTGTCAGACGCAACGGGACGGCCGGACAAGCGGCCGCGCCCCCGTGAACGGGGAACCGAGGACGCCCTACTTTGAGGCCAGGAGGTGCGCGATGGCGCCACGAGACAGCCGGTGGCAGCGCGTCCGGAGCGCGGGCGGGTGGCTCTCCCTGGGGAGCGCCCTGCTGCTCGTCGGTCCGGCGGTGAGTCGAGCCGAGGAGCCGCCGCAGCTCTCCTGCTTCGAAACAGCGCGACAAGGTGGCCTGGTGAGCGACACCACGGCCTCACAGCTCTGCCAAGGCGCCAGCTCCGAAGCACCCGCGCGCTGCTTCCTGCGCGTCCAGCACCAGAGCTTCCTCGACGAGCCTCAGTCGTTGCAGCTGTGCCAGTACGCCTCGCCGCGAGATGACCCCGCGAGCTGTTACCTGCGCACCAAGGCCCAGACCTTCTTGGACGAAGCCCGGATCGTCCAGCTCTGCCAGCCTCCCGTCACCCAGCTCCTGCAACACTTTCCCTACGGCCCGTGAGCGGCTCGGCGGGCTCCGCTCGGCCCCTGTGCGCGAAGCGGTGCATCCCTGAACAGTCGGGGCCCGCGCCTGCCGTCACAGTGTGATGTCCCCCATCACAGCTCGCCCTCGAGTACGGGCGAGCCAGGGCGGACACCCCTCGTCGATTCACGGGGTTGCGCGCGAGGACACCCTGGCCCGGTGCTTGCTCTCCGGGGGCGAACTCACTGGCGGCCCGGCCGCCCAGCCCTCTGAGAGTCTCATGCGTCAAACACTCTGCATCCTCGCGACCCTCTTCTCGCTCTCGGCCCTGGCGGACACGCCGCCCTCTCATGCAGGGGGCTCGCACGCCGCCGCGACGCCCGACGCGGGCACCCAGGTCTACTCCTGCGAGATGCACCCCGAGGTCCGCGCCGACAAGCCGGGGCGCTGCCCGAAGTGCGGCATGAAGCTGACACCCGTCGCACCGGCGGACACGAATGCGAAGCCGCAGGGAACGGGAACCTCCGGACACGACCACGGGGCCCATCCGTGAAGAGAGCCGCGATGCTGTCCCTCGCGCTGCTCGCGGGGGGCTGCGCCTCGATGCAGAAGGAGCGAGGCCACCAGGAAGTGGCCGCGCTCGTCGAGGCGCGAACGGGACTGAAGACCCGGTGGGATCAAGGCACCCCCGAGGACGCGGAAGTCTCAAGACACCTCGACACGCTGCTCGGGGAGCCGCTCACCTCGGACCGCGCGGTGGAGGTGGCCCTGCTCAACAACCCCGCGCTCCAGCAGACCTACGAGGAGCTGGGCGTGTCGCAGGCGGACATGGTGCAGGCGGGCCTGCTCAGCAACCCGGTGCTCAGCGGAAGCGTCGGAGTGCCCATCGGAAACCTGGGAGTCACCGAGCACGAGTTCTCGCTCGTGCAGGAGTTCGTGGACATCTTCACCCTGCCGCTGCGCAAGCGCGTCGCGAAGGAGCAGTTCATCGCGGACACGCTGCGCGTGGCGCACGAAGCGCTCTCGACGGCGGCGGAGGTGCGCAAGGCGTTCCGTGAGTTCCAGGCGCGCCGGCAGTTGGTCGAGCTGCGCCGCGAAGTCCTCCTGGCGGCGGAGGTATCCGCCGAGTTCGCCGCGCGCCAGCGCGAAGCCGGCAACATCACCGAGCTGGAGCTGGCCACCGAGCAGGCCACGGCCGAGCAATCGAGGCTCGACCTCTCGCAGGAGGAGCTGACCCTGGTCGAGGACCGGGAGCACCTCAATCGCCTGATGGGGCTCTGGGGCCCGCGAATCCAGTGGACCCTCTCCGAGTCTCTCCCCGAGCTGCCCGCGAAGGAAGCCCCGCTGGAGCACCTGGAGACCACCGCCATCAAACAGCGCCTGGACATCGACGCGGCCCGCAAGCAGGCGTCGTTGATGTGGAACGCGCTGGAGCTGGCGAAGACGACGCGGTGGTTCGGCCGAGTCGAAGTCGGGGTGCACACGCACCGGGACTCGGATGGGCCAAGGCTGTTCGGCCCGACGCTGTCGCTGGAGCTGCCCATCTTCGACCAGCGACAGGGATTGATTGGAAAGCTGGAGGCGCAGTATCGGCAGAGCGAGCGAAGGCTGACGGAGCTCTCCGTCAACGCGCGCTCCGAAGTGCGAGCCGCGAGGGCCCGCTTGCAGTCCCTGCGAATGCAAGCCGAGCACTACCGGACGACGGTGTTGCCCTTGCGAGACAAGGTCATCGCGCAGTCGCAACTCCAGTACAACGCGATGCAGATTGGCCTGACACCGTTGCTCACCGCGAAGAAGGAGCAGGTGGAGTCCTACCGAGGCTATCTCGAAACCGTCCGCGACTACTGGATGGCCCGAGCGGAGCTGGAGCAGTTGCTGGGAGGCCGACTCCCCGGCTCCACCGAGCCGCCTCCGTCCCCCGCCCCGCCCCCAGCCCCCGCCGCGCCAGAGCATTCCCATGAGCACTCGCATCCCTGAGTCCGGCGCCATGTCCACGCACCAGCCCCACCCCACCGAGCCCCACCCGATGCGAGAGCCCACCGACCCCGCGGAGCCCCTCCAAGCCAGCGACGCCGTCGCGAGCATCGACCCCAGCGCGACCAGCGAAGCCGTGCCGGTCGTCGAAGCCGCCGCACCCCAGGGCTTCGGTGCGCTCACGAGGCGAGGCATCCTGTCGACAGCAGGAGCCGCCCTGGCAGGGGGCGCGCTGCTCCTGAGAGGCGCCCGAGCCGAAGCCCAGCCCGCCTCACCCTCAAGACCCGAAGCGCCGAAGCGAGCGAGCTACGCCGGAGCCCCGCCGGGAATGCCCCACCGCGACTATCAGCCGGTGGTGGTTCCGAACGGAACGACCCTGCCGTGGAAGCTGGTGGACGGGGTGAAGGTCTTTCACCTGGTGGCGGAGGAAGTGGAGCACGAGTTCGCGCCCGGACTGAAGGCACTCTGCTGGGGCTACAACGGGCAGGTGCACGGACCGACCATCGAGGTGGTGGAAGGCGACCGGGTGCGCTTCTACGTGACCAACCGGCTGTCCGCGCCAACGACGGTGCACTGGCACGGAATCCTGCTGCCGAGCGGAATGGACGGAGTGGGAGGGCTCAACCAGAAGCCCATCGACCCGGGCGAGACGTTCCGCTACGAGTTCACCTTCCGCCAGTCCGGCATGGGCATGTACCACTCGCACCATGACGAGATGACGCAGATCGCGATGGGCATGGTGGGGCTCATCGTCATCCACCCTCGGCATCCGACGGGTCCGAAGGTCGACAAGGACTTCGCGCTGATGCTGCACGAATGGCGCATCGACGCGGGGACACGTCGCCCGAACCCAAACGAGATGACGGACTTCAACATGCTGACCTTGAACGCCAAGGCCTTCCCGGCCACGGCGCCGCTGGTGGTGCGAAAGGGAGAGCGAGTCCGAATCCGTCTAGGAAACCTGGGCCCGATGGACCACCACCCCATCCACCTGCACGGCTACCACTTCCGAGTGACGGAGACGGACGCAGGAAGAATCCCCGAGTCCGCGCAGTGGCCCGAGACGACGGTGTTGGTGCCGGTGGGGAGCACGAGGACCGTGGAGTTCGTAGCCGACGTCCCAGGCGACTGGGCGATGCACTGCCACATGACGCACCACGTAATGAACCAGATGGGGCACGCCTTCCCGAACGTGATTGGAATGAAACCAGGAGGCCTGGACGCCAAGGTCCGCAAGCTCCTGCCGGGCTACATGACAATGGGCCAGGCCGGAATGGGAGACATGGGTGAAATGGGAATGCCCGTCCCGGAGAACTCCATTCCGATGTCAGGAGGTGAAGGCAAGCACGGCTACATCACGATGGGAGGCATGTTCACGGTCCTCAAGGTAAGGGAACACACCAACGGCCAAGAAGACCCAGGCTGGTACGAGAATCCCCCCGGAACCCAAGCCACCACCGCCACCGCCGCCGAACTCCAGCGAGACGGAATCGAAGTCCCCAAACCCAGCTGATCAACCCAGCCCAGCAAGCCAACGCCAGGGTCAGCAGAACTGAAGGAAGGCGATGCAGTGGCGAAACCACGCCGCGAGCTTCACCAGCGGAGTGTCCATGCGTCACTGCATCACCGTTCGTGCCAGACATTCAACGGTCCGAGGTGCGAGCCAACGAAACTGCCGCTCCAGATCCGCCTCGCGCAGAATCGCAACCATCTGCTCTTCGCTGAACCAACTCTTCTTCACCGCCTGCCTCCGTCGTGCCCGGAGCGGCATCCCCTCAAGCTTCCGGTGAGCGTCAAGGTAGTTGTCGCGTGAGAGGGTTCAGC